>NZ_JBJMAB010000066.1:0-24407 GCF_045799175.1 Streptomyces sp. VTCC 41912
ACGGCCGACCACGCACGTCAAAGCCCCGCGCAGCGGCAACGCGCCGCAGGCGCAAAACAGCAACCCCCACGGCGGGAAAGCCGACCACGTGGGAAGCCAACCAAGCGCAGCGACCCGGTACCGTCCATAAGGAGCCCCCCATCCCCCGAAAGGCCGGACCGACCCCATGCCACCCGAGACGTTGACGCCCGAGCGGATCCTCGAAGCCACCGAGGAGGTGCTGCGCCGGTATGGGCCGGCGAAGGCCACGGTCGTGGACGTGGCGCGGGCGCTGGGGGTGAGCCACGGCAGCGTGTACCGGCACTTCCGGACGAAGACGGCGCTGCGGGAGGCGGTCACGGCGCGTTGGCTGGACCGGACGAGCGAGGCGTTGGCGGGTGTGGTGGCGGACGCGGGGCCGGCCGAGGAGCGGTTGGGGCGTTGGCTCGTCACGCTCTTCGAGGCCAAGCGGCACAAGGCCGGGGACGATCCCGAACTCTTCGCCACGTATATGACGTTGATCGGGGAGAGTGGTGGTGTGGTGGACCGGCATGTCACCGATCTCGAAGGCCAGTTGGCGAAGATCATCGAGGCGGGGGCGGCGGAAGGGGCCTTCCACGCGCCGGCGCCGGCGGTCTCCGCGCATGCCGTGTTCGCGGCCACCAGCCGCTTCCATGACCCGTGTTACTCCGCGGAGTGGTTCCGGCCGGAGATCACCGACGACTTCGAGGCCGTCCGCGACCTCGTGCTGCGCGGTTTGCGGGGGTAGCGCGTCACGGAGCGGCGGCTCGCCCGGGCGGGCGGCACGACGCCGGCCGGCTCCCGATTCCTCGGGGGCCGGCCGGCGTTGGCGTGTGCCCCGCGCGGGGCGGGCGGGTGCCCGCGGCCGACCGTTCGCCGGTCGGGCCGCGGGCCGCGGGGTCAGCAGCCGAGGAGGCGGCTGCCCAGGTAGGACTGGATCTGGTCCAGGCTGACGCGCTCCTGCTTCATGGTGTCGCGCTCGCGCACCGTGACCGCGTTGTCGTCGAGGGTGTCGAAGTCGACGGTGACGCAGAACGGGGTGCCGATCTCGTCCTGGCGGCGGTAGCGGCGGCCGATGGCGCCCGCGTCGTCGAACTCGATGTTCCAGAACTTGCGGAGGTCCGCGGCGAGCCCCTTGGCCTTCGGGGAGAGCTGCGGGTTGCGGGAGAGCGGCAGGACCGCGACCTTCACCGGGGACAGGCGCGGGTCGAGGCGCAGCACCGTGCGCTTTTCCAGCTTGCCCTTGGCGTTCGGCGCCTCGTCCTCGGTGTAGGCGTCGAGGAGGAAGGCGAGCATGGCGCGGCCGACACCGGCCGCGGGCTCGATGACGAACGGGGTGTAGCGCTCGCCGGCCTCCTGGTCGAAGTAGGAGAGGTCCTGGCCGGACGCCTTGGCGTGCGAGGACAGGTCGTAGTCGGTGCGGTTGGCGACGCCCTCCAGCTCGCCCCACTCCGAGCCGCCGAACTGGAAGCGGTACTCGATGTCAGCGGTGCGCTTGGAGTAGTGGGAGAGCTTCTCCTTGGGGTGCTCGTACCAGCGGACGTTCTCCTCGCGGAGACCGAGGTCGCGGTACCAGTTCCAGCGCTGCTCCATCCAGTACTCGTGCCACTGCTCGTCCTCGCCCGGCTTGACGAAGAACTCCATCTCCATCTGCTCGAACTCGCGGGTCCGGAAGATGAAGTTGCCCGGGGTGATCTCGTTCCGGAAGGACTTGCCCATCTGGGCGATGCCGAACGGCGGCTTCTTGCGGGAGGTCTGCTGGACCTGCGCGAAGTTGGTGAAGATGCCCTGGGCGGTCTCGGGGCGCAGGTACGCGACGGAGGCGGTGTCCTGCGACGGGCCGAGGTGGGTGGAGAGCAGGCCGGAGAACTGCTTGGGCTCGGTGAAGCCGCCCTTGTTGCCGCAGTGCGGGCAGTTGATGTCGGCGAGGCCGTTCTCGGGGAGCTTGCCGTGCTTGGCCTCGTACGCCTCCTCCAGGTGGTCGGCGCGGAAGCGCTTGTGGCAGGAGGTGCACTCGGTGAGCGGGTCGGTGAAGGTGGCGACGTGGCCGGACGCCTGCCACACCTCGGGGGCCAGGATCACCGACGAGTCGATGCCGACGACGTCCTCACGGGAGGTGACCATGGCGCGCCACCACTGGCGCTTGAGGTTCTCCTTGAGCTCGACGCCGAGGGGACCGTAGTCCCAGGCAGCGCGCGAGCCGCCGTAGATCTCACTGCAGGGGTAGACGAAGCCACGGCGCTTGCTCAGGCTGACGATGGTATCGATCTTGTCGGCGGCCACGGTGCTCTCTTCAGTACGACGTCGGACAGTGGATAGGAGGGCGCGAAGCGCCTCGCTCAAGCGTGGTGATCAGGAGACGGCTGGGCGAATAGTTCAGGGTAGCGGCGGGCGTACCCCGCGGACCAAATCGATTCCGGATCGCTTCCGGCCGGTTGTCTTCGCCCTGTGACCTGGCGCGCACTTTGTTGACAATCATTTCCAGCTTTGTTGAAAATGAGTGTCATGAACGTACGCCCGCACATATCCACCGCAGTCGTCGCCGGAGCCGCGGTTCTCGGCCTGCTGGCCCTGTCCGCCTGTTCCCCCGCCACCTCCGGGCGCACCGACGACGGGAAGCTGAAGGTGACGGCGTCGTTCTACCCGATGCAGTTCCTCGCCCAGCAGATCGGCGGGTCGCATGTCGAGGTGTCCAACCTCACCGCGCCCGGCGTGGAGCCGCACGATCTGGAGCTCACCCCCCAGGAGACCGGGCACCTCAGCCAGGCCGGCGCGATCGTCTACCTCAAGGGCCTGCAGCCCGCCGTGGACAGCGCGATCGCCCAGTCCGGCGTCAAGCACATCGCCGACGCGGCGAAGCTGACCTCCATGGAGGTGCACGGCCCCGAGGTGGACGGGCACCACCACACCACCGGCGACAACCATTCGCACTCCGAGTCCGAGCCCGGCCAGGATCCGCACATCTGGCTGGATCCGTTGAAGTTCGCCCAGGTGGCGAAGGGCGTGAACACGACCCTCGCGGCGGCCGACCCCCAGCACAAGGCCGACTACCAGAAGAACACCGACGTCCTGGTGAAGAAGCTGGACGCGCTGAACACGGAGTTCGTCAACGGCCTGAAGAACCGCGCCTCGGACACCTTCGTCACCACCCACGCGGCCTTCGGCTACCTCGCCGAGCGCTACGGCCTGACCGAGGAGGCGATCAGCGGCCTGGACCCGGAGTCCGAGCCCAGCGCCAACCGGATCAAGGAACTGCACACGCTCGCCCAGACCCACCACGTGTCCACGGTGTTCTTCGAGACGCTGGCCAACCCGGCCACCGCCAAGACCCTCGCCGGCGACCTGCACCTGAAGACCGACGTGCTGGACCCGCTGGAGGGCATCACCAAGAAGTCCCGCGGCACGGACTACTTTTCGGTGCAGCGCGCCAACCTCACCGCGCTGCAGAAGGCGCTCGGCACCAAGTGACCGGCTCCCGCCCGCGCCCCGCGCACCACGTGCCCACCGGGCACCCGGCGCGGCACACCCCGCACACCCCGCGCACCCCGCGCACCAGGACGCACCGCACGACGGAGGTCACCAGATGAAGGACACCGGCCAGCCCGTCATAGCCCGAGAGGCCGCCGAGCGGCCCGCCGGGGACCGCTCGGCGGTCATCGAGCTGCGCGGGGCGACCGCGTCGCTGGGCGCCCGACCGGTGCTCCGCGGGGTCGACCTGAGCGTGCGGTCCGGCGAGGTCGTCGCGCTGCTCGGTGCCAACGGCTCGGGCAAGTCCACCGCCGTCCGCTCGGTGATCGGCCAGGTGCCGCTGACCGGCGGCGACCTGGCGCTGTTCGGCACGCCGTTCCGCCGCTTCAAGGACTGGGCCCGGATCGGCTACGTGCCGCAGCGGACCACGGCGGCCGGCGGGGTGCCGGCCACCGTCCGCGAGGTGGTCACGGCCGGCCGGCTGGCCCGGACGAAGCTGGGCCTGCTCCGCAAGGCCGACCGCAGCGCGGTGCACCACGCACTGGAGCTGGTCGGGATGGCGGACCGGGCCAAGGACTCCGTCAACGCCCTGTCGGGCGGGCAGCACCAACGGGTCCTGATCGCCCGTGCGCTGGCCGGGGAGCCCGACCTGCTGATCATGGACGAGCCGATGGCCGGCGTGGACCTGGCGAGCCAGGAGGTGCTGGCCTCGGCCCTGCGCGAGCAGGTCGGCCACGGCGCCACGGTGCTGCTGGTGCTGCACGAACTGGGCCCGTTGGAGCCCCTGATCGACCGCGCGGTGGTGCTGCGGGACGGCTGCGTCGTCCACGACGGTCCGCCGCCCGAGGCGGTGGGGCAGCACGCCCTGCCCGGCCACGACCACGTCCACCCGCACGCCGACGCCGCCGCGGAACCGCTCCGCACCGGCCTGCTGAGCTAGGGGCCCGCCACCATGGAAATGCTCACCTTCCCCTTCATGCAGCGGGCGTTGATCGCCGCCCTGATCGTCGGCATCACCGCACCCGCCATCGGCATCTACCTCGTCCAGCGCCGCCAGGCCCTGATGGGCGACGGCATCGGCCACGTCGCCCTGACCGGTGTCGGCCTGGGCTTCCTGCTCAACACCAGCCCGGTCTGGGTCGCCACCGCGGTCGCGGTGCTGGGCTCGGTGGTGATGGAGCTGATCCGCTGGTACGGCAAGACCCGCGGCGACCTGGCGCTGGCCATGCTGTTCTACGGCGGCATGGCGGGCGGCGTGATGCTGATGAACCTCTCGGACGCCGGCTCCAGCGCCAACCTGGGGACGTACCTGTTCGGTTCGATCACCACCGTCTCGCCGCAGGACATGACGACGATCTACGTACTGGCCGCACTGGTGCTGGCGATCACCGTGGGGCTGCGCCGCCAGCTGTTCGCGGTCTGCCAGGACGAGGAGTTCGCCCGGGTCACCGGACTGCCGGTGCGGTTGCTGAACCTCCTGGTCGCGGTGACCGCCGCGGTCACCGTCACGGTCGCCATGCGGGTGGTCGGCCTGCTGCTGGTCAGTGCGCTGATGGTGATCCCGGTCGCGGCCGCGCAGCAGATCAGTCGGAGCTTCGCGGTGACCTTCGTGACCGCGGTGGCGATCGGCATGGTGGTGACCCTCACCGGCACCACCGCCTCCTACTACGTCGATGTGCCGTCCGGCGCGACCATCGTGCTGTTCGCCATCGCGCTGTTCGTGGTCTTCACGGCGGTGGCCGCCCCGCTGGCCCGGCGGCGCGCCGGAGCGCCCGCGGCGGCCGGCGAGGGGTGCACCCTGGAGGTACCGGGCAGCCGCACCGCGCAGGACGACGTCCGGGTGTGACGGTCGGCGCGGGCCGTGGCGCCGCCGGGCGCAACGGCGTCGCGGACGAACGGGAAGCATCGGAACCGCTGGCCGGGCGGTGCGTGTGGGACCGCCTGGCCGAGGGATACATAGAGGAGTACATGTAAGCGCCAAACAGGGCTTCCGGTCATCACCTGGCACAATGGCCAAACGCATGCGCGGGAGAAGTCCTGACGTCCTAAGGGAGGCAACGGTGGCGACGAGCGCGGGATCTCCGGTCCGCGGCCGGTCGACGCGGCAGCGCACCGCGGTTTCGGCCGCACTCGACGAGGTCAACGAGTTCCGCAGCGCACAGGAGCTCCACGACATGCTCAAGCACCGGGGCGACTCGGTCGGGTTGACCACCGTCTACCGGACGTTGCAGTCCCTCGCCGACGCCGGCGAGGTCGACGTGCTGCGCACCAGCGACGGCGAGGCCGTCTACCGCCGGTGCAGCAGCGACGACCATCACCACCACCTGGTGTGCCGCGGCTGCGGCACCGCCGTCGAGGTGGAGGGCCCCGCCGTGGAGAAGTGGGCCGACCAGATCGCCGCCGAGCACGGCTTCCGCGACGTGGCGCACACCGTCGAGATCTTCGGGACGTGCGGGGAGTGCGCGACCAAGGCCGAGGTGGGCGGCCAGGGCGCCTGACGGCCCCGGCCGGCGCCGGCCCGCCGCACCGCGGGCCGGTTCAGCGGCGGACGGTGCGCCGGGCCAGGAGCGCGTAGAGGGCGGACGCGACCACGAGGCCGGCCGGCAGGGCGAGGTCGACACCGCCCGCGGCCGCCGCCAGCGGGCCGGTGTAGAGGGTGTCCACGCAACAGGCGGAGACGGCGACGCCGCCGGCGAGGGCCGTGGCGCCGGCCCAGTTGACGCCCCCCGTGTACCAGAACGGCCCGCCGCGGCTCTCGTCGGTGAGCGCCGGGCCGTCGTAGCGGTTGCGGCGCAGCGCGATGTCGGTGGCGTAGACGGCCGCGGTGGGGCCGAGCAGCACGACGGTCAGTTGGAGCACGTTGCTGACGGTGTCGAGGAAGTTGGAGACCAGCAGCGCGTAGAGGGTCAGGCCGACGGCGACCGCCCCGTCGGCGAGGATGCTGACCGACCGGCGGATGCGCAGGCCCACGGCCTGGAGGGCGAGGCCGGCGCTGTAGGCGGTGAGCGCGTTGATCGCGACGGTGCCGAGGACCAGCGCGAGCAGGAAGAGCGGCGTGAACCAGCCGGGCAGGATCCGCTGGAGCGCGGTCTGCGGGTCGGCCATGTCGACGGCGGTGGCGGCGAACGCGCCCAGGGCGCAGACGGCCACGCCGGGCAGGAAGCCGCCGAGGGCGGTCCAGCCCACCACCGCAAGCGGTGAGGTGGAGCGCGGCAGGTAGCGGGAGAAGTCGGCGCTGGTGGTGTACGACAGCGGCCCGGAGGCGATGAGGGTGATCCCGCCGAAGACGGTGGCCCACAGGGCGGTGCCGGTCAGCGGGTGGGCGGGCGCGTAGCCGAAGTCGGCGTGCGTGAGGACCGCGTAGGCGACGACCGCGAAGGCCGCGGTGAGGACCAGCGTGATCGGGGTGTAGAGCTTCACGATCAGCGCGTGCCCGTAGACGCTGATGGTCAGGGTGACCGCGGCGATGGCCACCACCACGACGACCTTGACGCCGGTGGTGGCGTGGATGCCGGTCTCCTCGACGAGGGAGAAGGCGGCGGTGGCGGCCGAGGCGAGGTTCAGCGCCACGTAGCAGACCGAGATCATCCAGCCGGTGACGGCGTTGTTCACGCGGTTCCCGCGGACGCCGTAGAGGGCGCGGGTGATCACTTCGCTGGGGGTGCCGGCGGCCGGTCCCGGCACCGCGAGCACGCCGGTGAGCACCCAGAACAGGTTGCCGACCACGATCACCGCGAGGGCCTGCCAGAGGGTCAGGCCCATGAGGACCAGGGCGCCGCCGACCACCAGGCTGAGGTAGTTGACGTTGGCGGCGGCCCAGACCGAGAAGAGCCCGCGCGGGCGGCCGTGGCGGTCCGCGTCGGGGATGTGGTCGATGCCGTGGACCTCGATCCGGCCGGCGCGGTCCGGGGCCGGCGCGGCCGTCCCGGGCGCGTCGGGGGTGCCGGCGGGCGGGTCGGGAAGCGTGGACGCCGGGTCGGGGATCGTGGACGCCATGGGCCCTCCGTGGAGCTGGTCGTGAGCGACCTTGGCCATAACGACCTGGTGCGTTAACGGCCTTGTTGCTTATTGGTCGCACACTCAATAGCATCCGGGGTATGTCGTCAAGGGTTCAGCGCAAGCGCATCCGGAAAGACCCGGCCGCCCGGCGGGCCGAAATCGTCGACGCCGCGGCCGCGGTCGCCCTGGCCGAGGGGCTGGAGTGCATCACCCTGCGGCGGATCGGCGAGGACCTCGACGTCCGCCCCGGGTTGATCAGCCACTACTTCCCGTCCGCCGAGGAACTCGTCGCGGAGGCGTTCGGCACCGCCGCGCGCAACGAGCTCGACGGCCTGCTGCCGGCCGCGGCCCCCGGCCAGCGCCCCACCGAGCGGCTGGCGCGGTTCTTCGCGCACACCACCGGCGACGCCTACGACGCGATCAGCCGCCTGTGGATCAACGCCCGCCACCTCAGCCGCTACCGCCCGCTGCTGCGCGACCGGGTCGCCGAGCAGGAGGCCGCCTGGCGCGGGCGGCTCGCCGAACTGCTCCACGAGGGCGTCGCCGGCGGCGAGTTCCGCACCGCGGACCCGGACGTGACGACCATCCAGATCCTGGTGGTGCTCGACGGCCTCGGCGCACACGCCAACACCGACATCAGCAACCGCCCGACGGCGGTGACCCGCATGGCGATCACCATGGCCGAGCGCGAACTCGGGCTGCCGGCGGGCGCGTTGGCCCCGCCGGTCGACGGCGCCCCCGGCGCCCCCGGCGTCCGCGGCGCCCCCGAGGACGCCGCGGACGCCGCGGACACCGATGGCGGCGCGGCCGCGGCGGCCGAGGCGTAGCCCGCCACCCGCACCGCACCCGCCCCTCCCCCGTTCTCCCGTTCTCCCGTTCCTCCCGTTCCTCCCGTTCTCCTCCCTCCCGTTCCCCAGGAGCCGCCGTGCCCGCCACCCTCGTCCTGCTCTCCGCCCGCCTGCTCGACCCGGCGACCGGCACCTTCCTGCCGCAGACCGCGCTGGCGGCGGCCGACGGGAAGATCACCGCCCTCGGCGACGACCGCGAGATCCGCGCGCACGCCGACACCGCGACGACGGTGATCGACCTCAAGGGGGCGGTGGTCACCCCCGGCCTGACCGACGGGCACCTGCACCCGGTCTCCGGCGCCGAACTCACCCACGGCCTGGACCTGTCGGGCTGCACCGACCTCGACGGGGTCCGCGCGGCGCTGGCCCGCGAGGTCGCCGCCCTCGCCCCCGGCGCCTGGCTGCACGGCTGGGGACTGGACCCCAACGTCTTCGGCGACCGCCCGATCGAGTCCGCCGCGCTCGCCCCCGTCCTGGACGGCGTCCCGGCACTACTCCAACTCTTCGACGCGCACTCCATGCTCGCCAGCCCGCGCGCCCTGGAACTCGCCGGCGTCGACGGCCCGCGCACCTTCGACCAGGCCGCCGAGGTCGTCTGCGACGACGCCGGCCGGCCCACCGGGCTGCTGCTGGAGGACGCCGCCTGCGAACTCGTCGAACGGGCCGCCCCGCAGCCCACCCGCGAGGAGCGCCGCGCCCGGCTCGCCGCCGCGCTGCGCGCCATGGCCGCCGCCGGCCTGACCGGCGGCCACGCCATGGACGCCAACGGGGACAGCCTCGCCTTCTACGACGAACTGGACGCGGCCGGCGACCTGCCGCTGCGACTGCGGGTCGCCCCCTGGTGCCAGCCCGGCACCGACGCCGACGGGGTGCGCGCGCTCATCGCCCAGCAGGGCACCGGCGGCCGGCTCTGGCGGACCGCGGGCGTCAAGCTCTTCATGGACGGCACCATCGACAACGGCACCGCCTGGCTGGAGCGCCCCGACTGCCACGGCGAGTCCACCCACGCCTTCTGGCCCGACCCCGCCGCCTACACCCGGGTCATCGGCCAACTGCACGCCGCCGGCGTGCCCACCGCCACCCACGCCATCGGCGACGCCGCCGTCCGGCACGCCCTGGACGCCGTCGAACAGGCCCGGCGCACCGACCCCAACGGGGTCCGGCACCGCATCGAACACATCGAGACGGTGCCCGACGACACCCTGCGCCGCTTCGCCGAACTCGGCGTGCTGGCGTCCATGCAGCCCACCCACTGCTGCGACTTCACCCGCGCCGACCACACCGACAACTGGTCCCGCCGGCTCGGCGAGGAGCGCGCCGGCCGCGCCTGGCGCTGCCGCGACCTGACCGACGCCGGCGCCACCGTGGTGCTCGGCTCCGACTGGCCGATCGCCCCCTACCCGCCGCTGGGCGTGATGGCCGGCGCCCGCCACCGCCGCCCCAGCCGCGACCTCGCCCAGCCGCCGCACGGCCCCGAGCAGGCGCTCACCGCGCTGGAGGCACTGCGGGGCATGACGGTGCACGCCGCGCACGCCGCCGGCGAGGAGGACCGGGCCGGCCGGATCGCCCCCGGCCACCGCGCCGACCTCACCGTCCTCGCCGACGACCCGCTCACCACGCCCGCCACCGACCTGCCCCGGCTGCCGGTCCTGCTCACCGTCCTCGACGGCCGCCCCACCCACCGCGACCGGAGCCTGTGAGCGGGCCCGGACGGGTCCCCGGAAACGGCGGACGGGCCGCCTCCCCGCGGGGAGGCGGCCCGTCCGCCGTGCACGGCCCGTCGCGCGGGCCCGGGCTCAGGTCGCCTGCTCGCCGGCTTCCAGCGGCGCCGCGCCGAAGCGGCGGTCGCGCTTGGCGTACTCGAAGCACGCGTCCCACAGGTTCCGGCGGTCGAAGTCCGGCCACAGGATGTCCTGGAACACCATCTCGGCGTAGGCGCTCTGCCAGATCAGGTAGTTCGAGGTGCGCTGCTCACCGGACGGCCGGACGAACAGGTCCACATCGGGCATGTCCGGGTAGTACATGTACTTCGCCACGGTCTTCTCGTTGACCTTGGACGGGTCCAGCTTCCCGGCCCGGACGTCCGCCGCGATGGCCGCCGCGGCGTCCGCGATCTCCGCCCGACCGCCGTAATTCACGCAGAAATACAGCGTCATCGCGTCATTGTTCTTGGTCTGCTCCTGGGCAACCTGGAGCTCCTGGACCACGGACTTCCACAGCTTCGGCATCCGGCCGACCCACCGGATGCGGATGCCCAGCGCGTCCATCTCGTCCCGGCGCCGCCGGATGACGTCCCGGTTGAAGTTCATCAGGAAGCGGACCTCGTCCGGCGACCGCTTCCAGTTCTCGGTGGAGAAGGCGTAGAGCGAGAGGTTCTTCACCCCCATCTCGATGCAGCCCTTGAGGACGTCCAGGACGACGCCCTCGCCGACCTTGTGGCCCTCCGTGCGCGGCAGCCCGCGCTCCTTGGCCCACCGCCCGTTGCCGTCCATCACGACGGCGACGTGGTTCGGCACGAGCTCGCCGGGGATCCTCGGCGGACGCGCGCCCGAGGGATGCGGCTCGGGCGTCTGGTACTCACGTCGGTTGCGCCCCAGAATCCCGCGTACTGCCATGCGCCCCACGTCTCCTATGCAATCTCGATGGACGGTGTGTTCACGACGTCGTCGTGGCCGGTCGGTCGCGCCCGGCGCTACTTCTCCACGTAGCGCAGGGACCGCAGACCGCGCTCCAGGTGCCAGTGCAGATACGCCGCGACGAGGCCGCTGCCCTCGCGGACGTGCCGGGCCTCGCAGGCGTCCGCGGTCTCCCAGTCGCCGGTCAGCAGCGCGCCCAGGAGGCCGATGGCCTCTGAGGAGGGTACGACGCTTCCGGGCACCCGGCAGTCACCGCACACCACGCCACCCGACGCCACCGAGAAGAACCGGTTCGGACCGGGCATTCCGCACCGCGCGCAGGCGTCGAAGCTCGGCGCGTAGCCGTTCACCGCCAGCGAGCGCAGCAGGAACGCGTCCAGCACCAGGTGCGGGGCGTGCTCGCCGTTGGCCAGCGTCCGCAGCCCCCCGACCAGCAGCAGGTACTGCTGGACGGCCGGCTCGCCCTCGTGGTCGGTGAACCGCTCGGCGGTCTCCAGCATGGCCGTGCCGGCGGTGTAGCGGGCGTAGTCGGTGACGATCGCGCCACCGTACGCGGCGATCGTCTCGCTCTGCGTGCACAGCGGCAGCCCGCGCCCGATCAGCTCCCCGCCGCGCGCGAAGAACTGCACGTCCACGTGGGAGAACGGCTCCAGGCGGGCCCCGAACTTCGACTTCGTCCGCCGCACGCCCCGCGCCACGGCCCGCACCCGGCCGTTGCCGCGGGTGAGCAGGGTGATGATCCGGTCCGCCTCCCCCAGCTTCTGGGTGCGCAGCACGATGCCGTCGTCGCGGAACAGAGTCATGCCGCCATTCTCCCGCACCCACCGAGCACCCCGTCCCGCGCCCCGACGGCCCTCCGGGGCCACGGCCCGCACCCGCGCGATCGTGCGGAATGTCACTGCGCGGCACGCGGCGCTTCCCGGGCGGCCCGCCGCTCACGGTGCGCGGCGGGTGCGTGACGCTCCGGAACCGGGTTGGGCGACGGGGCGGCGGACACCCCTCCGCCCGCACGAGGCGCCGACACGCACCGCCGCGCACCGCCGCGGCCGACGGCCGACCGCTCGGCGGCTCTGATGACGAGTCGTCAATTCCCTTACGGAGATGGCGAAGTGGCACGAAGGAACGCCGTGGGACGGTCGCGCCGCGACGCGCACCGCGGCATCGGGAGACCGCAATGACGGTCGATATGCGGCGACCTGACCGCGTTTCATCCGCGTCGCATCCACACCATCTCCACAACCCCTCTACGGGGCTCCGGATGACGGGGCCTCATCACGCTACCCACCGGTCATCAACGCCTCAATGCGACCTTCCACACTTCTCCGTCCTCGCACGTCAAGGACCCTCACGGCGTGTCGAGCGACAGGTAGCATCCGGTGATGTTCGGCGGCACGCCAGCCGTAGCGGCCGAGACATCCCCGTCAGTCCCCAAACGAGGATCTCGATGACATCCATACCGCAGGCGCTGTTGTGGTGCCTCAGCGCAGGTACGGTCGCCGCCGTCGTGCTGGCGGCGCTCCTGGTCCGCGTGCGCAAGGAGCGTGCCGGCCTCAGAGCCCGCCTGACCGCCGCCGAGGAACACAGCAGCGCCACGCTCCACGGCAACACGGAGCTGTCGGCCAGGCTGCGGGCCACCGAGGCCGAGGTGCGGCACTTGGCCGAGGCCCGACTGCCCGACCTGACCCTGGCGCTGGCCCACCCGCACGTCCCGGTGCGCGGCCTGCTCGACCAACGGTTCGGCGGGTCGGAGACCGACGAGGCGCTGGACGCCGTGATGGCGCAGGTCAGCGAGGCCATCACCAAGGAACGGACCCGGGTCGACGCGGCGGCGCAGTCCACGCTGCGCGGCGCCACCACCACGATCCAGGCACTGCTGTACCAGGTGCAGACGTCGCTCCAGGCGATGCAGCACAAGTACGACGACCCGCAGATCGCGCAGGACCTGCTCGACGCGGACTTCCTCAACGAGCAGGCGCTGCGCCGCGTCCAGGCCACCGGCGTGGTCTGCGGCGCCTGGCCGGGGCTGACCCGCGAGGACTCCTACCTCGCCGAGCTGGTGGTCGGCGCCACCTCGCGGCTGCGCGGCTACGAGCGGGTGCAGGTCAGCAACCAGCTGCGGGACCCGGTCGCCGTGGTGGCGCGGGCCGTCGAGCCGATCGCGATCACCGTCACCGAGCTGCTCGCCAACGCGCTGCACCACTCGCACCGGGAGCTGCCGGTCACCGTCACGCTCCAGCAGGGCAACCGCGGCGCATCGGTGATCATCGACGACTACGGCGTCGGCATGCACGACGACGAGCTCAAGCACGCGATGGAGCTGCTGGCCAGCAACGACGGGCTGCTGCTGACGCAGTTGGGCGACCCGCCCCGGTCCGGTTTCGCGGCGGCCGGCCAACTGGTGCGGCAGTACGGCTTCGGCGTGCACGTGGAGCCGTCGCCGTACGGCGGCGTGCGGGCCGTCGTCTACATCCCCGGCGATCCGCTGCTGACCGTCCTCGACGAGGGCGCCCGGCCGATCTCGGTGATGGCGCCGATGCCGCACCGGGCCCCCGGCGGGCCCCGGGACCGGGCCGCGGTGCCGTCCGCGATGCCGACCGGAGCGAGCGCGCCGGCCACCCCCGCGGGTGCCCTGCCGACGCCGCGGCCCGCCGCCGAGGCGCACGCCGTGCCCGTCCAGCCGGCCCCGGCCCGACCGGTCGCCGAGCCCGCGCCGCAGCAGCCGCCGGTCGAGGGCGAGTTGCCGCGCCGGCGCCGGCGCCGCCCGCAGGCCGAGCAGCAGCCCGAGTCGCACCCCGACACGCTCAACCTGCGCTCCCCGGAGGAGACCGGATCCCGCTGGGCGGCGCTCCAGCGCGGCACCGAATCCGGGCGGGCCGCAGCCCATTCAGAACCCCCGCGCAGTCCCGAAGGGAACGCCCAGTCATGAACAGCCCCACCCGTCGCCGTGTCACCGAGGACAAGTCCTGGGTGCTGGCTCCCCTCTTGGAGCTGCCGCATGTCGTGCACGCCGCCGTCATCTCCGGCGACGGCTTCATCGAGGGCGCCTCGCCGGGCCTGTCGCGGGAGGCCGCCGAGGGCGTCGCGGCGATGATGTCGGCGCTCCAGGGCGCGGGGCGCGCGGTGACCGCGGCGTTCACCGAGCAGGACGACGCCCGGCTGCGGCAGACCGTCATCGAGTCCGACGAAGGTTTCGTTTTCGCGATCCCGGCCGGCGAGAACACCTGCCTGGCCGTCTTCGCCGATCCGGAGGTGAACATGGGAGTCGTCGCGCACCACATGCAGATCCAGGTGACGACCCTGGGCAAGAAGGTCATGAACAGCCCGGCTCGGGACACCGGTAGCCACGCATGACGCCGCGCCAGAGCAGCGGACGACGCCTCGTACCGGCCTACCTGGCGACCGGCGGGCGTGCCCGACCGAGCCGCAACACGTTGGACCGGCTGACCGTGCTGATCGGCGTGGACATGCCGATCACCAGTGAGGTACGCCCCGAAGAGCACCGGATCCTGGAGCTGCTCCAGCCCGGTGCGCTGACTCTGGCCGAGGTGGCCGCCCACCTTCACCTGCCCGTGAGCGTGGTGAAGGTGCTGGTCGCCGACCTCGTCGATGCCGGGCGCCTGCACGCCCGAGTCCCCATACCCGAAGCCGAGCAATTCGACCGGCAGATCCTGGAGAGGGTTCTCGATGGACTCCGCTCTCTCAAGTCCTAGCCCCGGCGCCGGGACCGGCACCATGTACCTCCGCGGCGAGGACCAGACCCTGGTCAAGCTGCTGGTCGCCGGGCCCTTCGGGGTCGGCAAGACCACGCTGATCCGGGCCCTCTCGGAGACCCCGCCGCTGCACACCGAAGAGGTGATGACGCAGTCCGGCGCGATGGTCGACGACCTCGCCGGGGTGCGCGACAAGACCACCACCACCGTCGCCATCGACTTCGGGCGGCTGACGCTCCCCGGCGACCTGGTGCTGTACCTGTTCGGCACGCCCGGCCAGAAGCGCTTCCGCCCGCTGTGGCAGGACATCGCCCGCGGCGCGCTGGGCGCCCTGGTCCTCGCCGACACCCGACGACTGGCGGACTCGTTCGAGGTGATGGACATCGTGGAGGAGGCCGGACTGCGCTACGCGGTCGCGGTCAACACCTTCCCCGACGCCCCGCAGTACGACGTGGAGAAGATGCGCGAGGCGCTCGACCTGCACCCGGACACCCCGCTGGTGCTGTGCGACGCCCGGGACCGCGAACAGTCCGTCGACGCGCTGATCGCACTGGTCCGCCACGTCCTGGACCACACGCCCCAGCCCGAGGAGAACCCGATCCCGTGACTTCCCCGTACGAGCCGGGCGCCGCCCCGCCGCCGTCGGCCTGCCCCGGGCCGGCCGTCCCGCCGTCGGAGGCCGCCGCCCCACCGCCGGACTGTCCGGCGCACGCGGGGCCGCCGCGGGCCGCGGCGCACCCGGAGGCGCACGCCCCGGTGAAGCTGTACGGACCGGACTTCGCCGCCGACCCGCACCGCATCTACGCGCGGCTGCGGCAGTACGGGGCGGTGGCGCCGGTGGAGATCGCGCCCGAGGTGCCGGCGCTGCTGGTGACCGACTACCGGGCGGCGCTGGAGCTGCTGAACGACGACGCGACCTGGTCCAAGGACTCCCGGGCCTGGATGCAGACCGTCCCGGCGGACTCGCCGGTCATGCCGATGCTGCACTGGCGGCCGAACGTCTTCTACAGCGACGGGCCGGCGCACGTCCGCTACCGCGACGCCATCGTCGACAGCTTCAAGCTGGTCGAGCCGCACGAGCTGCGGGCGCGGGTGCACCACGCGGCGGACACCCTGATCCGTCGGTTCGGCGACCGCGGTGAGGCGGATCTGATCGCGGACTACGCGCGGCTGATCCCGCTGCTGATGTTCAACACCCTCTTCGGGCTGCCCGACTCCTACAGCGACCGGCTGATCGCGGCGATCGCGGGGATGATGGAGGGCAATTCGCCGGAGGAGGCGACGGCCGCCAACGAGGCGTACACGCAGTACATCATGGAGCTGGTCGGCGCGAAGAAGGCGCAGCGCGGGCCGGACCTCACGTCGTGGATGATGGACCACGCCAACGGCCTGAGCGACGAGGAACTGATCCACAACATCATCCTCGTGATGGGCGCCGGCAACGAGCCGCTGGCCAACCTCATCGGCAACGCGCTGGCCCGCATGCTGTCGGACGACCGCTACTACAACACCGTCTCCGGTGGCGCGCTGACCGTCCACGACGCCATCAACGAGGTGTTGTGGAACGACCCGCCGATGGCCAACTACTCCGCCCACTTCCCGGTCCGGGACGTGTTCTTCCACGGCACCTGGGTGCGCGCCGGGCAACTGGTGATGGTCTCCTACGCCGCGGCCAACAGCCAGTTCGACACCACCGGGGCCCACGGCCCGGGGTCGGGCAGCGGCTCGCACCTGGCGTGGGCGGCGGGGCCGCACGCCTGCCCGGTGAAGCGGCACGCGCTGCTGATCGCGATCACCGCCATCGAGCGGCTCACCGCCTGGCTCTCGGACATCGAACTCGCCGTCGCCCCGGCGGAGTTGACGTGGCGCAACGGCGCCTTCCACCGTGCGCTGGCCGCGCTCCCGGCCCGTTTCACCCCCATCACCCCGGACCAGGCAGGAGCCACGCCATGGCAGAACAGCGACCGCAGCCCGTCGTCATCGACCCGGCCGGCACCGACATCCACGGCGAAGGAGCCCGCCTCCGCGCACTAGGCCCGGCGGCCCGGATCGAGCTGCCCGGCGGCATCCAGGCGTGGGGCGTGACCGGTCACGCCCTGCTCAAGGAGTTGCTCACCGACGACCGGATCTCGAAGAACCCACGGGACCACTGGCCCGAGTGGCAGCGCCCGGAGATCCGCGGCAGTTGGCTTCAGTCGTGGATCGGCGTGACGAACATGTTCACCGCCTACGGCCCCGACCACCGCCGGCTGCGGAAGCTGATCGCCCCGGCGTTCACCGCCCGCCGCACGGACGCGATGGTGCCGCGGGTGACCCAGATCGTCGGCGACCTGCTGGACGGGCTCGCGGCGCGGCCGGCCGGCGAGGTCGTCGACCTGCGGGAGTCCTTCAACCACCCGCTGCCGATGCAGGTGATCTGCGAGCTGTTCGGCTACCCGGAGGGCGCGCCGCGGGGCGAACTGGCCCGGGTCGTCTCCGAGATCATGGACACCACGGCCACCCCGGAGCAGGCCACGGCGACCCAGGCGGCGGTGGCCGAGCTGCTCGGTTCGCTGGTCGCGACCAAGCGCGCGCAGCCCGCGGACGACCTGACCAGCCTGCTGGTCGCGGCCCGGGACGACGAGGGCCAGGGGATGACCGAGCGGGAGCTGCTGGACACCCTGCTGCTGGTGATCGGCGCCGGCCACGAGACGACCGTGGACCTGCTGGGCAACGCGGTGTTCGCGCTGCTGACCCATCCCGAGCAGCTGAAGCTGGTGCGGGACGGCGCCGTGTCGTGGCACGACGTCATCGAGGAGACCCTGCGCTGGACGCCGAGCATCGCGAGCCTGCCGCTGCGGTTCGCGGTCCAGGACGTGGCGCTGCCGCACGGCGAGGTGATCCGCAAGGGCGAGGCGCTGCTGCCGATGTACGCGGCGGCGGGCCGGGACCCCGAGCAACACGGCCCGGCGGCCGCGACGTTCGACGTCCAGCGGGCGAGCCAGGACCACTTGGCGTTCGGCCACGGGGTGCACCACTGCATCGGTGCGCCGCTGGCCCGGCTGGAGGCGCGGACCGCGCTGCCGGCGCTCTTCGAGCGGTTCCCGGACATGCGTCTCGCGGTGCCGGCCGAGGAGTTGCAGCCGGCGGGCGGGTTCATCGCGGGCGGGCTGGCGAGCCTGCCGGTGCGGCTGACGGCCTGAGCCCGCACGTGGGCATGCGGCCCCGCCGCCGGTTGCGACCGGTGGCGGGGCCGTCGTGGTGCCGGGCGGCGCCCGGGGGCGGGGCGCCGCCGTGGGCCGGGGGCTTCGAACGCGGGCCGGGGCCCGTCCGGTGGGTCGGGGCGGGGCCTAGCCGCGGTAGCGGGACGAGCGGGCCGCGGCGAGGAGCAGCCGGTCGACGTCCTCGGGGCGGAGCGTCAGGGCGGCGCCGGCGGTGCTGAGCACCTCGCGCTCGGCGGGGGTGCACGGGCCGTCGGCGAGGGCGATCCGGGCGGCCTGGAGGAGCAGCGACTCCCGCCCGGCGGGGGCGAGGTGCGGGGCGAGCGGCTCCAGCGCCTCGTGGAGCTCTATGGCCAGCGCGGTGCCGCACGGGTCGAGGCCCTGGTGTCCGCAGTGGTCGCCGGTGGCCGCCTCGTAGGTGCCGGTCATCCGGCCGGTGTCGGCGGCGAGTGCGGCGAGCAGGGTGAGCAGTTGGTCCTCGGTGCAGTCGGCGGAGCCGGCCGCGCGGACCGCGGTGACCGCGGCGTCGCGGACCGTGCGGGAGGCCGTGCCGCCGGCCGCCAACAGGGCCAGGGTCAGGGTGTGGACGGCGTCCCGGAGCATCGTGGAGAGCCGGACGGTGGTCGGGTGGTCGAGGGCGTCGAGCCCGAAGCGGCCGCGGCAGGCGGAGCATTCGAGGACCGGGCCGGCGTCACCGCGGGCGAGGACGGGGACGCCGAGGAGGTGGAGGCGGCGTCGGCCGGTGCGGCGGAGGTAGTTGCGGTCGCCGCCGCAGTCGGGACAGAAGAACTCGCCGTCGGCGACGGTCCGCCACGAGGTGCGCACCCCCACCACACGTACGTTGCGCATCACGTCAGCCCTCCGTCATTCCCCCACGGCCGCTGGGGCATGGGTGGGGGCGCCCCTCAGCGGCAGCTGGGAGAGAGCCCCCTTCGGCTCCGTTGCCGTTCGTTACGTGATGTTAGCCACATCGATGACGTGCCGTCAGCACCTCGTATCGGACAACGGGCCGGCGGCTGGCCGGATGCGGGCGGGAATGCGTACGGAATGTGTACGGATGGGCGCGGCCCCGCCGTTCCGGCGTGCGGAGCGGCGGGGCCGTGCGGGAGACGGGGCGGGTGGGCGTCAGCGCGCCGAGCGGTTGACGGCGGAGACCACGGCCTTGAGGGAGGCGCGGGTGGTGTTGGCGTCGATGCCGATGCCCCACAGCACCTTGCCGTCGATGGCGCACTCGATGTACGAGGCGGCCTGCGCGGAGGCGCCCTCGCTCATGGTGTGCTCCTGGTAGTCCAGCAGGCGGGCGTCGATGCCCAGGCCGGACAGCGCGTCGAAGAACGCGGAGATCGGACCGTTGCCGGAGCCCGTCAGGACGGTCTCGACGCCGTCCACCTCCGCCTCGACGGTGAGGGTGTCCACGCCGTCCGTGTCGGTGGTGGTCTGCCCGGTCCTGACCTGGATGCGGCCCCACGGGTTCTGCGGGTTGGGCAGGTACTCGTCCCGGAAGGTGTCCCAGATGGCCTTCGGGGTGACCTCGCCGCCCTCGGCGTCGGTCTTCTCCTGGATGATCCGGGAGAACTCGATCTGCATCCGGCGCGGCAGGTCCAGCTTGTGGTCGTTCTTCAGGACGTAGGCGATACCGCCCTTGCCGGACTGCGAGTTGACCCGGATGACGGCCTCGTAGGAGCGGCCGACGTCCTTGGGGTCGATGGGCAGGTACGGCACCGCCCACTCGATGTCGTCGACGGTCTTGCCCTGGGCGGCCGCGTCGGCCTCCAGCGCGTCGAAGCCCTTCTTGATGGCGTCCTGGTGGGAGCCGGAGAAGGCGGTGTAGACCAGGTCGCCCGCGTAGGGGTGGCGCGGGTGGACCTCCATCTGGTTGCAGTACTCGCTGGTGCGGCGGATCTCGTCGATCTGCGAGAAGTCGATCTGCGGGTCGACGCCCTGCGAGAAGAGGTTCATGCCCAGCGTCACCAGGTCGACGTTGCCGGTGCGCTCGCCCTGACCGAACAGGCAGCCCTCGACGCGGTCGGCGCCGGCCATCACGGCCAGTTCGGCGGCGGCCACGGCCGTGCCGCGGTCGTTGTGCGGGTGCGTGGACAGGCAGACGAACTCGCGCCGGCTCAGGTTGCGGCTCATCCACTCGAAGCGGTCGGCGTGCGTGGACGGGGTCGAACGCTCCACGGTGGCCGGCAGGTTGAGGATGATCTCGCGGGCCGCCTCGGGCTGCCAGACGTCCATCACCGCCTCGCAGACCTCCAGCGCGAAGTCCAGCTCGGTGTCGGTGAAGATCTCCGGGCTGTACTGGTAGCCGAAGGCCGTCTCGTCGCCCAGCAGCTTGTCGGCGTACTCCATCACCAGCCGGGTGCCGTCCACCGCGATCTGCTTGACCTGCTCCTTCGAGCCGCGGAAGACGACCCGGCGGAAGGTGGGGGCGGTGGCGTTGTAGAGGTGGACGGTGGCACGGGGGGCGCCGCGCAGCGCCTCGACGGTCCGCTCGATCAGCTCCTCCCGGGCCTGCGTCAGCACCGAGATGGTGACGTCGTCCGGGATCGCGCCCTCTTCGATGATCGACCGGACGAAGGCGAAGTCGGTCTCGCCGGACGACGGGAAGCCGACCTCGATCTCCTTGTAGCCCAGGCGTACCAGCAGGTCGAACATCTCGCGCTTGCGGGCCGGCGACATCGGGTCGATCAGCGCCTGGTTGCCGTCGCGCAGGTCGGTGGAGAGCCAGCGGGGCGCCTTGGTGATCCGCTTCGCCGGCCAGGTGCGCGCGGAGAGGTCCACGGCCTCGAACGGGCGGTACTTGTGGATCGGCATCCCGGACGACGTCTGGGCGTGGGTGGCGTTGGTGATCGGGGTGGGGCGGCCGACAGGCTGCGACATTGCGTGGGGCTCCTCGGGGAGTTCCGTGTGACGGCCGACGGTCGAACGCAGCACCAGATCCCGCGGGGAGGGGGTCGGCCTACGACTACAGGCCCTCGCCGCGGCAGCTAAGGAGAAGCAGCCCGAAACGCATGATGGACAGCACCGTAGCCGAGGCATCGAAGATCCGCAGTCGCGTATCAGTATGCGGGACCGTGTGGACGTAGGGGCAAAAATGCGACCAACCACACGTTTTCGGGAACTTCGGCCGCTGGCAGTGACAGACGCATTACACAGTGCCACCGTCGTCCTATGAAGGAAACCGTGACCCAGAAACGCACCGCGCCCGCCCCCACCACGCCCGTCTTCTGCACGATCGTGCCGCCGCACATCCTGGGCAAGCTCGCCGAGTCCGACGACCCGGCCCACCACGAGCCGGCCCGCCGCACCCTGGAGCACGACGCCCTCCACCGCACCCGCCGCACCGACCTGGCCGCCCAGGCGCTCATCCCGCAGGAGGCCCGGGCCGCCGCCGACAAGCCGAACCGCACCATCTACGACGCCGGCCACCAGCAGAACCTCCCCGGCACCAAGGTCCACGCCGAGTCCGACGCCCCGTCCAAGGACGCCTCCGTCAACCGCGCGCACGCCGGCCTCGGCGCCACCTTCGAGCTCTACCTGAAGGTCTACGGCCGCAAGTCCATCGACGGCGCCGGCCTCCCGCTCGACGCCACCGTCCACTACGGCGAGAAGTACGACAACGCCTTCTGGGACGGCCAGCGGATGGTCTTCGGCGACGGCGACGGCACGCTCTTCAAGGACTTCACCATCCCCGTCGACGTCATCGGCCACGAGCTGACCCACGGCGTCACCCAGTACACCGCCAACCTCGACTACCAGGGCCAGTCCGGCGCCCTCAACGAGTCCGTCTCCGACGTCTTCGGCTCCCTGATCAAGCAGTACGCGCTCGGCCAGAGCGCCGACCAGGCCGACTGGCTGATCGGCGCGGACCTGCTCGCCCCGGGCGTGCACGGACAGGCCCTGCGCTCGATGAAGGCCCCCGGCACCGCCTACGACGACCCGCAGCTCGGCAAGGACCCGCAGCCCGCCACCATGGCCGGCTACGTCCAGACCTCCGAGGACAACGGCGGCGTCCACCTGAACTCCGGCATCCCCAACCACGCCTTCTACCTCGTCGCCAGCGCGCTCGGCGGCAAGGCGTGGGAGCGCGCCGGCCAGATCTGGTACGACGTCCTGACCGGCGGCCACCTGACGAAGAACGCGCAGTTCGCCGACTTCGCCAACCTCACCGTGCAGGCCGCCCAGACCCGCTACGGCGCCTCCGGCAGCGAACACGAAGCCGTGGTCAAGGCATGGTCCACGGTGGGCGTCACCGGCAAATGACCGCCCCGGGCGGGAGCGGCACCCGGCCGCTCCCGCCCGCCGGGCACCCACCCCGGGTCGACTACTTCCGCCCCACCGGGTAGGAACCCCCCATGCGCATCCACATCCGCCGCACCGGCGGCTTCGCCGGCATCGAGCGCCACGCCGAGATCGACACCGCCGACCGCACCGACGCCACCGACTGGCACGGCCTCGCCGACCGCGCCATGACCGCCGCCCACGCCGCCCCGCCCACCGGCGTCCCCGACGGCTTCCGCTACGCCCTCACGGTCGACGACAAGACCGCGTACTGCACCGACCCCGACCTCACGGACGACCAACGCGAACTGATCACGAGGGTGCTGAAGGAGGGGGAGTAGCGGCGCCGGCCGCCGGCCGCCCAGCCCAACCCCCGGGCCCGGCACGGCACTTGCCGGCACCCACCCCTTGACACTGTTACCGGCGGTTACCAGGATCCCGGGGCATGACACCGGAGCCCGCACGCGCGCCCGCGCCGCCCCCCACCCCCCTCCGCTTCCCCCGCGGCTTCCTCTGGGGCGTGTCCACCTCCGCCGCCCAGATCGAGGGGGCGGTGGACGAGGACGGGCGGGGACCGTCCTCCTGGGACGCGTTCGCCGCCGGAGCAGGGCGGATCAAGGACGGCTCGGACCCCCGGGTGACGACCGACCACTACCACCGGTACCAAGAGGACGTCGCACTGCTCAAAGACCTGGGCGTCGGCGCGTACCGCTTCTCGGTGGCCTGGCCACGCGTGGTGCCCGAAGGCCGCGGGGCGGTCAACGCCGCGGGGCTGGACTTCTACGACCGGCTGGTGGACGCGCTGCTGGCGGCCGGGGTCGCGCCGGTGCCCACGCTGTTCCACTGGGACACCCCGCAGGCCCTGGAGGCGTCCGGCGGCTGGCTCCAGCGGGAGACCGCCGAGCACTTCGCGGCGTACGCGGACGCGGTGGCGGCCCGGCTCGGCGACCGGGTGACCCGCTGGATCACCCTCAACGAACCCGCCGAAGTGACCCTCCTGGGATACGGCCTGGGCCAGCACGCCCCCGGCCGGCACCTGCTCTTCGACGCACTGCCCGCCGCCCACCACCAACTGCTCGGCCACGGCCTCGCCGTCCAGGCGCTGCGCGCCCGCGGCGCCACCGGCATCGGCATCGCCAACTCGCACGGCCCGACCTGGCCGGCGTCCGACTCCCCCGCCGACACCGAGGCCGCCGACCTCTACGACCTGCTGCTCAACCGGCTCTTCGCCGAACCGATCCTGCTGGGCCGCTACCCCGACGACGAGATCGCCGCGCTCCTGCCCGGCCCCGTCACCGACGACCTCGCCACCATCTCCGCCCCCCTGGACTGGTACGGGATCAACTACTACCAACCGACGAAGATCGGAGCGCCGACGACCGAGGAAACGGACTTCTCCGGAGTCCGCCTCCCGCCCGGACTCCCGTTCACCCCACGGGAGATCACCGACCGACCGCGCACCGGCTTCGGCTGGCCCGTCGTCCCCGAGGCCCTCACCGAACTCCTGCTGTCCTTCCACGACCGCTACGGCGCCGACCTCCCACCCGTGATGATCACCGAGAACGGCTGCGCGTACGACGGCATCGAGGACCCCGAACGGATCGCCTTCCTGGACGGACACCTGCGGGCCCTGCGGACGGCGATGGATGCCGGCGTCGACGTCCGCGGCTACTTCGTGTGGTCACTGCTGGACAACTTCGAATGGGCGGAGGGATTCCGCCAACGGTTCGGACTCGTCCACGTCGACTACACCACGCTCCGCCGCACCCCGAAGGCGTCATTCCGGTGGCTCCGCGAGATCGTCGCCCAAACCTGAGGGGTTGTGCCTCCCACGTTGTCGGCCGTCCCGCCGTGGGGGTTTCTGTTTGCGCCTGCGGCGCGGGGCCGCTGCGCGGGGCGTCGTCGTACGTCGTCGGCTGTCCCGCCGTGGGGGTTTCGCTTTTGCGCCTGCGGCGCGGGGCCGCTGCGCGGGGCTGGTCGGGTGCGGTGCCGGGGGTGCGGGTGGTGGGGTGCCCGGACTGCTGCGCTTTACGTCCGGACACCCCACCACCCGCACCCCCGACCCCTCCCGTATGAGGGTGGGAGAAAGGTGGATGGGGGTACGCCCGGCAGGGCTCGTGCGGGCGCATCGAGAGACGCACTGACCAGCAGCGAACCACTCACTCCGAGCCCCACTCACCCATCTTTTCCACCCACCCCCAACGGGAGGGGACGGGCCGGAGGGGGTGGTGTGCAGGACGTAAAGCGCAGCAGTCCTGCACA
>NZ_JBJMAB010000067.1:0-23353 GCF_045799175.1 Streptomyces sp. VTCC 41912
CCATCGGCTTCTTCGGCACCGGCCTCATCGCCCGCTACATCCACACCTTCCTCACCCAAACCGGCTGGGAATTCGACCAGATCGGCATCCACGACCTGTCCCCGGACAGCGCCGCCGGCTTCCGCCTCTACCTGGAGCAGTCGGGCGCCAAACAGTGGATCACCGTGCACGACAGTGCCGAGCAGCTGATCCGCACCAGCGACCTGGTCGTCTTCGCCACCGTCGCCGCCCGCCCGCACGTCAGCGAGGCCGCGTGGTTCGACCACCACCCGCTGGTGCTGCACGTCTCGCTGCGCGACCTCGCCCCCGAGATCCTGCTCTCCGCCACCAACATCGTCGACGACGTCGAACACTGCCTGAAGGCCGACACCTCCCCCCACCTCGCCGAACAGCTCACCGGGCGGCGGGACTTCCTGCTCGGCACGCTCGACGACGTGCTGACCGGGCGGGTGGCGGTTCCCCCCGACCGGACCGTGGTGTTCTCCCCCTTCGGCCTCGGGGTCCTCGACCTCGCGGTCGGCAAACACGTCTACGACGAGGTGGCCCGCTCCGGCGAACTGCACGTCGTCGACGACTTCTTCCACGAGCTACGCCGCCATGGCTGACCGGCCCAGAGCACTGCCGCTGATGAGGTGGACGTCATGACGGTCATTTCCGTTCCGATGGACTTCAACGCCGAGGACCTCTACGTCGACCTGCGGTCGATCGTGGGGCAGGCACTCTTCCTGAAATGCGAGGGCTTCAACTTCGCCGGGTCGATCAAGCTCAAGGCCGCGACCGAGATGGTGGCGGCCGCCGAGCGGAACGGCGTCCTCAAACCCGGCTGCATCCTGGTCGAGTCCTCCTCCGGGAACCTGGGCGTGGCGCTGAGCGTCATCGCCGCCAGCAAGGGCTACGGATTCCTGTGCGTGACCGACGCCCGCTGCAACCTCTCGGCGCGCCGGTTCATGGAGGCGATGGGCGGCCGGGTGCACATCGTCGCCGAGCCGGCGGCCGAAGGCGGTCTGCTCGGCGCGCGGATCGCCCACGTCGGGGCGTTGTGCGCGGCCGACGAACGCTACGTGTGGCTCAACCAGTACGCCAACGCCGACAACTGGCGGGCCCACTACCGCACCACGGCGCCGGCCATCGCCCGCCGCTTCCCGCAGCTCGACGTGCTGTTCGTCGGCGCCGGCACCACCGGGACGCTGATGGGCTGCGCCCGCTACTTCCGGGAGTGGCACCGCAGGGTGCGGGTGGTGGCCGTGGACAGCGTCGGCTCGGTGACCTTCGGGGGCGAGCCGGGCCGACGGATGATCCCGGGGCTGGGGACGAGCGTGCGTCCGGCGCTGCTGGACGAGTCCTACGTCGACGACCTGGTCCGCGTCGAGGAGGCGGACACCGTGCGGGCCTGCCACCGGCTGGCCCGGCGCGGTTTCCTGTTCGGCGGGTCCACCGGCACCGTCGTCAGCGGCGCCGTGGAGTGGCTGTCCCGGAACGACGGCCACGCGGTGACCGCGGTGGCGATCGCCCCGGACCTCGGGGAGCGGTACCTGGACACCATCTACCAGACCAACTGGCTCCAGGCCCTGTACGGCGAGGGGGTGCTGGCCACCGAGGAGCTGGCGGCGGACATGAGATCGGCCTGAGCGGTGCCGGCAGCGCGCCGGTTCCCGGTGTGGATCCACCCGGGCTCCACCCCTGAGTGGATCCACTCCACCCGGCTCGGGTGCGAAGCTGGCGACGCACGACCCCGCATCGGGGTACGGGGTCCGGGAACGACCGGGAGGTGCCGTGCTGCACCACGTCGTGCACACCGCGCTCGTCGTCACCCTCTGGGCCTGGGCGGCGGCCGAGGTGCTGCTCCAGGTGCGCCAGCGGTGGCGCAGTGAGCGCACGGAACGGACCGAGCGGCTCAGTCTGCTGGTCTTCCCGGTGCTGATCGGCGGCGGGATCGCCCTGGCGGCGCCGCTCCGGGCCGCGGTGCCGGCCCTGTCGTACTCCACGCAGTCGCCGGTGGTGCGGCTGGCGGTGCTGGTGGCGGCCTGGGCCGGGATCGGGATCCGGCTGTGGGCGATCGTCGCGCTGGGCCGTTTCTTCCGCGGCACGGTGCACATCCAGCACGGCCACCGGGTGGTGGCCTCGGGTCCGTACCGCTACGTCCGGCACCCGGCCTACAGCGGCATGCTGCTCGCCGCCGCGGCCCTGGGGCTGCTGCTCGACAACGCGGCGGCGTGGCTGGTGTGCACGGTGTGCTGTCTGCTCGCCGTGGGCTACCGGATCCGTGTGGAGGAGCGGATGCTGCTCGACGCGTTGGGCGAGGAGTACCGGTCATACGCGGCCCGGACGCGCAGGTTGGTGCCGGGCGTGTGGTGAGCCGCCGCCGTCATCCGTCGGCGTCCTCCAGGAACGCGGCGAGGTGGAAGAGGGCGGGCAGTGCGGCTCGGACGGCCGCGCGGTCGGGTTCGTCCAACGACGCCAGGGCCGCGTCCAGCCGGTTCTCGTGGGCGCGGGTCCAGGCCGCAAGCTGGTCGCCGCCGGCCGGGGTCAGCGTCACGGCGGAGGCGCGGCGGTCCGCGGGGTCGACGGCCCGGGCGACCAGGCCGGCGGTGATCATCTGCCCGATGAGGCCGCTGACGGTGCTGGCGGCCAGGCGTTGGCGGGCGGCCAGGTCGCCGATCCGCGCGGGCGAGTGCGCGGCGAGCACCTGGAGCAGTTCGACCTGGGCCATGGGCAGCGTCTCCCACGGGTAGTCGGTGCGGATCGATGCGCGCAGGGCGCGCCGCAGACGGGTGACGGCCTCGGTCAGCCGGTGGGCGTCCGAGGCGTCCGCCGACCGGTGCACGGGGCGGTGGGAGCGGGGCTGCGGCGGCATGCGGGCACTTTACCTGCGCTGTTCGCCACGGATCCCCGGGGGAATTTCGGTGTCCGATGTAATCTCGGGCCCGTCCTGCCCGGCAGTCCGCCGGGTCCGCCCGTGAGAACGGTCGACCGTATGAACCTGGCGTATCTGCCGAGCCCCTCGCAGGGGGTCTGGCACCTGGGCCCCGTGCCCATCCGCGCGTACGCGCTCTGCATCATCCTGGGCATATTCGTCGCGGTGTGGTTGTCCCAGCGCCGGTGGGCGGCGCGCGGACGGGATCCCCAGGAGATCGCCGACATCGCGATGTGGGCGGTGCCGTTCGGCCTGCTGGGCGGCCGGCTCTACCACGTGATCACCGACCCCGAGCTGTACTTCGCACCGGGGAAGCGCCCCATCGAGGCGCTGTACGTCTGGAACGGCGGCCTCGGCATCCCCGGTGCGGTGGCGCTCGGTGCGTTCGGTGCCTGGCTCGGGTGCCGTCGGCGCGGCATCAAACTGGCCGACTTCGCCGACGCGGTCGCCCCCGGTCTGGTTCTGGCGCAGGGCATCGGCCGCTGGGGCAACTACTTCAACCAGGAACTGTACGGCGGTCCCACGAACCTGCCGTGGAAGTTGCTGATCGACCCCGCCCATCGGCCCCCGGACAGCCCCACAGTCGCGTTCTACCACCCCACGTTCCTGTACGAATCGCTGTGGGACGTCGGCGTCATGGCATTGCTGCTCTGGCTCGACCGCCGGTACCGGCTGCCCCGCGGCCGGTTGTTCGCCACCTATGTCCTGGCGTACGCGGCGGGCCGGGTCTGGATCGAGGCGCTCCGCATCGACCACGCCAACCACTTCCTGGGGCTGCGCCTGAACGACTGGGTCTCGGCGGTCCTGATCGTCGGCTCGCTCACCTACCTCCTCGTCACCTGGCGCCGCTCCCCCGGAAAGGGCCCGGAACCGGACGACGCGGACCGTTCGGACGGTCTCAGCACCGGCACGAAGTAGGCCGCCCGGCGCCGTCCGCCCCCGCGGCGCGCCGGCGGCCTTCGTCGTCGGGGCGGGGCGCGGCGGGCGTCCGAATCAAGGCGTAGGTTCGCCCCAATCCCGGTGAGCAGAGCTGTGCAAGCCGAGATCCCCGTGCTGGCATGCGCTCGTCATTCCACTCCTGGTGTGCCCGCGTCGCGGGTCCAGGACGACCGGAAGGAAGAGCCCATGCTCAGCACGCTCAGTGCTGGTGCCGCAGCGGCAGCCTTGCTCCTCGGATCGGCATCCCCCACCACGCCAGCGCGGTTCGGCGACGAACCGCCGACCGGACAGATCACCATCACCGTGGCCACGGTCAACGGATCGGGGTGCAGACCCGGCAGCGCCGCCGTGGCCGTCGCGCCCGACAACACCGCCTTCACCGTCACCTACAGCGAGTACCTCGCCCAGGTCGGCGGCGCCAGCAAGCCCACCGACGCCCGCAAGAACTGCCAGATCGCGCTCAGCGTGCACGTCCCGCAGGGCTTCACGTACGCCGTCGCGCGGGCCGACTACCGCGGTTACGCCTCGCTGGCCCCGGGCGCCAAGGGCCTGGAACAGGCGAACTACTACTTCCAGGGACAACCGGAGACGGCCCGCAGGAGCCATCCCTTCACCGGCCCCTACGACAACAACTGGCAGACCTCGGACGAGACCGACGTCGACCAGCTGGTGTACGCGCCCTGCGGCGAGGAGCGCTACTTCAACATCAACACCGAACTGCGGCTGGACGGTTCGGCGGCGGATCCCAAGTCCACCAGCTACATGGCCATGGACTCCACGGACGGCAGCATCAACACCCTGTACCACTTCGCCTGGAAGCAGTGCCCCGCGAGGAGGTAGGCGGCGTCGAGCACGGCCGGGGCCCGCGCGTCGGTGCGTGCGGGCCCCGTTGGCGTCCCGGACCGCCGGGCGGCCCCGGTGGGCCGGAAGGGTCAGACCGGCGGTTCGGAGTCGTCGGGGTGGAGTGCGCACAGCCATGCGGCGCTCTCGGCGGCGCCGGGCGGGGCGGCGTCGCCGGGCTCGTCGGCGGGCACGGGGAAGAGGCGGCCCCAGGCCCGGACCCGGCCGAGCGTGCCGAGCCGCCAGGCCGGGCGCATCGCACGGCGCAGTTCGGCCGCCGCGAGGCCGCCGCCCGTCCACGGCTCCAGATAGGCGTCCCGGAGGCGCGGCAGGACGTCCGGGCCGTAGCGTTCGCGGGCGGCCAGGGCCGGGACCAGGAAGCTGCAGAACGGGTGGGAGAGCGCGGCGTCGCCCCAGTCGAAGAAGGTGAACCGGCCCGGCTGCGGCGCGAAGAGCTGGCCGTCGTGCAGGTCGGCGTGGTCGAGGGTGTCCGCGATGCCCAGGTCGGCGAGGTCCGCACACCACCCGGCCAGGCGGGGCCGCAGGGCACGCAGCCGGGCCCGGTCGTCCGGCGGGAGTACGGGGTTCTCCGCCACCAGCCGGTCGAAGAGGTCCGGCAGTCCCGCGGTGGGCGCGCCGGGCACGCCGAGGCGTGCGAGGTCCGGGACGTGCGGCAGGAGCGTGCGCTGGAGGGCGGCGTACTGGGCGAGCGGCTGCTCCCAGGCACGCGGGTCGGCGGGCGCGCGGTCGAGCACGTCCCGGAACAGTTCCCCGCCGTCCGGCAGCAGCAGCCAGGCACGGGCGGCGTCGGCGGCGAGCGGAGCCAGCACGTGGCCGGGCGCCCAGCGGGCCAGGGCCGCGGTCAGCCCCGCTTCGAAGGCGCTGCCCGGCGGGTTGGCCTTGAACCAGACGGCGCCGCGGCCCGCGACGGGCAGCCGCACCAGGACCGACCAGGGCCGCAGCCGTACGCGTCCCGGTCCGGTCACCCGCAGGCCGTGTGCGGCCAGCTCGTCGCGGGCCCAGCCCAGGGCGGCGTCCCGCCAGTCCGGGTCTTCCCAGGGCGTGACCGCCGTCGGGTACCGGCCCCGGTCCACCACCCTCGACGCGTCGTCTCGCATCTGCTCATCCCAGCATGCGGCCCCGCCGGTCACCAGCGGTTTTCGGGGCCGCCGCGCGGGTCACGCCGGCGCCGCGGGTGCGGGCGCCGCGGGTGCGGGCGCCGCCGTGGCGGCCAGTCGGCGTTCGGCGAGTGCGCTCAGGAGCGCCGCCTGTTGGTGGAGCACCCGGTCGTCGAAGACGGCCAGCGGCGAGTGGTTCATCGGGGCGTGCTGCCAGTCGCTCCCCTCGGGTGCCGCGCCCACCAGCAGCATCGCGCCGGGGACACGGTGCAGGACGTGCGCGAAGTCCTCGGAGCCGTTGGTGGGTTGGGGGGATTCCCAGACCTGCTGCGGCGGGAACAGTTCGCGCGCGGCGGTCAGGGCGAAGGCGGTCTCGTCCGGGTCGTTGACGGTGACCGGGTAGTGCCGTGCGTAGTCCGCCTCCGCTTCGAGGCCGTGCGCGGCGGCGATCGAGCGCACCAGCCGGGGCAGTCCCTCGGCGAGGCGTTCCCCGGCCGCCTCGGAATAGCTGCGCACGGTGGCCCGGAACTCGGCGGTCTCGGGGATGACGTTGGCCTGGGTACCGGCGTGGAAGGTGCCGACGGTGACGACGACCGGGTCGAAGATGTCGAAGGTGCGGGTCACCCAGCTCTGCAACGCGGTGACCATCTCGCAGGCGACCGGGACGGGGTCCTTGGCCAGGGCCGGCGTCGAGCCGTGGCCGCCCCGGCCGCGCACCGTGACCGTCAGCAGGTCGGAGGCGGAGGTGATGGTGCCGGAGCGGGTGATGACCACGCCGCCGGGCACCTGGTTGGCCGCGACGTGCAGCGCGTAGGCCGCGTCGAGCGGTTTGCCCGCCGCGTCCAGGACGCCCTCCTCGATCATCGCGCCGGCGCCGTTGTGGCCCTCCTCCCCGGGTTGGAACATGAACACCACGTCGCCGTACAGGTGTTCCCGGCGTTCGGCCAACAGCCGGGCCGCGCCGACCAGTCCGGCGGTGTGCAGGTCGTGCCCGCAGGCGTGCATCCGGCCGGGGACCTCGGAGGCGTAGGCCACTCCGCTCTGCTCGGCGACCGGCAGGGCGTCCATGTCGCCCCGGAGCAGCACCGCGCCGCCTGGTCGGCCGCCCCGCAGGACGGCGGTCACCGATGTGAGTCCCGTGCCGAGGGTGATCTCCAGCGGCAGGCCGTCGAGGGCGGCGAGCACCTTCTCCTGCGTGCGCGGCAGGGCCAGGCCCAACTCCGGTTCCCGGTGCAGTGACCGGCGCAGCCGCGCCAGTTCGGGTTGCAGTTCCTTGGCGCGTTCCAGTGCCGACATGCCGAATCCCACTCCTGTTGGTCGGGGGTTGCCTGGTACGGTCCGCCCGTACCCGGGTCCAGGCTGAAGGTTGAGCCGACCAGCGGCCCGGATCCGCCGGAAAAACGCGAGGAGACGGTTGTGGTGCAGGATTCCGGGCCGTCGCCCCGGTCCCTGGATCATGTGGACCAGGCCCTGGTGCACGCCCTGCAGATCGCGCCGCGGGCCAGTTGGACCCGGATCGGTGCGGTCCTGGGACTGGACGCGGTGACGGTGGCCCGGCGCTGGCACCGGCTGGCCGAGGCCGGCGCCGCCTGGATCGGTGCGCATCCCGCGCCGGTGCTGGCCGCGTCGGGCCAGGGGTGCCTGGCCTTCGTCGAGATCGACTGCGCGCCGGGGCTGTTGCACGACGTCGCCCGGGCGCTGACGGCCGCACCGCACGTCGCGGCGCTCTCCCACGTCACGGGGGACCACGACCTGCAACTGAACGTCATGGCCCGCGATCCGGCCGCGCTGTCCCGCTGGGTGCGGCAGGACCTCGCCGCGCTGGACGGCGTGCTGGCGGTCCGCACGCACCTGGCCGGCCCGGTCCACACCGAGGGCAGTCGGTGGCGGCTGCGGGCCCTGGACCGGCGTCAGGTCGCCCAGCTCGCCGCGGCCGCTCCGCGCCGGCGGCCGGACACCCCCGCGTTCCCCCTCGACGAACTGGACCTACGGCTGGTCACCGCGCTGTCGGTGGACGGTCGGGCCACCTATCGGGCGCTGGCCGACCAGTGCGGCGTCGGCCCCGACACCGTGCGGCGTCGCGTCGGCCGGCTCTTCGCCGCGGACATGCTGCACGCGCGGTGCGAGGTCGCGCGCCCGCTGTCGGAGTGGCCGGTCACGGTGAGCCTGTGGGGCCACGTGCCGGCGGCCCGGTTGCGGGAGGTGACCCGGCGGGTCACCGGGATGCGCGAGGTGCGCCTGTGCGCCAGCGTCATCAGCCGCCACAACCTGCACCTGGTCGCCTGGGTCCGTTCCCTGGACGACGCCCAGGGCTTCGAGGTGCGCCTCGCCGAACGGGCCCCGGACCTGGCGGTCGCCGAACGCGCGGTCGCCCTGTGGCCCATGAAGCACGGCGGCCACCTCCTGGACGAGGAGGGCTATCGGGTGGGGGCGACGCCGCTCGCGCTCTGGCCCGGGTCCGACGCCCGGGCACGCCCGTAGAAGGGGGTCAGACCCGGATCACCTTGGGGCCCAGCAGTTGGTAGCGGTGGGCTTCGGCGGCCGGGAGGCCGGTGCCGGTGACGATGGTGTCCAGGTCGCCCACGTCGCCGAACCGGCAGAAGCTCGCGGGGCCGAACTTGGTGTGCACGCCGGCGAAGACCCGGCGGCGGGCGGCCCGGATCGCCTGCGCCTTGACCTGGCCGACCGCGGGGTCGGGCGTGGTCAGGCCGTGGGTCCGCGAGATGCCGTTGGCGCCGAGGTAGGCCAGGTCGACGACGAAGTCGGAGAGCATGCGCACGGCCCAGTGGTCGACGGTGGCCATCGCGCCCTGCCGGACCCGGCCGCCCAGGAGCAGCACGTCGGTCTGCGCGCTCGTCGCCACGGCGCTGACCACCGCGAGCGATGCGGTGACGATCGTCAACGGCCGGTCCCGCGGCAGGGCTTCGGCGATGAGCTGCGGGGTGAAGCCCTCGTCGATGAAGACGGTTTCGGCGCCGCTGAGGAGTCCGGCCGCCGCGGCGGCGATCCGGGACTTCTCCGGGGCCCGGTGCGTCGACCGGAAGGCGAGGGTGGTTTCGAGGCCCGCCCCCGCCACGGGGTACACGCCGCCGTGCCGGCGCCGGACCAACCCGTGGTCCTCCAGGACGTTCAAGTCCCGGCGGACCGTCTCCCGGCTGACGGCGAACTCCTCGGCGAGCCGGACGACGTCGACCGACCCGGTGCTCCGGACGAGTTCCAGCATGCCCCTGCGGCGGTCCTCAGCGTCCACGGTGTTCCTCCTGCGCTACCGGTCCGGCTCCGTGCCGTCCGGCCGAGTGGGGGTGATTCAAACAAGCCTGGGCCATGGCGACCAGGCCCCTGCGCCCGGGGCGGTGGTGCGACGGCCCCGGGCGGGCGCCGGGGTGCGGTGCCGTCCGGGCCGCCCGTGGTGAAAACGGTCACCAGGTACACAGCCCGCGCAGGGGCGTCGGGGACACCTCCGGGGTTCCGTTTGACCACGTCACTACGCACGCATGGACGACGCGTCCGTGTACGGTCTTCCGCCCGTAACAAAGCTCGTGACGGCGAAGGGGAAAACGTGTGAACCGTGGTGTACGAGGTGCGGAAGAATGCGCCTCGACCCGAACTCGCGGCAGCCGAAGAGGGGTTACCGGGAGTATTCCGCCGGCCGTTCCGGTCGCGGTGCGACGGCGGCCGGATCGCATCGCCGGAGCGCCCCGCGCGGGCCACGAAAACGGTCAGCAGAAACGATGCGACGGGCGGCCGAGCGGAACCGGTCGCGGCGTGGCCGAGAGTGGGCGCAGAAATATTGCGGGCGCGTAACACGGGAATGGATAAAGGCGAACAGGGCAACGAAGCGCCCGTGCCGCCGGGCGCCGCCTCGCGGGAGGCGGACGCCGGGCGGCACGGGCGGGGTGGGACTGGCGGGCGCACGGCGGCCGGGAGTGCGGACGGCGGCCGGTCGGCGTCACTTGATGAAGTCGTCCACGACCTTCGGGGGCCAGGCGCCGACGTTGAGGATGCCCATGGAGTAGGCGCGGGAGACCAGCGCGGCGCGGTTGGGCACCCGCAGCTTCCGCAGCAACCCGGTGACGTGGTACTCCACGCCCTGGCGGCTGAGGTAGAGGCGCGAGGCGAGCGGGATGGTGGACAGCCCGGCCGCGATGCCTTCGAGGATGCGCGCGTCGATCTCGGTCAGGAACTTCTTCTGCGGGGTCATGACGTCGGCCTCCGCGGTGCCGGCGCCGCCGGACGAGTCCATGAGCACCAGGATCGCGGCGACGTCCGGGGTTTCACCGGTGACCGCCGAGGCCGTGAGGGTGCCGGCGAAGGCCGAGTCCCGGGCGCCCACGGCGACCACGTGCGAGGCGAAGCGGTGGCGCTTGCCCTCGATGAGCCGGGAGAACTGGCGCATCAGCGGCTGCTGCACGCTCGGGTGCATCAGATCGCGGAAGCTGCGCCCGCAGACGTCACCGGCGGAGTCGCCGAAACTGCGGCGGAACTCCTGGTTGGCGTGCTTGATGGTGAGGTCGCGGTCGAGGGAGGCCATCAGCCCGGGTCTCCCGGGCCCGCCCGCCGCAGTGGTCTGCGCGGATATCACCCCGCCGGTCGTACGGTCATGCGAGTCAGTGAGGTGAGTGATAGTCACGAGACCGCCATCCTTTCGGATAACCCCCGTCAATTTTAAGAACCCACAGAAACGGAATCAGGAATTCGATCAGAGTTCGACGCGATTCGCGCCGCCGAGTTTCGATTTCCTTGAAACGGAGCGTAGTTAGCCGCCGCTCGACGCGTCAACGCACGACATCTACCCACCTCTAAATCCGTGGTCCGTACTTGCCGAGGTTCGGTCCGCAAGGGCGGAGCTGCGGTGATCAAAGGCGACACATCGGACACGGCGGTCACGGGGAACGTGACTACCCCCGCTTCCGCTTGAGGTTTCCTTGAGGTTCCTGTCATGACCGTACGGGCGTGCGCAGGGCGGCCAGAGGCGCCCCGGGCGGGCGGGGGCGCGCGAGGCGCGGTGCGGGGCGCACGACGGCGACCGGCGCGGCCGGCCGCGGGGTCACCGGTCCGGGAGCGCGTTCACCAACTCGCGGCGGCCGGAGACGCCGAGCTTCCGGTAGACGCTGGTGAGGTGCTTCTCCACGGCCCGGGAACTCACGCCGAGTTCGGCGGCGATGTTCTGGTTGGTCAGGCCCCGGCCCACGAGGGACACCACGCGCCGTTCGCTGGGGGTGAGGGTGGCGACCGGCGGCACGGTGGCGGTGCCGAGGCCCTGCCCGGCCCGTTCGGCGAGCCAGGGCACGCCACAGGCCGCGGCGATCCCGGCGGCCTCCCGCAGTACGGTCTCCGCCTCCGGCCCACCGTGCAGTCGACGGCCCAGCACGATGAGCGTGCGGGCCAGTTCCACCGCGTGGGCCGAGGCACGCAGGATGTCGACGGCCTCGCGCAGCAGGTCCAGCCCGTCGTCCCGCAGCAGCCAGCCCTTCAGGCGCAGGGCGCGGCCCAGGTTCGTCGGTGCGCCCCAGTCCCGGGCCCACGCCAGTTCGTCCTCGGCGAGCCGGAGCGCCGCCGCGGTCTCGCCGAGCCGCTGGTGCAGGCCGATCGCGTACGGGCGCCACGGCAGCAGCGCGGAGTTGCGCCAGCCCGCCGTTTCCAGCCGCCGCCCGCAGGCCAACAGCGCGTCCAGGGCCTCCCGGGAGCGGCCGCGCTGGGTGTCGATGCCGGCCTGGAGGATCTGCCCGGTGGCGGTGCGGGCGAGCCCGGCCGGGCGTCGGTCGCGGGTGCGGGCCAGCAGGCGTTCGCTCAGGGTCTGGTCCCGCAGTTCGTAGACGACCGACGCGAGCGTCAGCACGGCCGGTTCCAGCCATCCGTCGGGGCCCATGGTCAGCGCGCTCTCGACGTGTTCCCTGGCCGCGGCCGGGCGGCCCTGCGCCATGAGGACGAAGGCCCGTTCGGCGGCCAGCAGCACGTCGTCCGCGCCGGTCGCGTACAGGCGGCGGGTGCGCTGTTCGCTGGCCAGCCAGGAGGCGACGCCGTGCACCGACTCGGCGACGAACAGCGAGATCAGCACGAGCGGCAGGGTGCTGTGGGCGTGGGCGGCGACGGCCGGTTCGCGTTCGAGGATGCGGTTGCCGGTCCGGGCGATCTCCCGGGCGCTGAGCCGGCCGCTCAGGGCACCCGCGCACAGCAGCACGGAGACCAGTTCGCGTTCGGCGACGGTGTCCACCGCGGGGCGCGGTCCCATCCGTCGCAGCCGTTCGACCGAGGACGTCAGCTCGACGGGGTTCTCGTGGCCGGAGTGCCGCAGCCACGCCTCCAGGCGCAGCCCGAGTTCGCCGGGCTCCTCCTCGTCCGGTCGGGCGGGGTCGTCGAGCGTGCGGACCGCCTGCCGCACCAGTTCCACGGCGGACGGGCTGGGCACGGCGAGCAGACTGGGCGGGACGCGCAGTACGGCGGCGGCCCGGTCGCGCGGGGCGGGCAGCAGGGCGACGGCCTGGCTGACGTGGCGCACACAGGCGTCGGGGTCGATGGCGCGTTCGGCGGTGGCCAGGTCGATCAGGAGCCGGGCCCGGCTGTCGTCCTGGGTGCGGTGGTGCAGCAGGGCGCGGCGCAGGTACCGGGCGGCGTCGCCGGGCCGCCCGGCGCGCGACGCGTTGCAGGCCGCGGCCCGCAGGACGTTCTCCGACCAGGGCCGGCCCGGGTGGACGACGGCCAGCAGGTGCCCGGCGACCTGTTCGGCGGGCCGCCCGCAGCGGTACAGCAGGTCCGCGGCGGCGTCGTGGGCGCGTTCGCGTTCGCCGAGGGTGAGGAGGGAGTCCGCGGCGTCCCGGACCACCCCGTGGACGAAGCGGACGTCCCGCCCGCGGGCGAGCAGGCCGGCGTCGACGAGGGCGCGCCGGATCCCGGCGAAGCCCACGTCGTCGACGCCGGCGAGCTGGGCCAGCAGCGCCGGGTCGCTGTGGTCGCCCAGGGCGGCGACGGCGACGGCGACGTCACGCACCGACTGGGGCTGGATCCGCAGATGCCCCGCGATCCGGTCGCGCAGCACGGCGGGGCTCAACTCCCCCACGGCGAGGGAGGGTTCGGTGTGGTTCGGCGGGCCGGTCCGGTCCAAGGCGCGCCGGAAGGCGGTGACGAACAGCGGGTTGCCGCCGGACGCGTCGTGCAGGGCCCGCACCAGCGCCTCCGGCGGCGGCTGTCCGTGCGCTTCGGTGAGCAGGGTGCGGACGGCGTCCCGGGACAGTGGCGCCGGGCGGAGGACGTCGCGGGCGGCACCGACGACCTCGCGCACCAGGGGATGGCGGGCCCGGTGGTCGCCGTCGGCGAGCGTGCACACCAGGAGCGCGCGCAGCCCGTGCAACCGCCGGGTGAGGTGCGCCACCCAGCGCAGCGACGGGCCGTCGGCCCACTGGAGGTCGTCGATCAGGATCAGCAACCGCCGGTGCGCGCCGGCGTCGGCCAGCAACGACTGGGCGCCGTGCAGGACGGCGTCGGAGACTTCGCGCTCGGGGCCCGGTCCGCTGCGGCGGTCGTCGGCGTCCATCAGGTCGCCGAACTGCTCGGCGCCGGTGGCGCGCCGGGCGGGTCCGGCGCCGCCGGCACCGTTCAGCAGGTGGTCGAAGAGCTGGCGGGCGATGCCGAACGGGAAGTCGCGCTCCCGCCAGGCGGCGCAGGCCCGCAGCACCCGGGCGTCGTCGCCGGCGAGCTCCGGGACTCGGCGCAGCAGGGTCGAACGTCCGCTGCCGAGCGGGCCGGTGACGAGGAGGAGCGAGGAGTCGCCCGCTGCCGCGGCGTCGAGGGCGGTCCGGATCCGGGCCAGTTCGTTCTCCCGCTCAACAAGCATCCGCGATCGGCCCTTCCACCGCTTCCAGGAGCCGGTACAGCTCCTTGCGGCCGCCGATCTGCAGCTTGCGGTAGGCGTTGCTCAGCCGGAGCTCCACGGTGCGCCGGCTGACGGCGAGTTGTTCGGCGATCTGCCGGTTGCCGTGGCCGCGGGCGGCGAGCAGCACGGTGCGCCGCTCCGCCTCGGTCAGGGCGCGCCAGCCGGGTGGGACGAGGGTGGTGCGCGGCACGGCGCCGACCTGATGGGGTGTGGCGGGGACGGACAGGGTGCGGGCGGTCGTGGCGAGGCGGCTGGTGGGGAGGGCGGCGACCGTCCGGGAGACCTCTTCCACACAGCGTGCCGCCGCGGCCGCGTCCCCCAGGGCGGCCTCGGCACCGGCCTGGTACAGCCGGCCCCACAGGTAGGCGAGGCGGGCCGGCGAGTTCCGCAGCAGTTCGGTGGCCTCGCGGGAGCGGCGGGCGGCCTGGTCCCGGTCGTCGGCGAAGAGGGCGCGGGTCCACAGGCGGGCGGCCCCGCGGGCGCTCGCGGTGCCCCACCGGTCGGCGAGGGCCAGTTCCTCGTCGCGCAGGCGTCGCGCCTCCGCCGCGTCGCCGGTCTCCACGGACGCCTCCGCGGCCAACGGGCGCCAGCTCAGCAGGGCCGGGTTGACCCACTGCCGGCGCAACAGCCGACGGCCCGACTCCAGGGACAACCGCAGCGCTTCCGCCCAATCGCCGTCGGCCGCGGCCAGCCGGGCGCGGGCGAACAGCAACGAGGGCCACCACACGCCCTCTTCGCCGCCGGCGGGCACCGGGGCGGTGGCGAGTTGCCTGGCCCGGTCCGGGCGGCCGGCCTCCACGCTGAGGAGGATGCGGGTGGCGATCAGGTTGGGCAGGGCCCGCGGGTGCCAACTCGTCGGTGGCAGCGCGCGTTCGGCGCCGTCCAGGTCCCGTTCGGCGGCGTCCAGCCGCGCCGCGCACAGGTGCAGGCGGGCCCGCAGGTTGAGGACGCGGGCGGCCAGACTGCGCAGGTGGGCGCGGCGGGCGGTGACGAGCATCTCGTCGAGGCCGTGCACCGCCTCGTCGTGGTCGTCGGTGGCGAACAGCGCGGCGCAGGCGGCCAGTCGCGGCATCATCAGGCTCTCGCCCGGGTCGCCGGTCAGGGCGATCCGGGCCAGTTTCCTGGCCTTGTCCGCGTCCTCGCCCTCGGTGGCGAGTTGCCAGGCGCGGGCGCCGGCCTGGGCCGGTGGTGCCGGGCGGTCGGGCAGCGGGGGCACCACGGGGATCATCGGCGCGTCGTCGTCCCGGATCGCGGCCAGCCAGAAGAGTGCGACGAGCTCTTCCCGGTCGGCCGGTCCGGCGTCCGGGAGGGCCTCGCCCGCCGTGCTGCGCGCCCATTCGCTGTTCCCCCGGGCCAAGCCCAGATCGATGGCGCGCACACCCAACCCGGCTCCGGTCGAGGGGACTTCGCCGGTGGGCGGTGCGTTGCGGACCAGTTCCCTCAGGCGCCGGTCGCCGGCGTCGGGCCGGGCGACCGCTTCGGCTGCGGCCAGCTCCAGGGTCAGCCGGCTGCGTTCGTCGGGGTCGAGGGGTTCTTGCAGGGCCCGGGAGAGACAGGCGCAGGCACGCTGGTGGTCCTCCCTGCGCAGGGCCGCGACGAAAGCGCGGCGCAGCAGCGGCACGACCCAGGGGGCGCCGAGGGGTGGCGAGCGCAGCAGGAGGTGGGCGACGTCCTCGTCGTTGACGCCGGCGCCGTGGGCGAGCGCGGCCGCGCGGCCGTAGAGGTCGGCGCGCTCCGCCGCCGGCATGTCCTCGACGACGCGGGCCTTGGAGGCGGGGAAGCGGATGTGGACCTTGTCGCCGACGGACACCGTCAGGCCGACGTTCGACAGCAGGCTGCGGATCCGGTCCTGCGACAGGGAGCGGGCGCCGGCGAGGGCGTGCACCCGGGTGAAGTCGAGCAGGTCGCCGCAGACGGCCAGGGCCCGCAGCACGGAGTTCACCTCGGACGGCAGACCGTCCAGGGCGCGCACCGTGTGGTCGCCGACGACGCCCGCGGTGAGGGCGTGGAGTTGGGGGAGGTGGGCGGCGTCGGGCTGGTGGCCGAGTGCGGTGAACTGGCGCAGCACGTCCCGCAGGACGGCCGGGTTGCCGGCGGTGGCGGAGGTGAGCGCGGCGACGAACTCCTCGTCGCCGGGGGTGCCGCAGTAGGCGCGGACGGTGGCGGCGACCCCGCGGTCGGTGAGCGGGGGCACGACGACGTGCCGGGCCGGCACGTCGTCCCGGTGTGCCGGGCCGGCGGCGTCGTCCGCGGCGTCGAAGGCCCCGGTGCCTCCGCAGCTGCTGGCGAGGGCGGCGAGCGGCAGGTGGGGGCCGAAGTGGCGCAGCAGGGTCCGCAGCCAGGTGTGGGAGGCCGGGTCCAGCCATTGGACGTCCTCGACCACGAGGAGCGTGGGTGCGGTGCCGGCGCACCGCAGCACGTCCGCGATCCCGGGCAGTGGCGGCGGGCCGTCGTGGCCGATCAGGGCGTCCAGGGTGCGGCCGTCGTTGCCGTCGAGGGGGGCCAGCAGTTGGAGGACGGCGCCGTGTCTGAGGTCGCGTTCGGTGGGTGTCGCCTGGGCCCGCAGCACGCGCAGTCCGTGGTGTCTGGCACGACAGGCACCCCAGCGGACCAGCGCGTTCTGGGCGTGGCCCGGCCGGCCGGTCAAGGTGAGGATCGATCCGGCTCCCTGGCCGAGTCGGTGCAGGACGTCACCGATGAGGCGCTGTTCCCGGCCGCATTCCAGGAGCATGGCGGGGTCGCCGTGGGCGTCGGGTGCACACTGCGGCGTGCAGGTGGTCGGATGGTTCCGCGCCTTGCTCGGGTGCACCGCTACCTCTCGTCCTGTTCGTGTCAGTCGCGTCCGCGTGCCTGGGAGACCCACGCCGGTGGCTTGCGGCCGGAGGGGTTCCTGGTTGCCAGGACGGTGGACAGTTCGGTGCGTCCGCCGACCCCGAGCTTCCGGTAGACGCTGGTGAGGTGCGTCTCGATGGTCCGCACGGTCACGAAGAGGCTCTCCGCGATGGCCCGGTTGCTGGCGCCGGTCACCGCGAGGTCCGCGACGGTGCGTTCCATCCCGGTCAGCATGTCGAGCGGCGAGGTGGTCATCCGGCGCACCCGACCGCCCGCGGCGACCAGCAGTTTCCTGGCGCTGTCGCCGAGCGTCAGGGCGCCGCAGCGCTGGGCCAGGCCGGCGGCGGCGCGCAGGTGTTCGCGGGCGGCGCGCGGGTCGTCGGCCTTGAGGTGGGCGTGCCCCAGGAAGAGTTCGGCGCGGGCCTCGGTGGCGCGGGCCGGCGAGTCGCCGAGGAGGGCGACGGCCTCGGTGAGGTGCCCGATGCCGGTGCTGCCGGGGGCGGCCACGCCCCGGGCCATCCGGGCCAGTCCGAGACTGCTGTTCGTACCCCACCGCTCGGCCAACTCGCTTCCGTACGCGGCGAGTTCGCGTGCCTTCCCGGGGCGTCCCAGCAGCGTCAGGAGCACCGCGCCCTCCGCCCACCACGGCAGGAACGCCGGGTTGCTGATGCGGGATTCCTCCAGGGACCGGCCGCAGGCGAGGAAGAGGTCGAGGGCGCCTTGGAGGTCGCCGCGGGCCCAGCGGGCGAAGGCGCGGGCCGCCAGGTACCAGTGGTACTCGATGGCGAACCGTTCCAGACGGCCGCGTTTGATGCCGTCCAGGACCTGCTCGGCGCGTTCGGGTTCCCCGCGGTCGACGAGGGCGGTGGCCAGCGCCACGCGGGGCAGCACGGCGGTGTCGCCCCAGCGCTCCTCGCCGATGATCTCCATCGCGGTCTGGGCGTCGGCCAGCGCGTCCGGAAAGGCGCCCACCCCGTGGTGGATCAGGGCGCGCGTGGAGAGCCCCAGCACGTACGTCCACACGGCCGCGTTGGCCTGCCCGTACTGGAGCATGAGGTCGAGCGCGTACTGGGCGTCCGCGATCTCGTCGGCGAGGGTCAGCGCGAAGGAGGCGGACAGCAGCGACCAGGGCTCCAGTTCGACGCCCGGCACCCGGAGCGCGCGGCGGGCCTGGTCGACGGTCGCGCGGGCGTCGCGGCCGTCCATCGCGGTGAGCACGGTGGTCATCGCCAACATCTGGCGCTGGGCCGGGGTGTCGCCGGGCGGGACGGTGAGCCGGGCCGCCCGGTCGCGGACCGCGCCGATGGTGGCCTTCTCGTCGGCGCCGACGATGAGCAGGACGGATTCCACGAGGGTGCGCAACTCGCGGTCGGCGGGGCCGGGTTCGGGTCCGACGGCGGCGGACAGCTCGGCGAGCACCTCCTCCAGCACCCGCACGCCGGACGGGGATTCCTGCACGGCGAGGCAGGTGAAGCCGTATTGGACGGCGACCTGGGCGCGGGTGCGGACGTCACCGGCGAGGGACAGGGCTTCCTGGAGGAGGCGGATCGCCTCGGGCGGGTTGCTCTCGGCGAGCGCGCGGGCCATCCGGATGCGTACGGCGACGTCGTCCGGCGTCATCTCCAGGACCCGGTACAGGCACCGCACGCCGGCTTCCGGGGCGCCGCGCCCCTCCGCCTGCGCGGCGGCGTCCCGCAGCACCCCGGCCATCCACGGTTGGTCGAGCACCGGCAGCAGCATGAGTTGGCCGGCCAGTTCCTCGGAGGGCCGGCCGGCGTCGCTGAGCAACAGTGCGGCGTTGGTGCGGAGTTCGGCGAGGTCGGCGGGGGCGATGTCGTCCAGGACGGCGGCGCGCACCACGTCGTGCACGAAGTCGATGCGGTCGCCGGCGACGATGCCGGCCCGGCGCAGCACGTGCAGGGCCTCCTCGACGGTGCCGGCCGGGACGCCGGCGAGCGCCGCCACCAGCTCGGTGCACTCCTCGCCGAGCACCGCGCTCGCGCGGGCGACGTCCCGCACCCACGGCGGCCGGCGTTCCAGCAGGCTGCGCACCGAGCGGGCCAGGACGTGACTGCCGACCTCGGCGGCCCGGCGCTCCCCGTCGGCGTCCGGCGACACTCCTTCGGCACGGAGTTCGTCGAGGAGGCGGGCGAGCGTGAGCGGGTTGCCGCCGGACACGGCGGCAACCCGGGCGACGAAGGTCGGTGCGGCCGTGGTCCGGAAGACCCGGCGCACCATCTCGCCGACGTGGTCGCGGTCGAGCGGGCGCAGGCGCAGCACGGTCGGGCACCGTTGGGAGGCGAGGTCGGCGAGCACCGCGGGCGCCAGCGGTTCGGCCTCGCTGCGCCGGGCCAGGACCACCAGCAGCGGTAGTTCCTCGGCGCGCCGCAGCAGGAAGTCGATCCAGGTCAGGGACCGTTCGTCGCACCAGTGGACGTCGTCGAGGACGAGCACGAGCGGCTGCTCGGCCATGAGGCGGGCGGCGAGCCAGTACAGGCCGTGCAGCACCGGGTAGGCGGCGGTGGCGGCGTCGTGGCCCACGGGGTCGGCGGTGAGCGCGGGCAGTGCGCGGGCGGCCAGTCCGTCGAGCAGGGGCGAGCGGTGGGCGTCGCCGCGGCCCAGGCCGAGCCCGCCCAGGAGTTCGCGCACACCGCTGTAGCCGGCGCCGGCGTCGGTCTCGCGGCAGGTGCCGTGGAGGACGGTCATGCCCCGGCAGGCCGCGCCGGTGGTGAAGGCGCGCAGCAGGCTGGTCTTGCCCATGCCGGCCGGCCCATGGAGCATCACCAGGCCCGCCTGTCCGGCGCGGGCGGCTTCGGCGTGCCGGGCGAGGGTGCGCAGTTCGTCGTCCCGCCCCACCAGCGTGGTCAGTAACCCGGAAGAACCGGACTGGTTCCGCATCACGCGTTCCTCCAGGTGGGGGGTGACAACTGAAGCCGATCGCGCCGCAGTGCTCCGGAACCGTGGCCGGTCGGCTGAGCGCACGCCCGGACGGCCAGGGTTGACAGGTGCGGAGGGGATGGCGACACCCTCCGTACATGCCCCATCACAAGATCATATAGCGCAGCGTGAGGTGAACGGGCGGCACCTGTAAGACATTTGACGTTCTCCGAACGGTCCTCCTACGGACACGCGCCGGACCTCGCGCGCCCCGCGGCAGGCAGCCGCACCGACGCCTCGCGCACCGGTCGCGGAGGAGTGCGCCACCGGCGGGCGGCGCGCGCCGCGCCCGGATCCGGAGGTCCCCCGGTCGGCGGCCCGGGGCATGCCACGGCCCCGCCGCCGACCGCTCGGACGACGGGTTGGCCCCTAGGAGGTGAAGTGCTGGCGCAGCAGGTCGATGACGGCCGGGGCCTCGGAGCTGAGGAAGAAGTGCCCGCCGGGGAAGACCTTCAGGTCGAATTTCCCGGTGGTGTGGCCGCGCCACGCCTCGGCCTCGTCCATGGAGGTCTTGGGGTCGCGGTCGCCGGTGAGGACGGTCAGCGGGGCCCGGACGGTGGTGTCGGGCGGGCAGCTGTAGGTCTCGATGGCCTGGTAGTCGGTGCGGATCGCGGGCAGGACCATCCGCAGGATCTCCTCGTCGCCGAGCACCGCGGTGTCGGTGCCGGCGAGCAGCTTGAGCTCCTGGACGATGCCGTCGTCGCTGCGCCGGTGCACGGACTCGTCACGCACCCGGGAGGGGGCTCGGCGCCCGGAGGCGAAGAGATGGGACAGCTCACCACCGTCGGCCTCGAAGCGTCGGGCCACCTCGAAGGCGAGGGCCGCGCCCATGCTGTGCCCGAAGAAGGTGCTCGGCCGCTCCTTCAAGCGGGGGCGCACCGCGTCGTAGACCTGGTCGGCCAGGACGGAGAGGTTGCCGACGCCGGGCTCCTTGTGCCGGTCCTGGCGACCCGGGTACTGGATCGCGATCACCTCGGCGACGGAGGAGAGTTGGGCGGAGACCGGGAAGTAGAAGGAGGCCGAGCCACCCGCGTGGGGGAAGCAGAAGAGCCTGGTCCGGGCGGCCGGTGCCGGGTGGAAGCACCGGGACCACAGGCTCTCCTCGGTGGACGTGGTCATGGGGGGACCTCCTAGGGACGAACCGAGTGTCACGCGTCGTCGGGCAGCATCAGCTGGACGTCTCGGCCGGGGACGAGCCGTGACGTCCGTGCACGCCGCCACCGCCGGACGAACACATGGTCACACCGTAACTCCATGACTCGCGCAGGGGTTTCCGAGTCACGGAATTCATTGCACATGATCGGACTGTGGGTAATTCCCTAGTTCTTCACGTGTCGCGAGAAGAGGCCGGTAAGGCCCTCCCGGTGGCCGGAATCGAGCGTCCGTCCACCGGGAGCCGTGGTGTTCACCGCGATGAGGGGCTCAGTTGAGCCCGAGTTCATCGTCGAGCAGCGCGAACATCGCATCGTCCGAAGCGTCGTCGAGATCGATGTCCGCCCCGTCGCCCGCGGACGCGTCCGCCTGCCGCAGCTGGGCCCACTTGGCCTTCAGCACCTCCAGCCGACCGGCCACCAACTGGTGCTCTCCCGAGTCGTCGAGGGCCAGTCCGGCGATGACCGTCTCCAGGTGGTCCAGCGCCGCGAGCACGGAGCCGGTGCCCGTCGCCTCGTCCGCGCAGAGTTGGCCGCGCAGGTGCCGGACGACGTCGACCGGCGTCGGGTGGTCGAACAGCAGGGTGGCCGGCAGCCGCAGTCCGGTGGCCGCGTTGAGCCGGTTCCGGAACTCCACCGCGGTCAGCGAGTCGAAGCCGAGTTCCTGGAACTGCCGGCCCGTTCCGATCACCGCCCCGTCGGCGTGCCCGAGCACCATCGCCGCCTGGCCGCGCACCAGCGTCAGCAGGACCTCGTCCTGCTCCGCCCCGCCGAGCCCGGCCAGCTGCCGGGCGAGCCCGTCGGCGGACGGCGCCGCACCGGTCGCCGCGGCCCGTCGGGCGGGCGTGCGGACCACACCGCGCAACAACGCCGGGACGTCGCCGCGCCCACGCAGCGCGGCCAGGTCCAGTTGCACCGGCACCGCCACGGCCCGGTCCCCGGCCGTCGCCGCGTCGTAGAGGGCGAGGCCCTGTTCGACCGTGAGCGGCGGCATTCCGGAACGGGCGAGACGCTCGGCCTCGGCATCCGACAACGTGCCCGTCATCCCACCGGACCGCTCCCACGGCCCCCACGCCAACGACACACCCGGCAGACCCGCGGCCCGCCGCTGCACCATCAACGCGTCCAGGAACGCGTTCGCCGCCGCATAGTTACCCTGACCAGGACTGCCGAACGTACCCGCCACCGACGAGAACACCACGAACGCGCCCAAGTCCAACCCACGCGTCGCCTCATGCAAATGCCACGCCGCATCCACCTTCGGTCGCAGGACCACGCCGAGCCGATCCGCGGACAGCGAACCGATCACGCCGTCGTCCAACACCCCGGCCGCATGTACCACCGCCGACAACGGACGCTCCCGCGACGCGTCGGCGACGAGCGCCGCCACCGCCGCGCCCTCACCCACGTCACACGCCCGGACCACCACTTCGGCACCGAGCGCTTCGAGAGCGGCGACCAGTTCGCCGACGCCCGGGGCGGCCGGCCCGCGCCGGCTGACCAGCAGGAGGTTGCGTACACCGTGTTCGTCGACGAGGTGGCGGGCGATCTGCGCGCCGAGCCCGCCGGTGCCACCGGTGATCAGCACCGTGCCGTGCCCGAGTGCCTGCCCGGTCGTGCTGCTCCCGGTGTCCGCACTGGGCTCTGGGGCAGTGGTCCGGGCCAGCCGGGCCGCCAGCACCGTTCCGGCGCGCAGGGCCACCTGCGGTTCGTCGGCCGTCGCGCGCAGGGCTGCGGCGAGTCCGGAGGAGGTTGTGGAGTCGGTGGAGGCGGCGGCGGTGGGTGTGCTGGACGGGGTGCGGTGCGCGTCGGTGTTCTGGTCGGTGGGCGGGTCGACGTCGAGCAGACCGAAGCAGCCCGGGTTCTCCGACTGCGCGGACCGCACCAGGCCCCAGACAGCCGAGGCCGCCAGGTCGGTGCTGCCCTTGTCGTCCACCGCCACCGCGCCGCGCGTCACGAACACCAGCCGAGAAGCCGCGAACCGGTCGTCGGCGAGCCACTGCTGGAGTTGCTCCAGCACCTGAAGGGTGCGCTCGCGCACGACACCGGGCACCTCAGACGGTCCCGCGCCAGCCTCACGCCCCGCCGTCGATGCTCCCGAGACCGGAACGAGGACGAGGTCCGGCACCGGCTTCGCGGAGGCAGCGAGCGCCGTGAGCCCGGCGGGTTCGCGGACCACGTCCCAGGAACCCGCCAGGGCATCGGCGAGGTCCTCCGCGAAGTCGAGCGGGTCGGTTCCCAGGACGGCCATGGAGGTGGGCGCGCCGGACGCAGTGGGGTGGGCGGCCGGGATGGCCGTCCAGTCCACGTGGAAGAGCGAGTCCTGGAACGTGCTGCCGTCGGCCGTCTTCAGTTCGTCGTTGCTGAGGGTGCGGGTGTGGAGGGCGTCGACGGCGATGACCGGGGCCCCTGCCGGGTCCACCGCGGTCACCGACACCGCCCCCTCCCCCACAGGCGCCAACCTCACCCGCAACACGGACGCACCCGCAGCGAACAGCGACACGCCCTCCCACGAGAACGGGACGGCCGGGCCCGCACCACGAGCAGCACCGTCACCCTCCCCATCCGACTGGAGCGCGGCGAGCAGAACCGCGTGCAAGGACGCGTCCAACAGTGCGGGGTGAACGCCGAACCGTGCCGCGTCGTCGTCGGCGTCGTCCGGTAGCGCGACCTCGGCGAACAACTCCTCACCACGACGCCACACCGCACGCAACCCACGGAACACCGGACCATAACCAAACCCAGCCCCCGC
>NZ_JBJMAB010000068.1:0-21367 GCF_045799175.1 Streptomyces sp. VTCC 41912
CGAGCCTCCGTTGTCGGCGACGTCGGAGAGTTGATCCGTGACGTCGGTCAGCTTGTCACCGGCCCGTTCGGCGAGGTCCCCCGCCCAGGCCGTCACGAAATCACCGAGTTCGCCGCGCAACCGATCGAGCTCCGCCTTCGCTTCTTCCTGTACGTCCTTGGCCATGATCGGCTACCTCCGACGTCCCGCACGCGACGGTGCTTTTGCAGTGCTCTTCCGGGAAGACGATGCAGTCTTCTTCGCCGTGGACTGCTTGGCAGGCGCTTTCTTCGCCGTTGACTTCTTGGCCGGGGCCTTCTTGGCCGGGGCCTTCTTCGCAGGGGATTTCTTCGCCGCTGCTTTCTTGGCCGGAGCCCTCTTCGCCGCGGTCTTCTTCGCTGGGGCCTTCTTCGCCGGAGCCTTCTTCGCCGTCGCGGGCCTGGTCTTCTTGGCGGCGGGCTTCGACTTCTCACCGGCGGAGGAACTCCGCGACGTAGAACGGGACTTGCTCGTACCGCTGCCACTGCGGCTCGCCTTCCGCCGCTCCGTGCTCGGCTCCGGCTCTTCCGCACCCGATGCCCGCTTCCGGGCGCTCGGCGTGCGTCGTTCCGTCTTCGGCTGCGCCGTGCCGCGGGACGTGCGCCGTCGCGACCGCTCCCGTTTGCGCGCCGCCGCTCGCTCCTCTTGTTCTCCTTCCTCTTCTCCCTCCTCCTCTTCGCCTTCCTCCTCCTCTTCCTCCTCTTCCTCCTCGCCTTCCTCGTACTCGTCGCTCTCCTCGCCCTCGTCGTAATCGGCTTCCTCTTCGGAGGGCTCCTCCTCTTCGGTGAGGGCCAGCGTGCGGTCGTGCAGGGTGTCCGCGAGCGTCGCGATGCCGCGGGTCGCCGCCGCCGAGACCGCACGGCGTCCGGCCTCCACGACCTCTCCGCGCAATTGCTCGCTGAGTTCGGCAACCTGCGGAATCTCACCGAGTTGACGGGCGCCCTCCGTCAGCAGCCGCCGCGGATCGAGTCCGAGTTCGCGCCCCGCCAGGGTGGACATCAAACTCAGTGCGAAGCGGCCCTTCTTGGTACGGCCCAGCACGTAACCGCCGGCCAACGCGGCGGCCACGAGGGTCTTGGTCCCACTGTCCATCGGTACGTCACCTTCTCTGTGCATACGGCCCGGCACCTCGGCCGGCAGTCCCCATGCCTTGTTCCGGCGCGCTACCTGCGGGGGGCTCTCCCGATGGCCTTCGCATCCAGACGGCTCGGCCACCGCGCTGGACTGCGGCGGCGAGGCTCTGCCGTCGAAGCAGCGCGGTGTGCACCAGGAGACGTCGGAAAACCTCCAAGCGGCCGGGCAGTCCGTGGGCGGCCCGGCCGGGCGGCGTCAGCCGGCTCCGCCGGGGTGGAGGACGACCTTCGTCCATCCGTCGTCGCGGGCGTCGAAGTGCTCGTAGGCGCTGGGGGCTTCGTCGAGATTCAGCTCGTGGGAGACGAGGAAACTGGGTTCGGCCTTGCCGTGGGCGATCAGGTCGCGCAGGGCTCGGTTGTAGCGTTTGACGGGTGCCTGTCCGGTGCCGAGCCGCTGCCCCTTGAACCACAGCAGGCCGAAGTCGATAGGGACCTTTCCCTGCGCTTCGAGTTCTCCCTGTGCTTCCTTGCCCCCGGGGTCCTCGGGGAGGAAGATGCCCACCACGCCGAGGTCTCCGGTGAAGCGGACGGCGTCGATCAGTCCGTTCATGGCGAGGCTGGCGTCCTCGTGCCCTTGTGGGTCGTGTGCCTGGTATCCCACGCACTCGCAGCCGTTGTCGGCGCCCATCCCGTGGGTGGCGTCCTTGACGACCTCGACCGGGTTCTCCTCTCTCATGTCGATGGGGACGGCGCCGATTTCCTCGGCGACCCGCAGTCGATCGGGGTGGTGGTCGGCCACCCAGACACGGCCCGCGCCCTTGAGGAGCGCCGAGTACGCCGCCATCAGGCCGACGGGGCCAGCGCCGTAGACGAGTGTCTGGTCGCCGGGCTTGACGTTGGCCATCTCGGTCGCGTGGTAGCCGGTCGGGAAGATGTCGGCCAGCATCACGTAGTCCACCTGCCGCTCCGCCGCGTCCTCGCCCAGCCGCAGGGCGTTGAAGTCGCCGTACGGGACGCGCAGCAGTTCGGCCTGACCGCCCTGGTAGGGCCCCATCTCGGCGAACCCGTAGGCGGCTCCGGCCATACCGGATTTCGGCTGCATGGTCAGGCAGTAGTTGGTGTAGCCGCGCTCGCACTGCTCGCAGAAACCGCAGGCGATGTTGAACGGCAACACCACGTAGTCGCCGACCTTGACCTTGCTCACCGCCGGTCCGACCTCGACCACGGTGCCCAGGTTCTCGTGCCCGAGCGTGCGGCCGGTCTCGAACGAGGTGCGCCCCTCGTACATGTGCAGGTCGGAGCCGCAGATGTTGGTGGAGGTGATCTTGACGATGATGTCGCTGGGGTGCTCGATCCTCGGGTCCGGTACGTCCTTGACCGTGACCTTCCGCGGGCCCTCGTATACCGCTGCCTTCATGATCGTTCCTCCGTCGCCGCCGGACGCGTTCGGCAACTGGCCATCGAGCGGCGGCGGTGAGACGGTACGTTCCCGGTGGGACTGACGTGGCAACTGGCCAGCAGGGAGGCCACCTCGGGCATGCCCCTTCAACGTTGGCACGCGCGCCCGGCCCGCTCAACCGCTCACCGTCCCGACTGCGGCCGGTAACCCCCTCAAGGCACGTTCGACCAGCCAGCAGACCGCCACCACGTACCGTTCCGCCGCGCTTCCCGAGGGCACGCCAGTGGCCGCGGACCGGGCGTCCGCACGAAATGCGGAAAACAGGCCCGACGCAGCAAACTGCTGAGAGAGCGCGTGCCCACGGCTGAGAGGAGCCGTCGTGGAACCTCCTCCCGCATCCCCCGTCGACGTCGGCACGGGTTACGACACCGCGCCTGGCCCGGCGGACCCGCAGGATGCGTCCCGGGCCACCGCCGAGCGTTTCGCCGCGCTCGTGGACGCCGGGTCGCTGCGGCTGCCCCTGCCCGGCGCCGGCCGGACCCGGGAGCGCTTTCACGCCCTGTGCCGCCTCGGCCGCCACGACCTGTGCGTCGCCCGCCTCGCGGAGGGACACGTCGACGCCGTGGCGATCCTGGCGGAACTGGGTGGGCCCAAGGTGAAGCCGGGCGAACGGTGGGGCGTGTGGGCGGCGCACCCACCGGGCCCGGGGCTGAAGGCGGTCGGGAGGAGCGCTGACTGGCGGCTGACCGGCGTCAAACCGTACTGCTCGGGCGCCCGCATCTGCACCCACGCGTTGGTCACGGCTGACACCGCGCAGGGCCGGCGCCTCTTCGCCGTGCCGGTCGGTGACCGTGGTGTGCTCGCGATGCCCGGTACCTGGCAGGCGGTGGGCATGGCCGGCAGCGACTCGCTCGACGTGACGTTCCACGACGTGCCGGCGGAACCCGTCGGCGACGTGGGCGGTTACGTGCGACGGCCGGGCTTCCAGCACGGTGGCATCGGCGTCGCGGCGTGTTGGTTGGGAGGCGCTCAGGCGGTGACGGCCACCTTGGTGACCGAGTCCGGGCGCCGGGGTCTCGACGAGCACGCCGCCGCGCACCTGGGACGGGCCGACGTGCTCCTGCACACGGCCGAGGTCCTCCTCGGTCACGCCGCGGACGAGATCGACGGCGATCCGGACGATCGGCACGGCGGTGCGCGGGTACGCAGCCTGCGGGTCCGGGGCCTGGTGGAACTGGTCTGCACCGAGGTCCTGCAACACGTCGGCAGGGCGACGGGGGCCGGACCGCTGTGTCGGGACGCCGCGCACGCCCGGGCCGTGGCGGACCTCACCGTCTACCTGCGGCAGCACCACGCGGAACGCGACTACGCGGTACTCGGCAACCTGCTGGCCGGCGACGGGAGAACGCCATGACGAGCATCTACCGGAGAGCCGCCGCCGATGCCATCGACGCCCCCGGCACACCGGAAGGCATCTGGGCGTCCTGGTACGGCCCCCGGCACCTTCCGACCGTCCCACCGCCGGACGGGCCGGTCGTGGTGGTCGCGGCCCACCCCGACGACGAGGTGTTGGGCTTCGGCGGGAGCCTGGCCCTGCTGGCGTCCAGTGACGCAGAGGTGCACCTCGTGTCCGTCACGGACGGGGAGGGCTCCCACCCCCGCAGCACCCTGATCACCGCGGACGAGCTGGCCCACCGGCGCCATCGCGAACTCCTGGGCGCCCTTGAGCTGTTGGGACTCCCGCAGGCGCGTGTGGAGCGGTTGGGGATCCCGGACACCCAGGTGGAGCGCCATCGGTCGACGGTGTCACGGGCCGTCGCCGACCTGCTGCGGGAGGTCAACGCCGCCCGGTGCGTGGCGCCTTGGGTGGGCGACCTGCACTGCGACCACGAGGCCGCGGGCCGGGCTGCCGCGGACGCCTGCCGCGCCACCGGCGTACCGCTGTGGATGTATCCGGTGTGGATGTGGCACTGGGCCCGGCCGGCGGACCCCCGCGTGCCGTGGCACCTGGCCGCGCACCTGCCGCTGCCGACGGAGGCGACGGAGCTGAAATCGCTCGCCGTCGCGCAGTTCGTCAGCCAGATCCACCCGCTGGGGGACGGCGAGGAGAACGCCGCGATCCTGCCGCCGTCGGAGGTCGCCCACCACCTCAGGTCGTACGAGGTGGTGTTCCGGTGAACACGCCGGCCGCCTACTTCGCCGCCCAGTACGCCGCCGCGAGCGACCCGTGGCAGCTCACCCGACGCTGGTACGAACGCCGCAAGTACGCCCTCACCCTCGCCGCACTCCCGCGTCCCCGCTACCGCGCGGCCTTCGAGCCCGGTTGTTCGGTGGGGGTGCTCACCCGTCACCTCGCGCGGCGCTGCGACAGACTGCTCGCCGCCGACGCCGTCCCGCATGCCGCCGCCACCGCGACGGCCCGCACCCGCGACCTTCCCCATGTCGAGGTGCGTTGCCTGGCCGTCCCGGGTCAGTGGCCCGCGGGCGCCTTCGACCTCGTGGTGTTGTCGGAGCTGCTCTACTACTTCGACGACGCGACGCTGTGGGCCGTCCTCGACCGCACCGTCGGCAGTCTCGCACCGGGCGGCACGGTGGTCACCGCGCACTGGAACCACCGGGTGCCCGAGCACCTGCGCACCGGGACCGAACTCGCCGCCGAACTGGCCGCCGTGCCGGAGCTGTCCCTGCTGTGTGACGTGCGGGACGCCGACTTCACCTTGCAGACCTTCGCGCGCAGGCACCGGGACGGCAGTCTCCCCCACTCCCCCGCCGTGGCCGAGGGACTGGTGTGAACACCTGGCACGCGGGATGGCCGTCGGCCCTCGCCGTGGTCGTCCCCGCGCACAACGAGGCGGCGGAACTCCCGGCCGCGCTCGGCTCCCTACGACGTGCCGCCGACCATCCCCAACTGGTCGGGCTCCCCCTGGCGCTGGTGGTCGTGGCGGATGCCTGCGACGACGCCACGGCCGCCGTCGCCACCGCGTGGGGCGCGTCGGTCGTGGACATCCGTTCCCGCAACGTGGGGGCGGCCCGCGCGGCCGGCGTCGCCCGGGCGCTGGAGGTGCTGGGGACGGCGGGTGAGCGGGCCTGGATCGTGACCACCGACGCCGACACCCTCGTACCGCCCAGATGGCTGGCCCATCACCTGCACCACGCACGACAGGGTTGGCACGGCGTCGTCGGTACGGTGCGGCTGCGCCGCGGCCTGGAGCTGAGCGCCCGCGCCGTGGCCCGCGCACAGGCGCGGTACCTCGCCGGCCGTCCCGTCCCGCCACTGCCCTGGGGGCATCCGCACGTCCACGGCGCCAACCTCGGGGTCGGGGCCGTGCCCTACCAGGCGGCCGGCGGCTTCCCCGCGCTCACCCACGGCGAGGACCGCGCCCTGGTCGCCGCCCTCGACCGGCTCGGTCACCAGGTGCTGCGCACCGATGCCTGTCCGGTACGGACGTCGGGACGTCTGGACCCCCGGGCCCCGCACGGCTTCGGCGCCGCCCTGCGGTGCCTGCTGGAGGAACCGGCCGGAACGTCCGAGTCACCGCCCTGGAGCGGGGCTCCGCGTGCGTGACGCCATCGCCATGCCTGCGATGTCGGAGCGGGTACCCGCCGCGCCCGCCCCGGAGGACGTTCGCGGGCCGCTCCGGTACATCGTTCGCCCTCCCCACTGGCGCCGCCGCACGATGCAGCCGGGTCGTGCCGCGTGCGCGCGGTCACCCTGCGTCCCGGGCCCGCGCGCTTCCCCGGGATGCAGCGGTTGACAGCAGCGTGCGGCATGGGAGGGTGGAAAGGGGCCCGCGGTGTCCGTCGTGCGCAGGCAGAGGTGCCTGGGTGAGGCAGTGGGAGCACCCGTGCCCACTACGCCAGTGCGCGCCCGGACGTCTCGTTCGGCAGGCTCGGCAGGGCGCCCGCGCTGACATGCCCTGACCGGCCGAAAGGCGGCGCACCATGACTCAGGAACTCACGGGGATGCGGATCGCGATCCTGGCGACCGACGGCGTGGAGCGGGTGGAGGTCGAGCAGCCCCGCGGCGCCCTGACCAGCGCCGGCGCGAAGACCGAGCTCCTTGCTCTGCACGCGGGCGAAATCCAGGCACGCCAGTCCGACCTCGATGCGGCGGGCACGCTCACCGTCGACCGCGAGATTGCCGACGCTTCCGCGGAAGAGTACGACGCCCTGCTGTTGCCCGGCGGCACCATGAACCCCGACCAGCTGCGCACCGACCACCAAGCGGTCGAGTTCGTCCGGAAGTTCGTGACCAGCGGGAAGCCGGTCGCCACGATCTGCCACGGCCCGTGGACCCTGGCCGAAGCCGACGTGCTGCGCGGTCGCCGTCTGACGTCCTGGCCGAGTATCCGCACCGATCTGCGCAACGCGGGCGCCGAGGTCGTCGACGAAGAGGTCGTCATCGACCGGCAGTTGATCTCCAGTCGCAGCCCCGCCGACTTGCCGGCGTTCTGCGCCGCCATCGTTGAGCAGTTCTCCCGCGCTCACCACCCCGTGCCCAGTTGAGGGCCCGGTGGCGCCGCGGGAGAGCACGGTCGAACTGCACGCGCACACCGAAATCGAGGTGCGGGCCGGGGGCACCGAGGGCCCTGTGCCGTGCGGGTAATCGACCGACTCCGGAACTCGGACCTGCCCTGGTGCAGGAGTTGGCACCCAGCCACTGCCTGCGCGCCGCGCGCCGGGGCGTCCGCCGGGCGACAGAACCGACCCGGCCGGCTTCGCACACAACCGGCACTGGGTGAAGTTCGGGCACGACAGTCAGCCCCGCCAGGCACACCGCGGCCAGCGCACCGCCGAAGCGGCGGGCAACAGGCGCGACGGTCGAACACCGGGCCCGGACAGGAACCCACCTCGCCGGCCGGCCGAAGATTGAACGATCTCGTCGACGGCTCGGTACCGTCCAGTTCGAAATTCCGTGGACCAGCCGTCTCCTGCACTGCTGGGATGAGGGCATGAACTTCCCTCGCACCCACGGATCGGAAGTGGTCCTACCGATCGCCATCCGCGACTTGACACCCTCCGACCTGCCATCCTGCACCTGGTCCGGGTCTGCCACGCATCTCCGGCAAGTGGCCAAGGAGTTGGAGCGTGCAGCGGTCGGCGAGGTCGACTACCTGGCGGCCTGCACTCCGGTCGATCTTCCCGTGGCGATCGGCGGCGTCGACTACCGCATCACCTCCGGCGCAGGCACCCTGTGGCAATTGGCGGTGATTCCGGCATTGCAGTCGCACGGCATCGGCACGCTGCTGATCCTCGCCGCGGAAGGTCGCATGCGGGCGCGCGGGGTACGGCGTGCCGAGCTCGGCGTCGAGGAGAGCAACCCGCGGGCGCGCTCGCTTTACGAGCGGCTCGGTTACGTGGCCTACGACCGGCAGCCCGACGCTTGGGACGAGGAAGCCCCCGACGGTTCCATCCACCGGTACGAGACCATGTGCACGCTGATGCGCAAGGACTTGTTGTAGGAAGGAATTCGGCCTGGCGGGGAGCTGGCGGCATCCGTCTTCTCGCTCACAGTCGTCGTGCTCGGGGCGCGCTGACGGTGTTCACTCACCGCGCACCCATCGCTCGGCGCTACAGGCGAAGGAGCGGCAACAGGCGGCGGCGACCGCCGAGTCACGCCGGGCTGAGGTAGCCACGTGCAGCGCCAGTGTGGCCCCCACGGGTCACCCCAAGCAGGACGAGCCCGAGCGTGACCGACTTGGTTCCCGCACTGCGAGTTCGGGCATCATCTGGTGTCCGACCAAGAAGCGGTGGAAGGCCACCGGCGCGATCGGCGTACCGGTCGCCAGCGCGCCGAGGACCACCGTGACCTGATACAGCGTCCGATCTGCCGGACTGATCTGGGTGTACCGCGGGGTGAACACGATGCCGATCAGGAACCCGAGCAGGATCTGCGCTCCGGTCTGCGTGACGCGAACCTCCCGCAGTACCTCGTTCCACTCACAGTCCGCCTTCTCCCCGGTCCCCTCCCGCTTCGCCTCATCACTGCCGCTCTCCGTTCGCTCCTTCCCGGGTGTGGCCGCCCGCCAGAGGTCCATGTTGGCAATCCCCAGTGATGCTCCGGAGAGACAGGCCGGTCGCAGGCCTGCCAAGACCCCAGCAGCGGCCCGCCCGGCGCGTGGCGCGCCGGGGCGGGCCGGGCACCGCATTGGTGCTGCCCGTGCCCCCAGAAGGGCTCACCCCTGGTGGCTCGGGCGGATGCGCCGGGCGGATGCGGGTGCCAGGGTGGACGGACCGAGGAAAGGGACGATTGCTGTGCGCACGCCTGAAGAAGACAGGGACGACCCGCGGGACGACGAGCTGGCGCGGGAACGGTCCGCCAAGCAGCGGAACATCACCGCCCCGACCCCGCCAGATGTGCGGGCCAAAGGCGAGGACGACGAGGACGAGGACGACGGCGAGCAGCCCGAGCCACCGACGGCCGACACCCGGGCACCATGAGACTCAAGGCAGCGGGGTGTCACCGGTGGCGTCTGCCGCCCGGCGCAAGCCGCGGGCCCGCCCACGCGACGCCACGCTCACCTGCAGCCCCCGCCCCGCACTGGCGCCGCACCCGACCGCCGCGAGGAGGGGCAGTTCCACAGGCGGCTTGCGAAGTCGCAACCACCTTGCGAGTAAGCCCAGTTGACGGGCGCACTGACGCGGCCAGTGAAAGGTGCGGACACCCGGGAGGTTCTGGTCGCGGCGGAGCATCCCCGCAGACAGACCCCTGACCACCCCAAGGCGGTTTTCCTGCGGCGCGGGCCCGTTCGGCAGCCAGCAGGGCGCGACAGCACTGTTCGAGCTTGCCCCGCTGATCGCAGCGGCAGGGGCACGTCGAGGAAGCGCCCCTGCCGCTCAGCGGTCGATGGGGAGGTAGGGCTGGCGCCTATAGCCGCCACCCACCAGCAACGGGTTGCCGGCTAGTCACGCCCCCGCAGCAGCGCCCCCGACGGTTCGCCACCACCTGCGACGACGACCCGCGGTGGTACGCGCGGCAATGCGAGGCAGCCTCCGTCACGCCGACCGCCGCCTGCCCTGCGGCGCGTGCCGCCCGTCCACCACGCCGCCACTGTCGCCTGCCACGAGTGCGTCGGCGCTCTGCTCGAAGGGTCAGGTCGCCGGTAGCGCCACGACCACCCGGCCGGCGCGATCAGACCTTCCTGTGGGCCGACTCTGGGGTGGGTGTCCGATCAGCCGCGGTGACAGGATCTGGGTCGGGGCGAATCCGTTGCGAGCCACCGATTCAGCCTGTCGTGATCAGATGCCTGCAACCGCTGCGATGCCAGGCACCGCCGGGTCCGGAGGGCAGCCAGGTCCCCGGTCGGACGCACCCGCATCCCCCCGATTGACGGATGCATTCAATTTACACACATAGCACAAAGGGTCTAAAATGACACACCAGCAACCGCTCCCGGGATGAGCCGGAGGGAGCATCCGGACGGCAGAGCCATGTGGGGACGATGGTTCTGCCGTTCTCGTTTTGGAACTGCCCCGATACGGGGGAAGCAGGGCCTCCCATGTCTCTGGTGCGCGGGAGGCCCTTGCTGGTGCCGGTCGTCTTCACACGTCACGGAGAGGGGAACTCACGCCCCTCGCTGCCCGGTCGGCGGCGGTGCCCGCTTGCGGCCTTGGTCTCGCATGGACTGCTCCCGCACGTGCTGAGCCCCGCACCGCCGCGAGCGCGGCCAGGACGGACTTCCCGCTTGGAAGGAGGAGCACAACGCCTCCCACCGCAAAGTCCGAGCCCGTGTCGAGCACGTCTTCGCCCGCATGAAGACCTGGAAGATCCTGCGCGACTACCGCCTGAAGGGCGACGGAGCCCACCATGCCGTGCTCGGCATTGCCCGCCCGCACAATGCCATCCTCACCGGCGAGAACCAGGTGAGATGTGCTTGGTTAGCCGGGCCTGGTCATCCCGCTCAAGGGAGTTCGGCGTGGCGACACCTTGCGATGACTGATCCGCCAGCCGTCAGCGGTGCGCACGACGGTGTCGTCGTAGGAGACGGAACCGCAGGAGCCGTCCGCCTTGACGCCCAGACCCTTGGATCGGACCTGCACCAGACCGTCTGCCGACGCCATGACGACGACGTTGGTGACGTGATGCGCGACGGGGTTGGCGGCTCCCAGCGCCCAGGCCGCTTCTCGGATGGCCGCCACTCCGGACAGCGGCGCCTGACCGAAGTCGGTGAGGTCGTAGACCACATCGGAGGTGAACAACTCCTCCAACCGGTCAAAGCTCCCGTCGTCAACAAGGTGTCCGTGCAACGAGACAAGTTCGGTGATGGCCAAGCGATCTTCAAGAGCGAGCGACACACGCGTCCTCTCCGGCCCGACGAGGGAGCGCCAGGCCGAGCATCGATCCGTCGACAGGACAGCACCCCACCGCTCAACGCGTTCGGCCGCGTCTGGCAGGAACAGTGCCGTGCACGTCGTGATCGTCCCTTACCGACGGTCAGCCTGCCACCGACTTCTCCACCTGCGCCCTGCCACCGTCAGCCGAAGCACGGTTTCGGGACAGCCCCCAGGGCCGAAGGGAGGAGGACTCCTCTGCGCCGTTGTGGACATGACGCAGCACTGAGAAATCCTCACGAAGTGACTTCCGGGATGGCTGGATTGCTTCAAGACCGGTGTTCTGGAGGGAGGGAGAGGCCGCCCTCGGCCGAAGCTGCGAGAAGCTCTGAACCGTGGAGCAATGCCAGATTCAGATCATCTTCTCCCGCGTGCGTCCACGCTCGGCATATGCGTGAGCTGTTCGATGGAGTAGGTCCGGTCGACGCCTGGTGTGTAGCAGCCTCTCTGGCCGAATTCGCACGCGACCAGCACAACGTCCGGCCGGCGCCGGGGCTGGCCGCGCTCGCCCCGCACGGTGTGGAACATGGGCGGGGCATCCTCGGGTATGCGGAGTGCCAGCACACAATTGCCCCCAACGTGGAGAGAGAGGCAGTCACCATGGGTGTCGGTGGATGCATAGTCCTGCTGGCTGTGGGCGCGATCCTCACCTTCGCCGTGGACTGGGACATGCCGGGAATGAACGTCCACCTGGTGGGCGTCATCCTGATGATCGTCGGCTTCATCGGCATTTTGACCTACGTGAGCATCTTCAAGCGGCGGCGCACCCAGCCGCCGTCGCCCGCCGCCCCCGTGGTCGACGTGGAGGAGACCCGGCGCTACCGCTAGGGGCCTTCGTTTAGGCCCGCGTTGCCGCGGGTTGGGAAGGCGCGCCCGTGCTCAGCGTAGTGAACGCCGACGGCACCACCGCCACGGCTCCTCTCTGATCGAGGAGATCGTCCGCGAGGGCGCACGAAGGATGCCGACCGCCGCGCTAGAGGCCGAAGTCAACGCATATATAGCCGAGTTGGCTGATCAGCGAGATGAGAGGGGCCACTGCCTGGTCGTCCGTAACGGCTACCGCCGGCCGCGGAAGGTCACCACCGCGGCCGGGGCGGTCGAGGTGAAGGCCCCGCGGTGAACGACAAGCGGGTGGTCGAGGCCACGGGCGAGCGCAAGCGGTTCTCCTCCGCGATCCTGCCGCCGTGGTGCCGCAAGTCGCCGAAGACCGACCAAGGTCACCCGCGGCGCCGGCTCCAGGACCGCGGCCCTGGCCATGGTCTTCAAACTCGTCGAGTCCGCCCGGCAACGGTGGCGGGCCGCGAACGCACCCCACCTCGTCCCCCTCGTCCGCGCCGGAGCCCGCTTCGAACGTGGCGTGCTCGTCGAACGATCCGACGGGCACGCCGCCTGGCCTGCCGCCGACGGAGCCGGTCAGGGTCCTGTCCGGTTGAACATGGCCGACGGACGCTGCGAGCGCGTTGCTTCACTGGTGAGTGCGCCGTGAAGGGTGTGGGCCCGTTCTCGGTTCTGCCGGTTGCGTGCGTTGTTCAGCTCTGCGGACTCAGTCCCGCCACGGCCAGCCGGAACAGCCGGTCCGCCTGGGCGGCGGGGTCGGGGTGGTGCTCGGTGGCCAGGACGATGCCGACGATCAACGTGATCAGGTCGGCGACGGTGACGCCTGTCGCCAGTGCGCCGTCCTGCACGGCGCGGCGCAGCAGAGGGCCTGCCGCCTCTTCCAGTGCCGCCGAGCAGCTGTTCTCGTGCACCGGGCCGCCGTAGGCCAGTGCGGCCGCCAGCCCCCGGGCGGAGACGGAGTAGGCGACGACGTCATCAAGCCATTCCAGGAGCGCGTTCCGGCTGTCGTCCTTGCCGGTCAGCTCATGGGCGCGGACGCACAGGGCCTCGATCCGTTTGCGGGAGACCGCCTCCAACAATGCGCGGCGCGTGGGGAAGTGTCGGCGCACGGTTGCTGAGCCGACCCCCGCGGTGCGGGCGATCTGCTCCAGGGAGGCGTCGGCACCATGGGCAGCGACCTCCTCCTCGGCCACGGCGAGGATGCGCGTGTAGTTGCGGCGGGCGTCCGCACGCCGGCTCTCAGGCATGGCATCACCTCCAGGATTGATAAGTGGCGGGCCCCGCCGTATCGTACCGAAGCAGAAACGGCGGGCCCCGCCGTTTAGTCGGCGAGTAACCCGAGGACGCGCCATGCCCACAGATCCCGCACCCGTCCTGGTCACCGGCGCTACCGGCAGGCAGGGCGGAGCCACCGCCCGCGCACTGCTCGCGGCGGGCGTTCCCGTCCGCGCCCTGGTGCGCGACGCCGCCACCGACCGGGCCAAGACCGTCGAGGCGTTCGGCGCCGAACTGATCACCGGCGACCTCCACGACCGCGATTCCGTGATCCGAGCCGCCGAGGGCGCCCGCGCCGTCTTCTCCGTTCAGATGCCCGGCGTCACCGCGGAAGGCTTCGATTTCGAAGGGGAGATGGCCCAGGGCGTCAACCTCATCGAAGGCGCGAAGGCCGCCGGAGTGCGGCAGTTCGTGCACACGTCCGTCACCGGCGCCGGCCAGCACACCGAAACTCCTGGCTGGGCCGAAGGCCGCTGGGCTTCGATGGAACCCGCCCTGGGCGCCAAGACCGCGATCCAGGACCGGGTCCGCGCGGCCGGCTTCCCCCACTGGGCCCTCCTCAAGCCGGGCTTCTTCATGGAGAACTTCCTGCCGTCCATGGCGTTCTTGTTCCCGCGCGGCATCGAGGGCGGCCTGGTGAGCGTCCTGAACCCCGAGACGCGACTGTCCCTGGTCGCGGTGGACGACATCGGCAGGGCAGCCGCCGCGGCCATCACCGCGCCGGAGCGATTCGGCGGGGTCGAACTGGAGTTGGCGAGCGACTACCTGTCGATGACGGAGATCGCCGAGGTCCTCTCACGCGCCCTGGGCACGCAACTGTCCGCGCCGGACATGACCGAGGAGGAGGCCCTCGCCGCCGGAATGCCGGCGATGGGCGCCACCCACGAGTGGCTGAACGTGACCGGCCAGCCGGGCCGCCCGCAGTACGCGAGGGACCTCGGCATCCCACTCACCAGCTTCGAGGAATGGACGCAGCAGCACATGCGGCCCACCGCCTGATCCGGCCGCAGGTCCCGCCTGGTCCGTCACACGAGGGCCAGGTCCCCTCCGGCTACGACGCCACCCATCCACCACGAACACAGCGCTGATTCCCACGCAGACCGTCCACGGAATTTGACAATTCCTCGCGTCCTGGGGCCCGGTAAAGTCTGCGCGGTTCGGCATTATGCCCGTGCCTTCCGGCTGGAGATCCACGTGCCGGGGTCGCTGAGCTCGATGATGGTGCCGACGTTGTCGGTGACGAAGGCGATGCGCTGGCCGGTTGCCGGTATCTCCATGGGGCCGCCGATCAGCGGCACATCGAGTTCGAGCAGCCGGGACACCGCCGCGTCGAGATCTGCTACAGCGAGGCAGAAGTGGTGCAGGCGCGACGTGACCATGCTCGTGAGGACGTTGTCGGTCGGCGCTCCGCCACGGTCCGACGCGCCCGCGAGGAGCTCAATCCTGACGTCACCAGCAGTGAGGAAGACGAACGTCGTGCCGTGGACCTCGAACCGCTGCTCGACAGTGAAACCGAGATTGCGCGAGTACCACGCGATGGTGGCGTCGAGGTCCTCTTGCGTAACGGTGATGCCCACGTGGTCGTGGGAGAACGTGAAGGTCATGTCCGAAGAATCTTCGGCCGCCGGGCCGGTAACCAGACAGAGGAATTCGGTAGGAAAACCGCTACCACCTTCGGGTCGGCGCCGGGTGCGACAATCAGTCTCATGACCGCTGACATCGCGAAACTCGGCCCGATGTTGCGCACCTGGCGCGGCCGTGTCTCGCCGGACACGGCGGGACTGCCCAGCGGTCGCAGGCGCCGGGTCACGGGACTGCGCCGGGAAGACCTCGCCGAGCTCGCCGGGATCTCGGTCGACTATGTGGTCCGCCTGGAGCAGGGACGCCATGTGACCCCGTCCGCGCAGGTGACCGCAGCGCTGGCCCGCGCCCTGCAGCTCACCGACGCCGAGCGGGACCATCTCTACAGGCTGGCCGGGCTTGCCCCTCCGGCCGGCGGGGAGATATCGGACCACATCCCGCCCGGCCTGCACCGCGTGCTTAACCGGCTCGGCGACTCCGCAGCCGCCGTGTTCGCCGCGGACTGGCAGCTCATCTGGTGGAACCGTTTCTGGGCGGCGTTGCTGGGCGACCCGTCCTCAACGCCGTCGGCGCTGCGTAACTTCGCTCGCGACACCTTCCCGGCCGACGGGGCCGCCCCCTGCCTGTCGCACTGGCCGGTGACCTCGCTCAGCCAGCCGGAGGTCGAGGCCTCCGTCGTGTCCGACCTGCGCCGCGCCGCGGGGCGATTCCCGGACAGCGACCGCCTGGCCAGCCTGATCCGGGACCTCACGACGGTCAGCCCGCGCTTCGCCGAACTGTGGGCCTCCGGCGTGGTCGGCGCGCACCGGGAAAACCACAAGATCGTCCAGCACCCGGTGACCGGGCCGATCGCGGTGGACTGCGACGTCCTGACCGACGGCGACGCGGGACGCAAGATCGTCGTTCTCACCGCAGCCCCCGATACCGAGGACGAAACCAAGTTCCGCCTGGCGGTGGTATCGGGCATTTCCCACTCCGCTCACGCCTGAGCGGAACAACCCGGTAATCAGGTTGCATGCGCAGGACTGTGATCGTTGATCAGGGCGGTTGCAAGTCCAGGCCGGTTGCGGTGGGGCAGCCGGTGATCGCGTCGGGCTGGTGCCGGACCTGCTTGAGGCAGCTACGGACGAGGTGTTCGGGGCCGGTGATGCCCGCGAGCAGAAGGTTCACGACGCCGCGCTAGAGCAGGCTCCAAATGCCGTCAACAGCGTCAGGCTCGGGCGCTGGGCGGTAAGGTGCTAACAAGCCCGTCAAACCGCCGATCCGCAGACTGGAGTCGGACAGCCAGGTGGCCACCATCTCGTCGCGGGCGGTGTTCAGCAGCTCCGGCCGTGCCCCCTCCAGGAGCATCTTGGGATGCCTGCGACTTACGCGGTGCCGGGGAGCCAGCGGGTTCTTCGGCACCGAGGTCATCACATGTCCCGAGAGCGCCCGGTCCCGGTCCGCCTGAGTAGGCAACTCGCTTACTTCCAATGCAACTCGAAGCTCGGGGTTCACGCCGAGGCCGCACTGGTGCAGGTAGAAGCCCCTCAGGCACGACGCCGCGATCTGCAGGGCCGAGGCGCCGTAGGGACGCTTCGGCGGCTTACGCCACGGCTCGCCGAACGGCGTCGCGACCCTTGCCCCCACTGCCCCCGTGTAGCGGAACAGGTCCCGGATCGACACGGCCTCGATCGTCAGAGACTCACGTGCCCGCCACCGCAGTTGATCGACCAGGAAGTACGCGTACGTCTTCTGCGTGCCCCGCCCGTCGTACCCGCGGAGGAAGCTGTCGGCCTCCTCGTCGACCGATCCGTCAGGCCAGACGATCGTGTACGACCACCCGCCACCGGCTCGCTTCATCGGCTGGACGCGAATGAATGTCCCCGGGAACCATCCCGCTTCGCACCAGTTCCGCCCGCAGCACCCGCCCCCAGGCACAACGCCGCAGCGCGCACCGCAGGGCCGGGCGGTCGGCTCACCCGGCCGGCGAACAGCGCGGGGGACGCCGCGCAGGGGCAGTTGCCCGTTTCGGATTGCCGCCCGGACTTGGGTTCACGCAGCCTCGGCACCTGTCACAGTCAACCGCTCCACGAGCTCGCTTCGGTGCAGGGCGGCGACGGGTTCGAGGAGGTCGGGGTGGCGCAGTAGGACCGCGGCCTGGACTTCGTGGGTGCCTGGGTCGGTGAGTCGTCGCAGGACGCCGGTCTCGGTGTGGTGCTCGGTTGCGGCCAGCGCTTGGTGGGCATGCGCGGCCAGGGCGGGGTCGGCCAGCAGGCAGGCGGCCCAGCTGACGACCGTCTCGTCGACCCAGCTGCGCCAGGCCGTGTCGTCAGGGCGGGGGGCGATGCTGGTGAGCCCGTCGAGCCGGTTCGCTCCGCCGGGGCCGAGTAGGTCCAAGAGCTGGACGTCCAAGTCGGTGGGATAGCGCAGAGCGGCGGCGAGAACGGCGGCCTGGTGTGCCTGGCTCTCGGCCAGGGCGCGGCTGAAGGCACCGGCCGGGGGCGGGTAGGCGTTCAGGAGCCAGCGGGTGCAGGCGGCTATGACTGGTGTCAGGTCGGGCACGGATCGATCCCTCGGGAAGGTGCTCGCCGATGGCCGGTGGCCGACAGCGCGAGCCTCAGGTGCGAGGCCGCGCTGCCCCGCCGGTGGCCGACCAGTGTAGGCGGCCGCCTGCCGCCCACGGAATGACCCGTATCACGCTGCCCGATCGGGCACTGGGGCCGGAACGGCCGCGAACGGACCGGCCCCAGTCTTGGAAGTCACCTGCCGCAGGCCCGGTGGGGTCAGGACTTGCCGCGGCCGCTGACGAAGTCGCGGGCCCGGTCGACCAGGCCGGCACCCGGGGCGAGCAGCTTGCTGGCCATCGGGGAGTCGGGGGCGGCGGGATGCGGGCGGGTGGGCGCCATGGATTTGGCTCGGCGGATCTTGTCCCCGAGGTCGTCGAGCTGCTCCGTGGTACATGCCTGGCGCAGCATCGGGAACAGGCTGTTCTCCTCGTCCTGGACGTGGGCGGCGACCTCGTCCATGAGCCGCTGCAGCACCTTGCTCATCTGCGCGTCGGCGATGTCCATCTGCTCCAGCTGCTTGAGGATCTCCTCGACCCGGCCATGGTCGGCGATCTCCTTGTCCGCGAGCCGGTCACCGCCCTGGATGTGCTCACGGACCGCCGGGTACAGGTACTGCTCCTCGGCCACCGAGTGGCGCACCAGCTCGATCGTCACCTCGTCGACCACATCGCGCAGCTGCTGGCCGCCGGCGGTCATGGCCTGGATCCGGGCGAACATCTCCTCCACCTCGCGGTGGTCAGCCATCAGCTCGTCGATCACGTTTCCGCCGTGCCCCATCGTCGCCTCCAGGTCTGTGCGGGCGGGTCTCTCCCGTCCCAACGGGAAGGGGTTCCCCCAGACCCAGCCGGCGTCCGGCGCCGCAGCGGACTGTCACCCGACCGGTTGGCGACCGCACCCGGACACCGGGAAGCCTCGGCCCTGGCCGGGCGCCGCCGCGTCGCGGCGTCCTGGCGGCATGAGCAGAAACTTCACCGTGATCACTCCAGATCTCTCCGCCCGGGGGCCGTAGCGCTACCAAGAACGGGCCATCTACGTCTTCACGGCCCTGGCCCAGCGTGTGACAGTGCGGTGGGCCGCTCCGCTGTTTGACCCTGGCGACTGTGCCCCCGCGACGGCGCGCAGAGTCCGCGATGCTGGCTAGGTCTCCTCCTCCATGCGGATCACCTTCTTGAGGTCCTCCGCCGCTTGACCACTTTGATCTTCGACGGACTCCAGGAGCGCAGCGGCCAAGGCATCGAGTTTGCGTTGGATCGCGTGTTCGGCACGCAGCTCGGAGTTTTTCAGCAGTGCCAGGAGCAGCAGGGTCACCGCGGTCATGAGGTCGCCTGCTAGCAGTTGCACGGCCAAAGACAGGTGGGCAAGGTGGACGGCGATGAAAAAGGCGACCAAGACAAGGCAGAACGTGAAGAAGAGCGGCGAACTGGTCAAGTTCGAGGCTCTCTCGGCGAGTTCGGCGAACCGGCCCCGTTCGCTGCCGCCGCGGTCGACCGGGTGTTGAAGGGACATGTGTCCTGGATACTGGACGGCCTGCATAGGCGGCCGCAGCCATGCCGTCAGCGGGCAGCATTTCCGGCTTCCCAGCGCAGCGGCGGCAGACGACGAAGTCCACGGGGGACCTCGCATGCCCTGGCATCCGTCATCCTGATGCCCGCTCCCCCAGCCGGAGCACTCCACCTCCCCAGGGCCTCGACCTGGGGTCCGTCGCGGCGCAGGGCAGTTCAGCCCCGGTGATGCGCTCGTCGAGCCGACCGATGAGGTCGTCCAGGTCAGTGAGTTCGATGGGAGACACTGCTGCCTCCTGCGTAGTGGGTGATGATCATCTTTGGCGGGCACGGCGCAGGGCATTGGTATCCAGTGCGGGTGACGGTCCGCGAACCTGCGTCCGTGAGGGGCACACCCTGGGCCGCGGCCTCGCAGATCACCCGCACGTGTACGGGGATGGCACAACGTCAGGGGCAGCTGCCACTCACACGGTCGTGGGAATGCACTGGCCGGGCAGGGCGCTGATGGTGCACGCCCGCACGCGTCCAGCCGGCCGGGCTCCCGGTTTGGCCGTCGCCTGTCGTGTTCGGTCGTCTTTCCGCGTCTCCGGGAGCAACGAGGAATTGCTGGAATGGTGCCGGCGGTCGTCTGCATCGGATGCCGCGGCGCTGCCGCCGGAGGACCGGTCCTGCCGACTAGACGGCGTCGTCCACCGGAGCCAGCGCGCAAACTGGAGGTGTGAAGTACGCGCCTCTCATCGTGCACCCGCTGCAGGAGGGTGGACGGCTGATGACGATCCTCGGTGAGCCCGTCGGTGTCGCCCGGTCTCTACGCGATGTCGAGGACGTGCTAAGGCGAGCTGGGCTCAACCCGGACGAGATGACCATGGACGAGCCGGACCTGATTGAGTGGCGCGGCGGTGGCCCAGACGTGTGGGCCTAGGCGCACCGCCAGCGACCCTCGACACTTCCCCTGCCGGGGTCCATCCGCCGGTCGGCGTCTTTATTGGAGACCACGCTGCTAACGCCGAGGACGTCAGCCGAGCCGAAGAACTGCCAGGTCGCTCGCTCTGGATGGAGCGCCGCTCCGTGGCCGGCACACCGTCGTCCCGCGGCTCGCCCTGCCCAGGATCCGGCCGCCGGCCCCTGGCCGGGGGCCCCGCAGTGGGTCCGGCTGCCGCGCCCGGGCGGCCGCGGACCTGTTGCTACCGGACCTCGTGGAATTGGTGGTCGCTGCCGGTCGCCCCTTGAGCCCGACTCTCGACCCGCAGCCTGGTGGAGACCGGCGCCCGGCTCGCCCTAGCCTGCGAGCAGACCGGATAGACGCCGTAGTACCTCGTCGCGGAGCCCCTGCTCTCCCTCGCAAGAGGTGAGCATTCCGTCCCTCGGACAGACTGGGCTGTCCTCAGCCCGCGCCGGAGTGGAGCGCGTGGGGGAGCCCCGGCCCCCGTGATGGGACGCAATCCGGCCGGGCGCTACTTCGCTTCCAGGCCATCCCCCTCGCCGGTGCCGCTGCCACCGCAACTCCCGCCGTCCGCAGGCTCCGTCGCTCCGCGCCTCCTCTTGCTTTCCGACGCCCGCTGGAGCCCGCCGGGCTTGCGGACCGCTGCCGCCGCCGTCGGAGCCGTCGGATTGGCCACGGCACCGTGTTGGGCCGGGCGGGTGGCCCTGGTCGTGCCGTCCGCCCTGGCGAGCCGCGGTGGACCATGCTCACAGGTGACGGGAGGTGGGAGATGCTCGCTCCGCTCGAGATCGTGGTGTGGTGGGCGGTGCTGACCGGGCTGACGGTGGTGTTCATCAGCTCCGTGTCGCCCGTCGAGATGCTGGTGGCTGTCCTTGCCGCGCTGGGCGGGGCGGTCGCGGCCCGCAGGATGCGCCTGGCCGCCGGCGGCCGCGTCCGAGGATGCCGTGGCGCGCCGCGCGCGCTCCTTGCGCTGCCGGGTTCGGTCGTGCGCGGGCTGGCCACGCTGGTCAGCGCCGTCGCGACCGACCCGGCAGGCGGGATCGTGCGGCGCGTGCGGCTGCGGCCTGGGGCCTCCGCCGGCTGGGCCGGCACGCTGCTCGGCGCCTCGCCGGAGACCTGCGTGATCGACGTTCCGGGCGACGGCGAGGTTCTTGTCCATGCCCTGCGTGTCGGTGTGGGGCCGGTCGAGGAGGCTGTGGCCCGGGCGGACGACGCGCGATGAACGCCTGGACGGCGGCGGCTCTGATCCTGCTCACGGTTCCGACGCCGGGGTGCCTGTGGGTGGCGGCACGGGGCAGCGCGGTGCGCCGCCTGATCGGGGCGTCGCTGCTGTCGGGGGTGGTCGGCGCGGTGTTCCTGCTGCTGCCCCAGGTCTACGGGCGATCCTCCTACCAGGACCTCGCGTTGATGCTGGCCGTCCTGGCACCTGCCGGCACTCTCGTCTTCACCCGCTTCGTCTCCGGGCAACGGCACGAAATGCGCGGTTCCACGCCCGGGGGCTGACGACCGCCCGGCCAGCTGCGACACATCGTGCGGGAAGGAGCAAGGATTGACGCCGCATCACGTGATTGTGCTGGTGCTGCTGTGGTCCGGTGTGGGCTGCATGCTGCTGTCCGCGGTCGCGGTGTTGCGGCTGCGCGGCAGCCTGATGCGGTTGCACGCGCTGGCCCCGGCGTCCGTCGCCGGGGTGCCGCTGATCGCCGCTTCGGTGGCTGTGGAGCAAGGGGCGGGCCGGGCGGCGGCCAAGACGCTGTTCATCGGTCTGCTCTTCGCCGTGGGGGGAACGGTCACCACGATCGCCATCGGCCGCGCCACCCGCCAGACCGAAGAAGGGGGCAGGGCGTGAACCAGTGGCTGAT
>NZ_JBJMAB010000069.1:0-20819 GCF_045799175.1 Streptomyces sp. VTCC 41912
ACAGCCGACGACGTACGACGACGCCCCGCGCAGCGGCCCCGCGCCGCAGGCGCAAACAGAAACCCCCACGGCGGGACAGCCGGAGACGTGCGATGCCGCCCCGCGCAGCGGCCCCGCGCCGCAGGCGCAAACAGAAACCCCCACGGCGGGACAGCCGACGACGTACGATGCCGCCCCGCGCAGCGGCCCCGCGCCGCAGGCGCAAACAGAAACCCCCACGGCGGGAACGCCGACAACGTGGGAAGCCAACCAAGCGCAGCGGACGGCCGGCGACGTTCGAACCGTTAGTTTTCGCTGTCGAGGTGGGCCATTTGTGAGGCCGGGTAGCGGTCGCCGGCGGCGGCGCCGGCGGGGATGGCGCGTTCGATGGCGGTGAGGTCGGTGGCGTCCAGGGGGGTGTCGAGGGCGCCGAGGGCCTCGGTCAGGCGGTCGCGGCGGCGGGCGCCGATCAGGGGGACGATGTCCTCGCCGCGGGAGAGGACCCAGGCGATGGCGGTCTGGGCGACCGTGATGCCCTTCGCGTCGGCGATCGCGCGGAGGGCGTCGACGAGGTCGAGGTTGCGGGTGAGGTTGTCGCCCTGGAAGCGGGGGGACATGCCGCGGAAGTCGTTGGCGGCCAGCTGGCGGTCGCGGCTGAAGTGGCCGCTGATCAGGCCGCGGGACAGTACGCCGTACGCGGTGATGCCGATGCCGAGCTGGCGGGCGGTGGGCAGGATCGCGTCCTCGATGCCGCGGGAGAGCAGGGAGTACTCGATCTGGAGGTCGGAGATCGGGGCGACGGCGGCGGCGCGGCGGAGGGTCTCCGCGCCCACCTCGGAGAGGCCGATGTGGCGGACGTGGCCGGCTTCGACGAGTTCGGCGATGGCGCCGACGGTCTCCTCGATCGGGACGTCCGGGTCGACGCGGGCGATCCGGTAGATGTCGATGTGGTCGGTGCCCAGCCGCTGGAGGGAGTAGGCGGCGAAGTTCTTCACCGCGGCGGGGCGGCCGTCGTAGCCGCTGAAGCCGCCCTCGACGGTGCGCAGGGCGCCGAACTTCACGCTGATGAGGGCTTTTTCGCGGGCGGCGGCGGGGGCCGTGCGGAGGGCTTCGTTGATGAGGAGTTCGTTGTGGCCCATGCCGTAGAAGTCGCCGGTGTCGAGCAGGGTGATGCCCGCGTCGAGGGCGGCGTGGACGGTGGCGAGGGATTCGGTGCGGTCGGCGTCGCCGTAGAGGGCGGACATGCCCATGCAGCCGAGGCCGAGGGCGGAGGTCTGCGGGCCGCTGGTGCCGAGGGTGCGGGTCTGCACGTCGTGCTCCTGGGTGGGGAGGGGAAGGTGCGGCCGGCGTGCCGGGGCGCGCCGTGCCGGTATCCACCTTCGCATGACGGCTGACAGATTTCAATATTTGTCATTCGTAAGGGTGGGGGTGTGCGGGCGGAGCGCGCCCGCGGTGGTGCAGCGGTGGGGTGTCAACGCAGGTCAGCGCAGGGTGCGGGGGAGGCGGAGGCCGAGCAGGGTGGTGCCCGCGACGATCGCCAACTGGGTGAGCACGGCGGCGAGGAACGCGTCCCGGATCCCGGTGGTGGGCAGCAGGGAGAGGAACAGCGTGCCGAGCGTCGCCACGCCCAGGGCCAGCCCCGACTGCTGGGTGGTCACCATCACGCCGCCGCCGACCCCCGCCTGCGTCGCCGGCAGTTCGCTCAGCACGATCCGCATCAGCACCGGCAGCACCAGTCCCTGGCCGGCGCCCAGCACGGTCATGCTCGGGGCGAGGGCGGCGACCGGGATGCCGGGCCAGTCCGCGTGGACGGTCAGCGCCAGGAGGAGCAGGCCGGCGCCCTGGACCAGCGAGCCGGTGACGACCACCTTGCGCCCGAAGCGCTGCACCAGTCGGGGGCCGGCCAGCGAGGCGGCGAAGAAGGCGACGCAGAGCGGGGCCAGGGAGATGCCCGCGGCCAACGGCCCGTAGTGCAGCCCGCTCTGTAGGGCGACCGCCACCACGAACATGAACCCGCCGAAGCCCAGCGAGAACGGGACGATCATGGTCAGTCCGCTGCGGACGGAGGGGAGGCGGAACAGCGAGGGCGGCACCAGCGGGGTGCGGCCGGTGCGTTCGGCGCGGCGCTCCACGGCCACGAACGCCACGGCGGCGAACGGGAACACGGCCAGCAGCAGCCAGGACCACAGCGGCCAGCCGGCGGCGCGGCCCTCGGTCAGCGGCAGCAGCAGAGTGATCAGTGCGGTGGCGAGCAGCGCGGTGCCGAGGCCGTCCACCCGGCTGGGGTGCGGGGAGCGGCTCTCCGGCACGGTGCGGGCCGCGAGCAGCCAGGCCACGGCCGCGATCGGGACGTTCACCAGGAACACCGCGCGCCAGCCGCTGCCCGCCAGGTTCACCGAGACCAGCAGCCCGCCGAGCACCTGGCCGACGGCGCTGGAGACCCCGGCCGTGCCGCCGTACAGGCTGACGGCCTTCGCGCGCCGCTTGCCGGTGGTGGCGGCCTGGATGGTGGCCAGCACCTGCGGCAGCAACAGTGCGGCCGCCGCGCCCTGGGCGACCCGGGCGGCCACCAGGGTCCAGGCGTCGGGGGCCAGCCCGCAGGCGAGCGAGGTCAGGCCGAAGGCGGCCAGTCCCCACAGGAACAGCCGGCGCCGCCCGGCCATGTCACCGAGCCGCCCGCCGAGCACCAGCAAGGTGGCGTAGGCGACGCCGTATCCGGCCACCACCATCTCCAGCGTCGCCGGGCCGGCGTCCAGGTCGCGGTCGATGGTCGGCAGCGCGACGTTGACGATGAAGAAGTCGATCAGGGGGAGGGCCGCGCCCAGCAGCACGGTCAGCAGGCCCAGCGGGGTCAGCAGCGGGGCGGGCGCCGGACGGGGCGGGACCGCGGTGGTCCGGGTGGTGGACGGGGCCGGTGGGGCGGGGGACGCTATCGGGGTTTCGCTCACGCAGACGAGCATCGTGCGCCGCTCAACCAGGTACCAGAGTGTCCTTATCCTGGTATTGGTGCTACCTGGCAACCGGCTGCGGTCTGGGGCACGCTGGTCCCATGACAGTGGACGTGACCGAGCTCGCCGGGGCGGCGCGCACGAGCGGGACGACCAGGCCGAAGGGGCCGCGGCCGGCGGGCGGCGCGGGGCACCGGGCCGACGACGCGGTCCGACGGGCCGAGCTGGCGGCATTCCTGCGCAGCCGGCGCGAGCGGATCACCCCCGAGCAGGTCGGGCTGCCGCGCGGCAGCCGCCGCCGCACGCCGGGGCTGCGCCGCGAGGAGGTCGCGCACCTCGGAGCCGTGGGCGTCACCTGGTACACGTGGTTGGAGCAGGGCCGGGACATCCACGTCTCCCCGCAGGTGCTGGACGCGGTCGCCCGGGCCCTGCAACTGGACCGCGCCGAGCGCAGCCACCTCTTCGCCCTGGCCGGGGCGGTCGATCCGCTGCCGGGCAAGGAGTGCACCGGCGTCCCCCGGGCGCTGCGGGACATCCTCGACGGGCTGGAGCCGTATCCGGCCGTCGTCCAGAACAGCCGGTTCGACATCCTCGCCTACAACGCCACGTACGGGCAGTTGCTGTGCGACCTGGACGCGCTGCCCGACGAGGACCGCAACTGCATGTGGCTGGCGTTCACCCACCCCGGCTGGCGGGCGAGCCTGGTCGACCGGGAGGCCACGGTCCGCACGATGACCGCGAAGTTCCGGGCCTCGATGGCCGAGCACATCGCGGAGCCGGGGTGGAAGGCGCTGGTGGCCCGGTTGACGGAGGCGTCGCCGGAGTTCCGCGCGCTGTGGGCCGAGCACGAGGTCGAGCGGGCCACCAGCGCGGTCAAGGTGTTCCGGCACCCGGTCGTCGGCGTCCTCCAGCTGACCGGCACCAACCTGTGGACGGGCCCCAACCCCGGCCCGAAGGTGCTCACGTACACGCCGGTGGACGACACGTCCCGGGCGCGCCTGACGGAGCTGGCGGAACTGGCGCGGAAGCGGCCCGGAGCCCGGCCGGCGGCCGCGGGAGCCGGCGCGCCGCCGGCGTAGCCGGAGCCGGGAGCCCGGCGCCCGCGCCCGTCACGAACCGGCGCGCGCCCGGTGGTGGTCCTGCGGCGCCTCGTCCGTGAAGAGGGCGGCGGTGCGCCGGGCGGTGGCGGCGGCCCAGGGCCCGGTGGTGAGCGCGCCGAGGAAGAAGATGGCGCCGCCGCAGCCCGTGATGATCCACCAGGCCGGGTGGGCCGCGGCCAGGAACTCCGGGCGGGTGGCGCCGGCGTGCGCCCCGCCCGCCAGTACGGCGCCGATCACCGCGACGCCCAGCGACCCGCCGACCTGCCGGCTGGTGGAGGCCACGGCCGCCGCGACGCCCGCCTGGGTGCGGGGCATGCCGGACACCGCGGTGTTGGTGATGGGGGCGTTGACCAGGCCGAATCCGATGCCGAACAGGACGTATCCGGTGAACAGCAGACCGGTCGCCGAGGCGGTGTTGAAGGCCGCGAAGAGGGCGCCGCTGGTCGCCATCGCGCAGCCGGCCAGCAGCAGCGGCAGGCGCGCGCCCCGACTGGCGACCAGCCGCCCGGACAGCGGCGCGCAGACCAGCGTCATGCCCGCCATCGGCAGCATGTACAGGCCGGCGTTCAGCGCGGACAGGCCGCGGATGTTCTGGAGGTAGAGGGTGTTGACGAACAGGAAGCCGCTCAGCGCGGCGAACGCGCAGACCGCTATCACCGTCGCGCCGGCGAACGGCGCGCTGTGGAAGAACCGCAGGTCGATCAGTGGTTCCCGGCGGCGCCGCTCGTAGCCGATCAGGGTGACCAGGGAGACCAGGGCCACCACCGTGAACGCCAGGATCTCCGCCGAGGTCCAGCCGGCCTCCGGGGCCTCGATGATCGCGTACGTCAGCGAGCCGAGCAGCGCGATCACCAGCAGCTGGCCCACCGGATCGACCCGGTGCGGGCGCGGGGCGCGGGACTCGGGCACGTAACGGAAGGTGAGGAAGAGCGCCAGGGCGCCGATCGGGACGTTGATCCAGAAGATCGAGCGCCAGCCGACGCTCTGCACCAGCAGCCCGCCGATCACCGGCCCGGCGGCCATGCTGATGCCGACCACCCCGCCCCACACCCCGATGGCGCGGGCTCGCTCCCGGGGGTCGGTGAAGGTGTTGGTGATGATCGACATGGCGACCGGGTTGAGCATCGAGCCGCCGACCGCCTGCACCATCCGGAACGCCACCAGCCACCCCAGGTCGGGCGCCAGGCTGCACAGCAGCGAGCCGAGGGAGAAGACCACCAGACCGGCGGTGAAGACCCGGCGCCGGCCCAGGCGGTCCGCGGTCGAGCCGGCGAGCATCAGCAGCGAGGCCAGCACCAGGGTGTAGGCGTCGATCGTCCACTGCATGCCGGAGATCGAGGCGCCCAGTTCGTGCTGCATCGAGGGCAGGGCGACGTTGAGGACGGTGTTGTCGAGACTGACGATCAGCAGGCTCATACAGCAGATCGCCAGGACGAGCAGACGCCGCCGACGGCTGAGGTCAGGCATGGTTGAACGCTACAACGATCCGGGCCGGACGGCCCGCGGCGGGGTGCCCGGCCGGGTGCGGGACAATGGGGGCCATGAGTTCGCTGCAGATCGGCCCGCACACGGTGCAGCCCCCCGTGGTCCTGGCACCCATGGCCGGCATCACCAACGCCCCGTTCCGGACGCTGTGCCGGGAGTTCAGCGGCGGCAAGGGCCTCTTCGTCAGCGAGATGATCACCACTCGGGCCCTGGTCGAGCGCAACGAGAAGACCATGCAGCTGATCCACTTCGACGCCAGCGAGCGTCCGCGGTCGATCCAGCTGTACGGCGTCGACCCGGTCACCGTCGGCAAGGCCGTGCGCATGATCGTCGAAGAGGACCTGGCCGACCACATCGACCTCAATTTCGGCTGCCCGGTCCCCAAGGTGACCCGCAAGGGCGGCGGCTCCGCCCTGCCGTACAAGCGGCCCCTGCTGCGCGCCATCCTCCGTGAGGCGGTCACCGGCGCCGGTGCGCTGCCGGTGACGATGAAGATGCGCAAGGGCATCGACGACGACCACCTCACCTTCCTCGACGCCGGCCGGATCGCCGTCGAGGAGGGCGTCACCGCCATCGCGCTGCACGGCCGCACCACCGCCCAGCACTACGGCGGCACCGCCGACTGGGACGCCATCGCCCGCCTGAAGGAGCACGTCCCGGAGATCCCGGTGCTCGGCAACGGCGACATCTGGTCGGCCGACGACGCGGCGAGGATGATGCGCCAGACCGGCTGCGACGGCGTCGTGGTCGGCCGCGGCTGCCTGGGGCGGCCCTGGCTCTTCGGCGACCTGGTCGCCGCCTTCGAGGGCACCGGCGCCCCCAAGGCCCCCGACCTGCGCGAGGTCGCGGCCGTGATGGTGCGGCACGCCACCCTGCTCGGCGAGTGGCTGGGCGACGAGGCCCGCGGCGTGATCGATTTCCGCAAGCACGTCGCCTGGTACCTCAAGGGCTTCGCGGTCGGCTCCGAGATGCGCAAGCGGCTGGCGATCAGCTCGTCGCTGGCCGAACTCTCCGAGGGGCTGCACGAGCTCGACCTCGACCAGCCCTGGCCGGTCGGCGCCGACGGCCCGCGCGGCCGGACCTCCGGCAACAACCGCGTGGTGCTCCCGGACGGCTGGCTGCGCGACCCGTACGACTGCGCCGGCGTCGGTGAGGACGCCGAGCTGGACACCTCCGGCGGCTGACCGGAGCCGCCACGGGCGAGGGCTCCCGGCGTCCGCCGGTATACGACCCCGGACGTCGTAGCGGCGTTCCCGCCCGCGGCGAACTATGGCCTGATACCGCCGCCGGGCGTGCCCTGGTCGCCGGCCCGCCGCACCGCGTGGATCCGGGCGGTGCGGGCGCTGCTGCACCGCCGCCCGCAGCGCCCGGACGGCGGTGCCGGGCAGCTGCCTCGGTGCGCGGGCGCCGGCCGCCGTGCCTGGGGGGGCCTCGAACCGGCCCCCGCGTCGCACGGGGTGGGAGCCGGCCGCCCACCGGCGTTCCGGAACGGGTTGGGGCCCGAGCCGTGGTTCCCGTTCCACGAGGGTGCCGACGGGTGCCGTCCGGTGCCCGCGAGCTGGCCCGTAGCGAGGTCGCCCCGCCGATGTTCGCCCTCGGCCGGTCGCGGGGCGTGCGGCGCCGTCCGGAGCTGCTGACCGGGGCGCTGCGAGCCCGGTGCGCCGGGGGCGGTCCGGCGCTCGTGGTGCGCGCCGGCGTCGATCCGCAGCGGCGGGTGGCCGAATAGTGCGCCGATCTGTCCGCGGTACGGAAAAGGGCCCGTGATCCGGTCGTCGCGTTCCTTGATCACATCGCGGAAGAGGGTCCAAATGATGGGCCGGCGTCACACATGAGCGCGTGATTCTCGCCACCCCTGATAGGGGTTGCGCTCATATGAGCACTGAAGGGTGGGCTCCACCTCTCGCAAAGGTGGCACCCGGTGCCACTCGCCATCCGTTCAATCCATCAAGTGAAAGTGCGCGCTCCGTAATGGTTCCGGCCCTGATGACTGCGGAGCGCAGTGATGCATTCAGGTAGTAAACGATGGTCGAAATGCATGATCACTTTCGATCTACTGGCGGACGCCGGGTTACGCACGTATGTCGACCAAGTGGACGTACCCATACGCCTTCGATCTGGGTATGTTCCTCGCCGTCAGGGCAGCCCGTCGGCGAGGAGTCAGACCCGTGCCGGAAACACAAGATCCCCACGTAAGCGCGTCTTCTTCCGTGAAGTTCGTCTACGACTTCACCGAGGGCAACAAGGACCTCAAAGACCTCCTCGGTGGCAAGGGCGCCAACCTCGCGGAGATGACCAACCTGGGACTTCCCGTCCCGCCCGGCTTCACGATCACCACGGAAGCCTGCAAGGTCTACCTGGAGAGCGGCAGCGAGCCCGCGGCACTCCGTGCCGAGGTCTCCGACCACCTCGACGCCCTTGAGCGGAAGATGGGCAAGAAGCTCGGCCAGGCCGACGACCCCCTGCTGGTTTCGGTGCGTTCCGGGGCGAAGTTCTCCATGCCCGGCATGATGGACACCGTCCTCAACATCGGCCTCTCCGATGCGTCGGTTTCCGGCCTCGCCGCGCAGGCCGGCGACGAGCGGTTCGCGTGGGACTCCTACCGCCGCCTGATCCAGATGTTCGGCAAGACCGTGCTCGGCGTCGACGGCGACCTCTTCGAGGAGGCCCTGGAGGACGCCAAGCACGCCAAGGGCGTCACCGTCGACGTCGACCTGGACGCCGCCGACCTCAAGACGCTGGTCGAGCGCTTCCAGCAGATCGTCACCAAGGAGACCGGCCGGGACTTCCCGCAGGACCCGCGCGAGCAGATGGACCTCGCCGTCCGTGCGGTCTTCGACTCCTGGAACACCGACCGCGCCAAGCTCTACCGCCGTCAGGAGCGCATCCCCGGCGACCTCGGCACCGCGGTCAACGTCTGCTCCATGGTCTTCGGCAACCTCGGCCCCGACTCCGGCACCGGCGTCGCCTTCACCCGCGACCCGGCCAGTGGCCACCAGGGCGTCTACGGCGACTACCTGCAGAACGCGCAGGGCGAGGACGTCGTCGCCGGCATCCGCAACACGGTCCCGCTCGCGGACCTGGAGTCGATCGACCAGGCGTCGTACGACGAGCTGATGCAGATCATGGAGACGCTCGAAACGCACTACAAGGACCTGTGCGACATCGAGTTCACCATCGAGCGCGGCAAGCTGTGGATGCTCCAGACCCGGGTCGGCAAGCGCACCGCCGGTGCCGCCTTCCGGATCGCCACCCAGCTCGTCGACCAGGGCCTGATCGACGAGGCCGAGGCGCTCCAGCGGGTCACCGGCGGCCAGCTGGCGCAGCTGATGTTCCCCCGCTTCGACCTGGACGCGAAGTCCGAGCTGATCGGCCGCGGCATCGCCGCCTCCCCGGGCGCGGCGGTCGGCAAGGCCGTCTTCGACTCCTACACGGCCGTCAAGTGGTCGCGCTCCGGCGAGAAGGTCATCCTGATCCGCCGCGAGACCAACCCCGACGACCTCAACGGCATGATCGCCGCCGAGGGCATCCTCACCTCGCGCGGCGGCAAGACCTCGCACGCCGCCGTCGTCGCCCGCGGCATGGGCAAGACCTGCGTCTGCGGCGCCGAGGAGCTGGAGGTCGACACCAAGACCCGCAAGCTGACCACCAAGGACGGCACCGTCATCGAGGAGGGGGACGTCGTCTCCATCGACGGCTCCACCGGCAAGGTCTACGTCGGTGAGGTCCCGGTCGTGCCGTCCCCGGTCGTCGAGTACTTCGAGGGCCGGATGCACGCCGGCGCCGAGGACGCCGACGAGCTGGTCAAGGCCGTCCACCGGGTCATGGCGTACGCGGACCGGGTGCGCCGGCTGCGCGTGCGGGCCAACGCCGACAACGCCGAGGACGCCGCCCGCGCCCGCCGGTTCGGTGCCCAGGGCATCGGCCTGTGCCGCACCGAGCACATGTTCCTCGGCGAGCGCCGGGAGATGGTCGAGCGCCTGATCCTGGCCGACAGCGACGCCGACAAGGAAGCCGCCCTCGCCGAGCTGCTGCCGCTCCAGAAGGCCGACTTCATCGAGCTGTTCGAGGCGATGGACGGCCTGCCGGTGACCGTCCGCCTGCTGGACCCGCCGCTGCACGAGTTCCTGCCCGACATCACCGACCTGTCGGTGCGGGTCGCGCTCGCCGAGGCCCGCAAGGAGCCGCACGAGAACGACCTGCGCCTCCTCCAGGCCGTGCACAAGCTGCACGAGCAGAACCCGATGCTGGGCCTGCGCGGCGTCCGCCTGGGCCTGGTCATCCCCGGCCTGTTCGCCATGCAGGTGCGGGCCATCGCCGAGGCCGCCGCCGAACGCAAGAACGCCAAGGGCGACCCGCGGGCGGAGATCATGATCCCGCTGGTCGGCACCGTCCAGGAGCTGGAGATCGTCCGCGAGGAGGCCGAGCAGGTCATCGCCGAGGTCGAGCAGGCCCGCGGCGTCAGCCTCAAGCTCACCCTCGGCACCATGATCGAACTGCCCCGGGCCGCCCTCACGGCCGGTCAGATCGCCGAGTCCGCGGACTTCTTCTCCTTCGGCACCAACGACCTCACCCAGACCGTCTGGGGCTTCTCCCGGGACGACGTGGAGGCCAGCTTCTTCACCGCGTACCTGGAGAAGGGCATCTTCGGCGTCAGCCCCTTCGAGACCATCGACAAGGACGGCGTGGGCTCCCTGGTCCGCAGCGCCGCGGCGGCCGGCCGGGCCACCCGCCCCGACCTCAAACTCGGCGTCTGCGGCGAGCACGGCGGTGACCCGGAGTCGGTCCACTTCTTCCACGAGGTCGGCCTGGACTACGTCTCCTGCTCGCCGTTCCGCATCCCGGTCGCACGACTGGAAGCGGGCCGCGCGGCGGCCGAGTCCCAGGGCAGCGACAGCCGCTGACCCCCGGGGCGCGAGCCCCCACACCCCCGGAACCGGCGGCGGGCACGCCCTTCGACCCTCAAGCCCGCCACTTGCTCCGGAACCCCACGAGGGCGGCACCTGTGCGGAGGTGCCGCCCTCGGTTTTGTGGGCTGCGGGAACTCTTAGATCATGGCTTTGACCTGCAAAAACTACTCGCAGTGATTGTCGTAGTTCTCCGGGGGGTTCCTGGTCCTTGTGCCCTGGTTGTGCCCTGGGGTGCGGGGACAGGGCACACGAAGCCCCGGCCCGTCGCGATGAGCGGCGGGCCGGGGCGTATCTGTTGCGGGTGCTGTGAGGTGCGGTGCCGACCTACGCCGGCGGGTGGGGCAAGTCGAGAACCATGACGTCGTGGAGATCGGCACCGGCCCACGGGGGAGCATCACCGACCTTGCGGTAGCCCCACGACCGGTAGGCCGCCCGCGCTGCCTCGCTCGCCGGATGGACGTTGAGCACCACACGCTCGGCCTCGATCCCGTCAAGAAGTGATTCGTGCAGCTGGCGCGCGATGCCGCACCGGCGCCAAGGCGGGCGCACGGCCAACTCCATCAGGCCGAAGGTGCGGTGGCCGTCCTCGCGGCGCATCTCGGCGGACAGGGGCTCGGTGAGCGAGTCCCACCAGCCAGTCTTCGGCCCGAGGGGACAGCCGTAGGCCATGCCGACGGGCGTGCCGTCGGGTGTGCGGGCCAGGGCAGCCCGGAAGGCGCGTTTCCGTGTCTGGGAGCGGAATCGCCGGAAGGTGGCCACGACGTCATCCTCGGTCTCGCAGTAGGGCGGCTCGGCGAATACCTCGGCGTAGACGAGCGTGAAGTCACCTTCGGCCTGCTCCGCCGCCGGGCCGTCCAGGCGTGCGACGGTGATGCCTTCGGGTTGGGTCATGTGGTGCCCCTCAGACGGTCTCGCGGATGCGGTCGCCGCACTCGCGGGCGACCGCCGTGTCGATTACGGCGACGGCGCGCTGGAACTTCCGAATCTTGTCCAGCAACCGCGGCGACGAGATCCCTCCGCACACCTGAAGTGCGGTGGCCATCTCGGCGCATGCCTCCTCGGCTTCCCCCGCCTCAAGGAGTACACCCGCGAGTTTTACGCGGTACGAGGCGCTGTTGCGGAGCAGGTCACCACCGATACCGGTCACCGCAGCACGCAGAAAGGGAACGGCGCGCTTGGGTTGCTCCGCCCGGACATACATGTCTGCCGTGGCGTAGTCCACCTCGAACGGCCCGACGAACTGGGCCCAGTTGGGTACCTCGGTGTCCGCATCGACTCGGCCCTGGTGGCTGACGGCACGGCTCAAGGCACGGCGCGCTCCGGACAGGTCTCCCACATGGGTGGCCACGTTGGCGGCACGCAGTGCGATCACTAGGTGCACGGTGTGCCCGGCACCGGCGCGTTGGGCGAGCCGGTAGGCGTTCTCGACGGCGCTCGCGGCTTCCCATGCCCGTTCGGCCCTGATGGTGAGCAGCACGAGCGTTTCCAGGACGGAGACTTGAAGGAGGGGGCTGTCGACGAGCTGGGCCGCGGCCAGAGCTTCCATGCATGCCGCTCGCCCCTCGGCGATGCGCCCACCGTCGTAGCCGTACCAAGCTCGGTGCCCGTGCAGCTCGGCCAGCATCGTCTGAAGCGCGCGACCGACGCGGCTGGTGTACGAAGCCGTGCTGAGCGCTCCCGTGATCTCGTTCTCGATCCGGCGCGCTTTGGCCATGGCCGGCACGCTGCCCTCGCTGTGGTCTGTCTGGTACAGACCGTCGAGTCGCTCGCGCAGCAGGCCGAGGTCACCGACACCGATCCGAGGTCCTGACCGAGAAGACACCAGAGCCGTTGCGGCAAGCACACCGGCGTCGGCGACGAACGTCCTCCGATTCACCCCTTCAGGATCGCCGATCGGCGCGGACACCGACAGGCGATGGTCTGGAACATCGAACCCCATCTCGTAGAGAGGGGCCCCGAACATTGCTTCCAGGACGGTCTGTTGACTTGGGTGGGGCAGAGGCGGAGGGGTCTCGCATTCCCAGCGGCGCAGCTGCCGAACGCTCAACGATGCATCAATGCCGAGACGTAGGGCTTCGTGCCTGAACGCTTTGACGAACGCCTGCTGCGTGTACCCCGCGGACTGCCGTAACTGCGCCAGTCTGTTGCCACCGATGCCCACCATGCGCTTCCCCTTGCGGCTGCGGTTGGTCCTCCCACCGTAACGAGCGGGCCGTGGTGGCGGGCGAAAACGTCCGCCTAAACGTCCGCCTCCGCGGCGCCGGAAACGCTCCAACTCGCAGTGGACTAGAGGCTCACCGCTTCATCGTCCAGGCATCGAGGAGGCAAGGCGTGAGCAGATGCACCCCCACGTATGTCGAGCAGAAGAACCTGGAACGGGATGACATGGATGAAGGAACCGTCGATCGCGAAGCGTCCGGTGAGCGCCCCGTGGGCATGCCGAAGTGGGTCTTCATCGGGGCTCGCGTGCTTGACACCGCCAAGGAGCGCGAGGCCGTCGTCCACGGGATCGGACAGCCCTACCTGCTCCACCACGAGCAGCCGTCCTGTGTGTGGCTGCGCCCGCCGGGCGGCGGGTTGGAGTGGTGCGTGGAGGTTAGCGCCACTAGACCGCTTGACGAGGAGCCGTGCCCCGCCGTTCCCGAGAAGAGCTGACCGAAGCTCGCAACAAGTTCATCTCCAATCGAGAAAACGTGATCGCCCGGTACAACGAGGGCGAGTCCGTCGCCTCTCTAGCCCGCTCGTACGACTACGTAGGGGACGGCTCCGCGCTCGCCCGCAGCGTGGACGGGCCGACGGCCGCCGAGCAGCACCTCGCCCCGATCGCCCTCGACTGGGTCTTCACCGACGCGCAGGGCGCCGCGACCGGGGAGAAGCGCACCACGACGCTCCGCAACGGCGTGCTGGTCTTCGTCGAGGGCGGGGACCGCTTCGTCGAGCTGCCGGCAGCGACCGTCACGCTGAGCCGCCAGAGCAGCCCGCGGGCCCGCGTCTCAGGTCGAGGAACAGCACGTCGTGCAGGTCGGCGCCGGTCCGCGGGCGGGCCTCGCCGAACTTGCGGTAGCCCCAGGACCGGTAGGCGGCCTGGGCGGCCTCGCCCGCCGGGTGGACGTGGAGGACCACCCGCTCGGCCGCGAGGCCGTCGAGGAGGGTCTCGTGCAGCCGGCGCGCGACGCCGTGGCCGCGCCACGGCAGGCGCACGGCCAGTTCCACCAGGCCGAAGGTGCGCCGGCCGTCCTCGCGGCGCACGGCGTCCGGCACGGGCGCGGTGAGCGCGTCCCACCAGCCGGTCCCCGGTCCGAGGTGGGCGCCGTACGCCATGCCGACGGGGGTGCCGTCCGGTGTGCGGGCCAGCGCGGCGCGGAACGTTGGGTTCCGGTTGGTGTCGCGGAAGCGGCGGAAGGCGGCGCGGACGTCGTCCCCGGTCTCGCGGTACGGCGGTTCTGCGAACGCGTCGGCGTGGACGAGCGTGAGGTCGGCTTCGGCCCGTTCGGCGGCCGGGCCGTCCAGGCGGGCGACGGTGAGGGATACGGGGTGGGTCACGTGGTGCTCCTCGGGCGGTCGCGCGGATGCGGCCACCCCGGGCGGGCGGCGGCCGGCTCGGCCCCCGGCCGCGGGTGGGCTGCGGGACCATCCGGATCTTTCCCAGCCACCGGCGCCGGACGATCCCCGTGCCGGGCCCGGTGGCGTGTCCGGTGACCGCGATCACGATGGCCACGCCGAGCACGACGAGGGGCGCGAGGACCTTGCCCGGGGCCCCGGGGTGGTGCCAGCCGAGCCGTTCGAAGGGCGCGAGGACCGCGAAGACCCCGAGGAGCCCGTTGACGGTCTTGAAGCCCAGGGACATGGCCCAGGTGAACAGGGCGTTGACGCGGTTGCCGAGGACCGAACGGGGCGCGGCTCAGGGGAACTGGTAGGAGTTGATCCCGGCCCAGAAGAAGCCGAGCTGACCGCCAGCGCCACGTGCGCGCAGACCGTCCGCCCGAGGACCGCCGGGTGGACGATGCCGACGATCCGCACCACCCCGTCCTCCCGGAGGCGCCGCACCCGGGCCCGGGTGGCGGCCCGGGAGAGCCCGATCCGTGCGGCCAGCGTCTCGTACGACGTGCGTCCGTCGTGCTGGAGCAGGCGGACGAGCGCGAGGTCCGTGGGGTCAAGGGGGGCGGGGTTCATCGGTCGCCCAGTCCGCCACGCCGGGGCCCGCCGCTCCGCAGCGGGCGCCGTTTTCGGGGCTTTCGGCACACGGCCCCGCAGAAGGGACCCGGAGGCCCTTGCGCGGAATCCCGAAAAGCGTCGGAGCCGGTGATCCGAGCGGCACCGGAACCCGTCGGCCGGGAATCCTTTGAACCGGAAGACGCCGCACCGGAAAACGTCCAAAGGAGAACCATCCGCGGGGGAATGCCCCGTCCCGGAATCGTCCGAACGGGAACCGTCCGTATCGGAACTATTCCGTGGCGCGGGTCACGGTCGGTTGTCGGCCGTTCCGGAAGCCGCGGCCGTGCCCGACCGGGCGGCGGCGCGCCCCGCGGACCGGTCGGCGAACGGCGGCGCACGGCAAGGGCGGCACCCGTGCGCACGGGTGCCGCCCTCGCTTTTCTCCGGACTCCCCCCTCGGGAGCTGCCGCCCTCCCAGTCGGCGTGGGAGGCGGCCTTCAACGGGGCTGTGCCCGGCCGGTTGTTTGCCCATCACCCCCCACGGGATCGAGCAATCCGGGCCGTGCGCACCGTCGTTGAATTGCCTCCAGCATTCCGTCCGGGCGGGGCCCCGCGCGACCCTTTTCAACTGTGGCCAAAAGGGCATGGTGACCGCGTGTGGTTGCGTGCATACTCAGGCGTGCCGGGGGCCGACGGAGATAACCAAAGAGTGGGGGTTCGGTGTTACGCGTCCATTTCAGTGGACTCGATCTGGCCCGCGTGCGGATTGCCGCGCGCCCGGATGCGCTGTGGGAGACGGTCTTAAGCTTTCACCGGCTTCGTGACCGACGCGACGATTCCACGTTCGGCAGTTGGCGATCGGAAACCCGCGGAAGGTTGAATGGCGAAGCGCGTCTGCTGGCGCCGCTGGTGCCCACCCGCGGCTATTTCCCGGATTTCCTGACGCCCGCCGAGGGGCTGCTCGGCATGGGCGAGGCGCTCGCCGCGCTGCGCGAGACGCCGGTCGGCCGGCTGCACGCCGAACTCTCCCGTCTGGTGCCCGCCGAGGGGCGCCCGCTCCCCGCCTGGATACGCGCCATGGCGGACGGCGAGACCCGCGCGCTGGGCCGCCTCGCCGGGATACTCCAGCGCTACCACGACGCGGCCGTCGCCCCCCACTGGCACCGCGTCCGCAGTCGGATAGAGGCCGACCGGGCCGCCCGCGGCCGGGCCCTGCTGGACGGCGGCGCGGACCGGCTGCTGGCGTCGCTGCCGCCGATGATGCGCTGGCGCCCGCCCGTCCTGGAGGCCGACTACCCGGTGGACCGGGACCTCCACCTCGGCGGCCGCGGGCTGCTCCTGCTGCCCTCGTACTTCTGCCGCCGCACCCCGGTGACCTTCCACAACCCGGACCTGACGCCGGTCCTGGTCTATCCGGTCGAGCACCCGGCGCCCCGCCTCGCCCCGCCGGTCCCGGCCGACCGCTCGCTGGGCCGGCTGGTGGGCCAGACCCGCTCGGCGATCCTGCACGGCATCGGCGTCGGCTGCACCACCAGCGAACTCGCCCGCCGCGTCGACGTGTCGCTGGCCTCCGCCAGCCAGCACGCCACCGTCCTGCGCGACGCCGGCCTGCTGTCCACCCTGCGCCAGGGCAATGCGGTGCTGCACACCCTGACGCCGCTGGGCGCCGCCCTGTTGCGCGGCGCCCACGCGGACGGGGCGGCGGTCTTCGAGCGCTGAGCCACCGGTCCGGCGCTGCGCGCGGCCGGTCCCGTCCCGTCAGTACGGCCGGTCCCCGGCGATCGCCACCCGTTCCGCGAGCCGCCGCTGCGTGCCGTAGTCGTGGACCGCGTAGTGCTGGGTGGCGCGGTTGTCCCAGAAGGCGACGTCCCCGGCTTGCCAGCGGAACCGCACCTGGAACTCCGGTACGTGCGCCTGCTGGAACAACCGGCGCAGCAGCCGGTCGCTCTCCGCCTCCGGCAGCCCCACGATCCGGGTGGTGAACGACGCGTTGACGAACAGCATCCGCCGCCCGGTCTCCGGGTGCCGGCGCACCACCGGATGCTCCACCGGAGGGAACTCCCCTTGGAACGGGGCGAGTTGGGCCGCGGAGAAGAATCGGGAGAAGCCCGGGAGATAGTCGTGCACCGCCCGCGCCCCATCGATCCGCTCCCGGATTTCCAGTGGCAAATTGTCGTACGCCGCGGCCATGTCGGCCCACATCGTGTCCCCGCCCGCCGCCGGAACCTCGCGCAGCTGCAACACCGCGCCCATCGCCGGCCGTTCGCGGAAGGTTACGTCCGTGTGCCAGACGTTCTCGAACGTCTGAGCGCCGGCGGCCGCCTTGTCAAACCGCACCACCTCCTTCGAGTCGCCCCGGGCGAGCAGCGGGTTGGTCTCCAACTCCCCCCAATTGGCGGCGAATTGACGCTGCGCGGCCGACGTGAGGTGCTGTCCGCGGAAGAACAGCACCTTCCACTCCAACAGGGCCCGGTTCAGCTCCGCCCGCAGCGCCGGGGACAGGGGGCGCGACAGGTCCGGCCCCCGGACCTCCGCCCCGATGGTGGCGGACTGCGGGACGACGTCGAACAGCTCGTAGGGCCGGTCCGGCCAGTCGTCCGGGGTGCGGAGCAGGATCCGCTGGCCTTCGTAGAGGCCGTCGGCGGGGATGCGGTGGGGGCGCAGGGGCGGCGGGACGGATGCGGGCGCGTCGAGGGAAGTCGTCAACGGGTCCTCCTTGCAACGGAGTCGAGTGGGCGCACGGCCGCGGACGGGCGACCGGCGCGGGGCGGGGGAAGAGGACGGCAGGTGCCGGGGGAAGGAACGGGCGAGCCGGCGGCCGGGCCGGGTCGGGGTCCCTCAGTGCGTGCCGGGACAGCCGGCCGGGGGCGAACCCACCCGGCCGCGGCGGCGCAGGAAGCTCAGGCCGCGCGGGGCGCACGCACCGTGAGGGCCGCGGTCGCGCGGCGCCGCCTCACGGAGATCCAGGTACGTGCACATGGCACGCACCGTACCGCATCCGCGGCCCGCTGCCCATGGTGCGCGGACCGCGACCGCCCTCAGTCGTCGATGCCGGAGCGCTCCACGCCGGCCACGATGTACCGCTGGAGCAGCAGGAAGACCACCACCAGCGGGAGGATCGACACCCCCGCCGCGACGAAGAGTTCGTGCAGGTTGAGGTTCTGCGCGGTGGTGAACGTGGACAGCGCCACCTGCACCGTCCAGGCCGACTGGTCCTGCCCGATCACCAGCGGCCACAGGAAGGAGTTCCACGCCCCGATGAAGACGATGGTGCCGACCGCCGCGAACACCGGCCGGGTGTTGGGCACCACGATCCGCCAGTACGTCCGCCAGTACCCCAGCCCGTCCACCCGCGCCGCGTCCTCCAACTCCTTGGGGAAGCCCAGGAAGTACTGCCGGAAGACGAAGCACGCGAAGGCGCTGAACAGCGTCGGGACGACCAGGCCGCGCAGCGTCGAGATCCAGCCGAGGGTGGAGACCAGCACGAAGCTGGGCACGAACGTCACAGCCGCCGGGACCATCAACGTGCCCAGGATCGCGTAGAAGACCACCGAGGCGTGGCGGTAGGGGATGCGGGCCAGGCCGTAGCCGGCCATCGAGGCCAGTACGACCGTGCCCACGGTCGTCGCCACCGCGATCACCGCCGAGTTGAGCAGCGACCGGGCCAACGGCAGGTCCGGATCGGTGAACGCCTCCGCCAGGTTGGACCAGTGCAGCTCGTGCGGGAAGAACGTCCAGGCGGGCGCCGTGATGTCGGCCTCGCTCGCCAGCCCGTTGCGCACCAGCAGGTAGAACGGGACGAGGAAGAGCAGGGCCAGCGCGACCAGCAGCACCAGCCGCAGCGCCCGGCCGGCCCGGGTCAGGGCCTCGTGCATGGTCTCAGTCCTCCTTGCGGCCGAGCCCGAACCAGCGGGCCTGGACCACCGTCGCCAGCGCGATGATCAACGCCAGGATCACCGCGCCGGCGCTGCCCAGCCCCAGGTTCTGATCCCGGCCGAGCGCGGTGTAGTACAGGTAGACCAGCGGCGGGCGGGCGTACGGCGGATAGCCACGGGCGTCGCTCAGCAGGTTGTAGAACTCGTCGAACGCCTGGAAGGCGTTGATGACCAGCAGCAGCACCACCGCCACCGAGGTGGCCCGCAGCTGCGGGAAGGTGATGTGCCGGAAGACCTGCCAGCCCGGCCGGGCCCCGTCCACCGCCGCCGCCTCGTACAACTGCGGGGAGATCCGCTGGAGTCCGGCGAGGAAGAGGATCATGTAGAAGCCGGCCTGCAGCCACAGCCGCACCGTGACGATCACCAGCCAGTACCACGGCGGACTGGTCGTGGACAGCCACGCCGTCTGATCCACCCCGAACCAGCCGAGCACGGTGTTCGCCAGCCCGAACCGCACCCCGTTGAAGAGCGACAACTTCCAGATCAGCGACGCCACGACGTACGAGCACGCGGTCGGCAGGAAGAACACCGACCGGAAGAACGCCTGCGCGAAACGCAGCCGGTTCACCATCAGCGCCAACGACAGCGACAGCCCGAACGTGGCCGGCACGATGAACGCGGTGAAGAGCAGGAAGGTGCCCAAACTGCTCAGGAACGCGCCGTCCCGCAGCATCGTCGCGTAATTGTCGAGCCCGATGAATTCCGTCGGGTTCACCGTGTTGTGGGCGTCGAAGAAACTGAGGTAGACGCTCCACAGCAACGGGACGTAGGTGAACAGCGCCAGCCCGATCGCGAACGGCCCGACGAACACCCAGAACCACAGATTGCGCCGTTGCGGACCGAGCAGCCGGGCGGTGCGCGCGCTCACTTCTTCTTGGCCCGCTGCAACTCGGCGTTGACCGTCCGCACCACGGACCTCAGCTCGGACTCCGGGTTCGCCCCGCTCTTGATGATCCGACTGAGCGCGTCCTGGTACGCGTTGCGGTCCGCGGTGTTCCACAGCAGCGGCTCGGCGTAACCGTGGTCGGTGGCGAACCGCACGGCGTCCGCCGCGGGCCCCTGCTGGAGTTGCCGGGCCTTCTTCGCCAGCGAGAGGCGGGCCGGAATGTGGAATCCGTACGACAGCGCGAAATCCTCCTGGAAATCCGTCCGGTCGATCCACAACCACTTGGCGAATTCCTCGGCCGCCGCACGGTTCTTGCTGCGGGCGTTCACCGCGGTCGCGTACGCCCCCACCGGCACCGTCGGCTTCCCGCCCGGGCCGTCCTTCGGGAACGGCAGCACCCCGAAATCGTCCCCCAGCGCCTTCTTGATCTGCGGCAGCGCCCACAGCCCCGACCACTGCATGGCGGTCAGCCCCTGGACGAAGGCCGCCGGGTCGGACCAGTCCGTGGGCGCGCCCAGCAGCAGCGACCCGTCGGCGAACAACTGCCGGAACTTCGCCAGCACCCGGGCCGCCGCCGGATCGTCGAACCCGACCTTGCCGTCCTCGGTGATCAGGCTCAGCCCGGCGGCGAACAGCGGCGTCCCGCTGAGCACCCCGACGCCGCCGTCGTTGCCGAGGAACAGCCCCTTGACCTTGCCGGTGGTGAGCTTCTTCGCGGCATCGACCAGGGCGTCGACGCTCTGCGGCGGCTGCACCCCGGCGCCCTTCAGCAGGCTCTTGCGGTAGTACAGCAACTGCGTGTCGACGGTCTGCGGGATGCCCCAGATCTTGTCCTGCCAGATCTTGGGCGCCAGCACCGCCTGGTTGAAGTCGTCCTTGACCGGCGCGACCAGCTCGGTCAGATCGGCGACCTGCCCGCCCTGGATCTGCTCCAGCATCGGCCCGTTGACCTCGAAGACGTCCGGCCCCGCGTCGGTCAGCAGCGCCGCCGCGGTCTGCCGGTCGTAGTCGCCGGGCCGCCACTGGACGCTGACGTCCGCCTTCTTGTACGCGGCGGCGTACCGCTTCACCGCCTGCTGGGTGCCCGGTTCGCCGTACTGGTGGTACCACTGCGCCAGCGCCGGCCCCGAACCGGAGCCGCCACGACCGGTGTTGGAACCGCACGCGGTCGCCATCGCCCCGGTGAGCGCGATGCCGCCTCCGGCGGCGAGGAGCCGTCTTCTGCCGATCATCGTCATGGCACGTACTTTGCCGTACCTGGCGGGGGCCGCGCACCACGTTGTTGGGTTTCTCGCCGTGGGGGTGCGGTTGTTTCGCCTTCGGCGGGGGGTGTGTTCGGGTGGGGGCGTCGGTTCGTTGTGGTGCCGGGGTCGGGCCGGAGGGGGCGTCATGCAGGTCTGCTGCGCTTTACGTCCTGCATGACG
>NZ_JBJMAB010000070.1:0-20068 GCF_045799175.1 Streptomyces sp. VTCC 41912
ACGTCCCGGCTCTCCCTCTTGGCGGCCGCGCGTTCACCGGTGCCGGCCACTCGGCCGCAGACGGCCTCCCGGCCAGCACCGGGCGCGGCCGCCACCTGCCGCCCCTCACCCGCACGCAGCCCCACCGCACGGACCGTTGAGCGCTGCGGCAGATCCACACTCAGCAAGCCACCCAAAGCGGGGGCAGGTCGACCGGGCCCGGGCGGCGCGGCCGGCAACGCCGTATCGCGTGTCAGCACCGAGCCCTACAGTCGCCGTATGACGTCCGAGATGAGCATCGTCAGGTACCCGGCCGAGTTCGACTCCACCCCGCCCGCCGGCGCCGATCCGGCGGCCATCTGGCGCGTACCGGTGGCAGGCACCATCGGCTCCGTCGTGCCCGACGACCTCGGCCGGCACCTCAACGAGCTGCGGATGGAGGGCTCGACGGTGGGGTCGGACGAGTACGTCCCGGAGTGGCGGGACGAGCAGATCGCGGTGTGCCCGCAGTGCGGGGCCAGCACGGAGTTGACGGTGGTGGGCCGCTGGGGCGAGCCGGGCGGCCTGGAGTGCCCGCAGGGCCACGTCTGGGAGCTGGCCGACGCCGACGTCGCCACCCGGCTGCTCCAGCACCTGGTCTCCCTCGCGGTCGAGCGCGGCCTGGTCGCCGTCGAGTAGCTGCCCCGCGTTCGACAGCAACGCCGCGGGCCCCGGACGCGATCGTCGTCCGGGGCCCTTTTGGTTCACCCGTGGGAGTGCTACACCATAATTCGAACATGTGATGCAATTCGGTGCGTGACGCACTACGACTTCCCCGACGACCTGGTCCAGGCCCAAAGCGCCTGGTACGCCGCCTACCGACAACTCTCCGCGGGGGAGAACCCCACCCAGACCACCGTCCTGCGGCGCCAGCTCCAGCGGCTCTCCGTGCAGATCGCGTCCCACCCCTACTGGGATCGCGTCCCCGGCCGCGCGCCGGCTGCCCGGATGGCGCTGAAGGAACGCGCCTGGAGCCGGCCGTGACCGCCGCCTACAGCGCACCGCGCGAGCGTGTGGCGCGAGCCCTGCGGGAACTCACGGCCGAGACCGGGCGGCCGCCGACGGTCCGGGAGATAGCCTCCGCGCTCGGCCGCTCGGCGTCGACCGTCGCGTACCACCTGCAGCAGTTGGAGAGCCAGGGCCTGGTTCGCCACGACCCACATCGCAGCCGGTCCTACCAACTCGCCCGCTGACCGACCTCAGCGGGAGGCGGCCGCCGATCACCGCGCTAAGCCGCGCGGCGAGCGTGCCCCGACCCGACGGCACGGACCACTACCCACGCCACCACCATCACCATCAGCACCAGGTCGGGGAACACACGGAGGGTTGTCAGGCACCCGAGCACGGACTCACCACGCTCACCACGCCAGGTCAGCACCGGTGCGGGTCCGCGCCCCATGGGTTCGTAAAGCGTGCTGTAGGGCGTGTCGTAGGGCGTGCTGTATCGCGTGCTGTACCGCGTGCTGTAAGGCGTGCCGCAACACCCCGGGGTACTCGTCTTCGCGAGGGGCCGGCGTCCTCGTCCCGGCCGCAGCCCGAGGGCCCTGGACGCGTGCGTCCAGGGCCCTCGGATTGCTGTGCGAGGTCAGGCGGAGGGCCTGCGCAGAACGACCACCGTCGCGTCGTCGCGGTACAGCTCCCCGGTCTCTGGGTCGTCCTCGCCCTCGGCGGCGGCGACAAACGCGTCCGCGAGGGCCTGCGGGGCGTCGATGTGCTCCCGGCACAGGGCCTCGGCGGTCTCCAGGTCGACCTGGTCGGAGATCCCGTCCGAGACGAGCAGCACCAGGGGGACGTCCTCGGGGATCTGCAGCTGGCGGCACGTCACCTCTGTCGCCTGGGCGAGGCCGAGTCGTGCCCAGTTGTCCTGGGTCTCAGCGACCTCGATGGGCACCAGCTCGATGGTTTTGCCGCCGTTCCACCGCAGCCACTCACCCATGGTCTGGTCCGTACTCCACAGGGTCAGTTTCTCGCCGTCCCAGCCGTACGCCCTGCAATCGCCGATCCAGTGCACGCTGGTCGGCCAGCCGGGCTCCATGGAGGCGACGATGGCGGACATGTGTGGCGGGCAGTCGTAGGCGTCGGCCAGCCGCGCGGCGGTGGTCAGGCCGACGAGCCCGCCCATGGACATGCCCATGAGGGCGATCGTGGACGGCGCGTGCCGGGCAAGGTCGACGACCTCCTCGTGGTGGCCGGCGCCGTCGACGACGGCCGCGCACACCCGCTTCCCTCGCCGGTGCACGTGGGCTCCGTCCGCGCATGGCGGCTCGGTTCCCGCTCGCTGGGCGACGCCGACCGATACCTCTGTGGTCGCCGTCGTCACCGTGGTCTTCTCGTTGTCCGTCACTGGACTCCTTCCGCCGAGGGGTCGCCTCGGTTCTGCGTCGGATGAACGTGTTCGCCCTATACAGGTGTTGGCTTGCTCTCGGGAGACATCCAGCTCACCGGGCCGCCCCCGTGAGCAGGCGAGGGGCGTTCGCCGGGACTCCGTGTCCGTCGAGCGTCCAGGCCGCCCGCGACCAGATCTGTGCGGTGCCGTCCGCGATCCGGCGCAGAAGGCCGGCCATCGAGCAGCCGTCGGCGGCGACGTCGAGGGAACGGCTCCAGGGCACCGGCTGGCCGTCGCGGGGCATGCTGGGGATCGTGCTGCCCGGGGAGTCGACCCAGCCGAACCAGGCCGACCAGATCCGCGCGACGCTGGGGTCGGCCGTCGAGCGCGCCGCCCACGGGTGTCGCGGATCCGGTCCGGGCTGGATCGGCTGGCCGGGCAGGCTCAGCAGTGCGCACGGGTACCTCGACGCGGGGCTCATGAAGTTCGGCTCGTGGACGACCCGGCGGTCGGCGAGCAGAACGTCGAGCCGGTCGAGGACCTCGCCCCGTTCCCCGGTGCCGTACTCGCCGGCCGGCGCGGCGTAGAGGACCTGAGCGTCGTGGACGGCGACGACGGCGACGACTTGTGCGTTCGGCAGCGCGTCGGGTTCGACGTCGACGACCAGGAGCACGGCGTCCTGGTCGGCGACCAACTCGCCGGCAAGGTCCTGCGCCTGGTCGTGCTGCTCCCACATCGTCATCGCGTACCGGCAGCCGTCGCAGTAGCGGCCCCGGCCCAACGGCTCGTCAGACTCCTCACCGCAGCGCCGGCATACGAGCTGCAGCTGGCGAGCGCGGTCGAGGACGGCGCGCTGCGCCGGCGAGCACGTGCGCTTCGGCACCGTGGCAGTCAGTGCGTACAACGGCGCGTAGCAGTTGCCGTGGTAGAGGACCTGGCCCACCGGGTCCGCGGCCGGCTTCAGGCCCTGGCGGTCGAGCTGGGTCCGGGTGTGCAGGCCGTCGGGGATCTGGTCCCATCGGGTGTACCGGGTCAGGCCCGGGAGCGGGGGGATCGAGCTGGGCAAGAAAACCTCCTGCGGTGAGGGTTCGGACGGAACGTTAGAACCGGAGAACCGGCCGCGCAACAACCCGAAAACCGGCTCTGACCTGCAATAAGAGGGACGCGTTATCTAGCTTGCTTGAGCCTTTTTAGCTTGCAGAAATGCTAGCGATTCAGCGTGCATTTCGGTACCTCGCGGCAGACCTTCACCGGGCCCACGAACAGCGGCCGGAAGCGAGGGGAGATCCTTTATCTAGCTAGACTGCGCGGCATGTTGACGATGCCGTTCGTGGTCGCTGTTGAGCCCGATGACCTCAAGGTGCTCAACCGCGTGGTGAAGGACGGCCGGAAGGTAGAACTGGAGTGGCTGGCCGCCGCCCGCGACCTCCACGGCACGAAGTTCCTCCGTGGCAAAGCCCTGAGCCAGGCCCGCGGAGAAATCCGCACCGAGTTCCACCGGCTGCGGGACCGAGGCAAGCTGACCGGCACCCGGGACCTGGTGGTCGCACGTGAGGTCCGTGCCGAGCTGAAGCGCCGGCGGATGGACGGCGAGTTCGAGCCCGTACCCGCCGAGCAGGCCGCGATGCCCGGACGACGCGTCGGCACCGGCCCCCGCCACTACCACCGCAGCAGCGCCGACGACCGGACCACCATGACCGCGCGGATGCCTGTCCGACTCCCCGGCGACCTCGGCGAGCAGCTGGTACGCGCCTGCCACTGGACATCCGCCCCGGCCGCAACCGCCCTATGGGAGTGGCAGACCCGGTGGGGCGACGGCCAGGAGGTCATCATGCGAGAAGCCCAACGCCGCGGTGCCGTCACCATCATCGACCTCTGGTGCGCCATGAGCGCCGCCCGCCCGGACGCCGACAGCCTCCTGGAGAAGGCCAAGCTCCAGGACCAAATCGTCACCACCGGCGACATCATCCGCGCCGCCGTCAAACGCGCCACACGCTAACCCCACGCAGCACAACCAAGTCCGCAGCTGAGAACGACACGCACTGCACCTGGGGATTTACGAGCAATCATGCTAGATAGCACGCGTTCACTCGCATTTCCCGCTTGCTGTATTGCCAGCAAGAACGCACACAGGTCAGCTTGCGTTTTCGTACGCAAGATCGGCAATCTTCAGCTACACAATGAAGGGAGACCGGATGCCCGCACTACGTGTGGCGATCGGCAACAACAAGGGCGGGGCCAAGAAGACGACGTTGACCGTCCGACTCGCTGAGGCTCTCGCCAAGTCGGGGAAGCGCGTCGGCGTCCTCGACTTCGACCCCCAGGGCAACGCATCTCGCCGGCTTGGCTGGCAGGACACCCCGGAGACTCCTCCGCTGACCGCCGCGGAGGCGGTCGAATACGACAAGCACCAGGTCATCCATGAGGGCCAGGCCGCGCAGGTCTGGCAACCCATCGGCTGGACCGCACCCTACGCCGAGCGAATCAGGCTCATCCCCGCCCGCTACACCCTCGAAGACCGAGCCACCGAGGCCGGCATGAAGGGCGCCTGGCGGCGTCTCGCGAAAGCTCTGCACGGCACCGACGACGATCTCGACTACGTCCTCATCGACTGCCCCCCGTCCCTCGGACACCTCACACAGATGGCGTTGGCAGCAGCCCACTTCGCTCTGGCCAGTTCCGAACCGGAGTACGACAGCATCGAAGCCGCCGTTCGCTACCGAGACTTCGTCGGCAACTCAGGCGACGATCTCGGCAACCCCGACCTTCGCTTCCTCGGCGTCGTCGTCGGCGGATACGACATGCGAATCGGTGCACACGTCGGCCAGCTCGATGGCGCCCGCGACATCTTCGGCGATGCCATCTGGGGCGTCGTCCCCCGTCGAGCCGTCGTCACCAACGCCGATGAGTACGGCGAACCCCTCGGGGCCATCTCCGACAGCCATGAGGTCAGGGCCGTTTTCGAACTGCTCGCCCAGCGCTTCATGAAGGAGGTTGCACCCGCATGAGCCGAAAGCAGAAGCGCAACCTCCCCAGCGGCCAATCCCCGATGGGATCCAAGATGGGACCCCCCACGCTCACAGCCAAGGTCGGTCCACCCAAGGTAGGCAGCCGCGCAGAGGGGCCAGAGGCACAACCCTCTCGGGCCCCGCAACGGCCCCCCCGTCGTCGCGGCCGGCCCCGTGGCCCCGAGCGCGCCATGCTCTCCGTCCGGATCCTCGCCTCGACCGACCGACGCCTCACAGCCGCCGTCGAACAGCTCGACCTCAACCCGCAGTCCATCGTCGAGCAGGCGCTTGAGCAGTACTTCAAACGCCACAAGATCGAAGACCCTGGCCTTCCCGAAGGCCAGGACACAGCCTGAGCCCCCAAGCAGTACCCCGGCACTGGATTTCCCGCCCGCATTCTCGCCCGCTTTTCCGCTGGCGGGAATGCGGGCGTCTCTTTGCCCACGCCGATCTGCATCACGTGGTTGTTGCGGGCGCTGCCGCTTAATGCCCAGACGCAAAGAGCCACCCAAAGCGGGGCGACGTCACGGTCCTTCGCACCGCACCCGGCTCACCGTGCTCGGTGCGAAGGACCTCGAAGGACCTTCGTTCAGGTCCTTCGAGGCTCTGACCTGCGGTTTCGAAGGGCCCGAAGGACCCGAAGGACCTTTTCAGGGGTAGAGCTCTTAGTACGAGGAGCACGCCTTGAGTCATCTTCATGTGCGTTACCCCCTCTAAGGTCCTTCGGGTCCTTCGAAGGTCCTACGAACCGCAGGTCAGAGAGGGTGAAGGACCTTCTCAAGGTCCTTCGAAGGTCCTTCGCAAGGTCCTTCGAAGTCCAGCGACATCACGGACCGCTGATTCATCTCGACTTCCAGTTCAAATGCCATGACATGGCTTTTGAACTGGGCTTTTACGTTCAATCACGCTAGATAGCCCGTCAATGTCTCTGCGAGCCCACCGCCTTCAGCTCAGATAGGGCCCCAAGGTCCTTCGAAGGTCCTACGAACCGCAGGTCAGAGGGGGTGAAGGACCTTCAGCCGGCCGTCATCCGGGCCGCTCACGAGCAGCGGACGCCCGTCGAGGCGATGTGAGGGCTTGTGAGGACTCGGCGGACCAAGGGGGCGCCCCGGTCCTGTATGGCCGTCAGGCGGAGGCTCAGGCATGCGGAAGGGGCGGCCGGTGATCCGACCGCCCCTTCCGCAGGCCCGCCTAGAACCCGTTTGTCTTGACCCGCAGGCCGAGCATCACGGACCGGCGTGTCTTCGGGTGTTTGTCCTTCTCGAACCCGCGCTCCTCCAGGGCTTGGCTGAACGCCATGACGGACATCTCCCGCAGCGAACCGCTCTGGCACCACAGCTTGTAGTTCTGGAAGAGGCTTCCGGAGACCTCAGCGCTGATGTGCGGGTCGAGGTCGCAGCGTTCGGTGTTCTCTTCCAACCACATCGAGATCGGGTCGGATTCGGCGATGTGCTGTGCCGTCTTCGCGCGCACCGCCTCCGGCATGGCCAGGCCATGCTGCTGCCACTCCCTGCAGCCCTGGAGAGCCCAGTTCAGCACGCCTGCCGACTCCTGCCGCAGGATCTTCTCTGCCAACTTCGGGACACGGGCCTCCGGCGGCACAGTGACGTCCCAGCCGATGTCGTGCAGCCGCCGGGTGATGCCATGGCCGGCACCCACCTTCGGCAAGTAGTTCGTGGCCAGGTGGATCTTCCCGACGGGCTTGAAGTCGAAGTACTCGCCATGCAGGAACCTCGCGGACATCATGTCCTGGCCGGTGAGTTGCTTCACCAGCTCGTCGTCGAGCTTCTTGCCAGCCGAGGTCTCGGTGGTCGACAGCATCCGCTTGCCGACCATCCGCGCCACGTCGTTCGGGATGCCGTCTTCCTTCTTGGCCAGCAGCGTCGTACGCGGCACGGCCTGGGCGTAGTCGCCGAGAAGCCCCATGATGACGTCGACGAACACCGACTTGCCGTTCATACCGGTGCCGTGGTGGACGAACATCGCCTGCTCGTCGGTGCTGCCGGTGAGCGTGTAGCCGACGACGCGCCGAAGGTACGCCTGGCGCTCCTTGTCGGGCATGACCGATTCCAGGAACCGCAGCCACATCGGGCACTCGGCGTGCGGATCGAACCGGACCGGCGACTGCTGCATGAGGTACAGCTCGGGATCGTGCGGCACCAGACTGCCGTCGCGAAGGTCCACGATCCCGTTCTTCACGTTGAGCAGCTGCTCGTGCTGGTCGAAGGCGCCCATCTCGCCGAACAGGTCCGGCTCACCCTCGGCGACGTCGCGCATCGCCGCCAGCCGCCCGCGGTGCCGGGACTTCGACACCCATTCCAGGAACAGGTCCCGCTGGGACTTCTGCTCTTTGCCGTTCTCGTTCACCGGCCGCGCCGCGTTGTACTCGTACGCCTCGGTCTTCGGCAGAGCCTTGACGGTCTGTACGACCCTCTTCCACAGCAACGACTTGGCGCCCTTGAGCACCCACCTGCCGCCCTCGTAGACGGCCCACTGCTCGGCGTCGATCAGGTACCGCAGCTCGCTGCCGTAATGGTCGACCAGGCGCTCGGCGTTGCCGATGTCGTCGAACGAGCGCCGCGGCCACTCCCGACGAGGGGCAGAACTCTGGGCTGGAACGTTGGTCTCGGAGTAGGTCGTCACGCAGCACCGCCGATGCGGCGCACAGGAACCGTCGCCATCTGACGGGGACGTGCAAGGCCGGCGGTCATGCCGGATCGGATCGTCCGCTCGATCTCATGCGGGACGTCCACGCCGAGCCCCGCCGCTTGTGCGGCCGCCGTCAGCTGCTCCTCGGCGAGGGCCTGGTCCAGAAGACCGGACGCCACGAGCTGGCCCGCGCGGTACGCCGCCAGGTTGAGCCGGTTGTTGCGCCCGCCAGTCTCCCGCAGCGAGTCCAACTCGTCGCACTCGGACCGCAGAATGCCCGCGGCCCACCTCTGTTCCCGGCTGCCCTGCCGAGCCAGCTCCTGCAGCCGGGCCACCACGTCAGCCCGTCGCGGCGCTCCCCCCGCTTTGGGTGGCGTAGTTGGAGTCGTGACCAGGGTCAGCAGCCAGTCCGGCAGCACTGCCGGCTCAATGACGGAACCCTCCAGGGAGTATGCGGACCCGTCGACGACCGAGCCGATCCCGACGATGTACCCGCCAGCCGCACGGGTGTCGAGGCAGAATCCCAGCGTCCTCGCGGTGTTGCGCACGGCGGCCTCAGCGGGGGCGCGATAGACAAGGTGGCGGCCGCCGCTCGGCGTGCGCACCGTCAGGGTAGGAGTGATCTGTGCGCCGGGGGTACGGGCAGCGAGGGCATCCAGCATCGTCATGCCGTCGACGATCTCTGGAGAGTCGGACACCTCGCCCTTATGCGGGACGTCGAGGTCAAGGGCGACGAGCTTGGAGGGGCCGCAGGCGATCCCGATGTTGAACGGTGCCCGTCCCCAGGTCCGATGGATGAGGTCAGGGTCGATCGTTGCGCGTCGCTCCCAGTCGGACCAGCGAGGCTCTTTGCCGCCTACCAGCAGCGGGTGGACGTACATCCCGAGTCCCGCGTAGCGGACCGCCGAAGCGAGCAAGGTCGCCCGAAGAGTGCGGAAAGCGTCAGTATTGTGGCTAAGCGCATGTGGCGCCTGGCGGGAAGTTTCTCGTACCCTCATGTTGGAGAGCTCCTGAACTAGTTCTCTCGACTTCGCCGGGATTGCCGTCCCGGCCTTGCAGTCACCGAGGCGCCCCTGGCAGGGCGCCTTCGGTGTTTCTGGGGCTCAATCCTGCCCTTTGATCACCGATCCGCCGATTCCGAGTCTGCGTAGTGCTTTCGCGTGCTTGGCGATCGCTTTCATCCGAGCCTCCCACTCGGGGCCGTCTCGGTGATCTGCGTGAGCAGTCGTCTGCGCCTCATGCTTGCGGTAGTGGAGGCCGGGCTCGCCGATGAAGTAGCCGGGAGCCATGAGGTCGAGCGCCACGAGGAGGGCGGTGTCCTCCGAGGCGGGAAGAGCCATCCAGCCTCCTGCCAGTGCGAGCAGCTCTTCACGGATGCAGAGCGTCGCGGGATGTACCGGAGGCCGGTGTGTCTCGGCCCAGTAGTCGTAGATGCCCCCGCGGGGGAGAGGTCCAGGCTCAGGATCTCCCGGGCAGCCCCGGAGAGAGCCGTCGGGGAGGAGATCGAGCACCCGAGCGACTGTCCAGCCGATGGACGGGTGAGCCTCCATCGCTGCGATGTCCCGGGCGACGGCGCCGGCCGGCAGAACGTCGTCGGCATCGAGCACCTTCACCAGTTCGCCGGTGCTGCGGCCCCACGCGGTGGTCCTCGCAACTCCGGGCCCACCTCGTCGTCCGCCGCCTGCGTGGACACGGTCGTCCTTGAGGATCTCGGCAGGGACCTCGTGGCCGTTGCCACCATCGACCTGGACGAGCCACTCCCATGCCCAGCCCTCTGGCAGCTGTTGGGAGCGGAGGGAGGCGAACGCTTCGTGGAGGTATGGCAGAGCGGCGTCGTGAACCGGTGTGACGATCGAAACGATGCGAGTCACTGCTGCCACCTCTCCAGCTGGACGGAGTACTGGATCTGGGTGCGCTCGCCGGGGAGGACGACGTGGGAGTACTCGACCACGTCGCCGGTGGTCGAGATGCTGGTTTTGTCCAGCAAGATCACGGCACTGCCGACGGGGATGCCCAGTTTCTTGGCCTCCTCGGGGGTGGCCAGCCTGGTCCTGATCCCGTCCTGGATCTCGTCGATCTCGATTCCGACCGTGCTCAGCTGGTGATGCGTGCCCCCGGGCCAGGGCTCCTTGGAGCTGTCCAGCAGGTCGGGGTTCTGGGCGACAACCTCGTGGACGAGGTAGGAGTCGATCAGAGACATCGCGGTCGTGTCGCCCGCGGTGCTGTGCCAGTAGTTGCGGTGCAGCATCAGGGTGCCGAGCTCGATCCCGAACCGCTGAGCGAGGTCGGTGTCTGCGGGGAGGGTACTGAAGACGGTGTGGCACTCGATCTGGTCGTGGTCGAGGCCCGTGTCCTTGTCGATCACCCCGTTGTTGTGCCGCTCCTCGTAGGTTCGCTTGGCCAGGCGCTTTTCCCAGATGTAGCGCTCTTGGTGGCGGCGGATTTGGTGCGGAGGTCGACGGCGGACCTTTGTGCCATGGCCCCGGACCATGCTGACCAGACCTTCGGCCTCCAAGGCTTTGTACGCGGCGAGAACCGTTGTCTTCGAGCCTTTGCCCTGGGCCACCATCTCCCGAATCTGCGGTAGTGGGTCCCCGGGGCGATACCCCTCGGCGTCGGCAGCGATTTCCCCGGCGATCTGATCTGCGAGTACACGCCACTGCGGCGTTTTGGGTGCCATTACAGAACCCCTCCTCTCAACGCGATCAGTGAACCATAGTCCCGGGACAAGCTCAATTACAGTCCCGGGACAACACTGTCCCGGGACTGTTGACAGTCCCGGGACTTCGCTGTCATCGTCATTCCGTGCCCGACAGTCCCGGGACAACACCCAGGGATTGGACGGCACCGCCATGCCTAAAACGGGCGTGGCCCCGCGCGTCGTGCAGGACGCATTGCGGGGCCACTGGGCCGTTCCATCGAGAGGAGCACGACCCATGAGCACCATCGTCAACGGGCAGCGGATCGTTACCCCCGCCGAGTTTCTTGAGGTCGCCGGCGGCTTCGACTTCGCTGACGTCGAGCCGCTGGACCTCGCGACGGAGTTCACCGCCGGCGGGCTGATGAGCCGCGACGCGATGACCTCGTTCCTCGACGGCTTCCAGGTCGAGACGGACGCCGACCGGGAGGACGCCCGGTACTACCGGCGACTGCTGCGCCGGATGCCGCGGGAGCTGCGCCGTCGGAAGCCCATGACCCCCGCGCCCGTCGCGCCGGCCGCCGAGGTGGCCGACTGGACCGGCGCCGACTTCGACTCCTACGAGGTGCTGGCCTCGGTCGGCGCCGTCGACCCGGCCGGCGCGGTGAGCCGGGCCCGCCAGCCGCGGGCCGAGCAGCCGCAGCCGGCCCTGCGCCTGGTGCACACCGCCGGCCCCGGATCCCCGGCGGCGGTGGCGGCGTGATCACCGTCAATCCGCGCTGGGAACTGCTGCTCGCGTTCCTGCCCCTGGTCCTGGGCCGACTGCGGCTGGTCGCCGCGGTCGCCGGTGGGGCCTGGCTGGTCGGGATAGAGCTGTCGGTCCTCGCCCGCGTCGGGCTGCTGCTGATGGCCATCGCCGTCATCGCGCTGGACGTCGTGTTGACCCCCTTCCTTCCCCGCACTGAATCCGCCGACGACCCGGCGAGGAGGACCGCCTGATGAGCACGTACCGCGAAGAGCGTCGGCGCGACGAGGAGATGCGCGCCGCCAGCGAGCGAGAGGACCGGAGGCTGGAGCTGCAGGCCCAGCTCCAGGCCCAGCAGCTGAAGGGCGAGGAGAAGCGCAGGGACGCGGAGGCGAAGGCCGAGCGGAAGCGCAAGGAGGAGGAGGCTGCGCGCCGGCAGCGGCAGCAGGACAAGCGCCAGCGGCAGCAGGAAAAGCAGCGCAAGGCGGCCGGCCGGCGGGCGAAGGTCGCTCGGGTGGTCCGGTGGTTCAACGCCAACCCGGTCACGGTCTTCGTCGGGTTCGTGATGCTCTCGGCGATCGTCCCGGCTGTCATCTCCCAGGTGGGGGCGCTGTCCGACGCGGGGGTCTTCGGCCTCCTGGCGGCGCTGCTGGCCGCGATGCTGGAGGGCAGTGCTTGGGCGCTGACCTTCATGGGGAAGACGGCCGAGGACGAGGGCCGGTCGACCACGAAGTACCGGATCGGGACGTGGACGACGGCCGTGATGTCGGCGGCGGTGAACTACTGGCACTGGGCCCAGAAGCTCCCGCACGAGAAGTGGGTCGCGGTGGTCTTCGCGGCGAGCTCCCTGGTGGCGATCTACCTCTGGGACATGAAGACGCACGGCTCCTCGGGCAAGTCCCGGGAGGAGCGTCGTGAGGAGAAGGCCCGCCGCGAGCACGAGAAGAACAAGCGCAAGCACCACAAGGAGGTCGCTGAGGCAGCGGACCGGTTGGTGTCGGCGGTCGGCTTCGGGCAGTTGACGGAGAGTGAGGCTTTCGCGGCCGCGTGGCGGATCCACTACGGGGCCGAGCCGGGGCTGACGCCGGAGCTGTACTCGCAGGCGACGACCGCCCGTCTGACTCTCGGCGCGGCCATCGACGAGGGCGCGGAGAACGCTCCGGAGGGCATCCGCGCGGGCATCCTCGCGGCCCTGCACAACCCCCTCCCCGGGAAGCCCGGTTCGGTGCTGCCGACCCTCTCTCAGACTGTGTCCGTAGAGCGCCTCGAAGGACCCGCTAAGGACCGTACAACCCAATTCCCGCAAGGGAAGGGGACGCTTTCGGGATCGGCCGACAGCGGCCCGCAGAAGCCCGCGAAGAAGGCTCTCGGGAAGGCCGCGAAGGCGACCGGGAACACCGAGCGGGATGGCGACTGGGAACGGCACCTGGACCGGGCCCGGGAGGTTGCCGTCGACCTCCTTGCCGAGGGCAAGACGATCTCGGCGACGAGCTTGGCGAAGCGGCTGAAGGTCCGTCGTGAGGACGCGATGAAGTTGCGCGACGTGATCGTGGCGGAGCGTAAGGGCAACGCCCGTCCGCTCCAGCTGGTGCCCACCGAAGACGAGCCTGCCGCGGTCGCGGCCGGCGCCTGATCTACCTCCCCCCGAATGCGGCGGGCCCGGCAGCTCCACCTCCTACAGCGCGCTACCGGGCCCGCCTCCTCCCGAAGGAGAAGGACAAGCATGACTGAGCAGCCGAGCCGTTCCGTCCCCGACGAGTCCGAACTGGCCACCGTGACCTACCTGTCCACCGCTACGGCGCCGCGCTCGGCCGCCGTCCCCGCCGCCGAGGAGCCCTCCCCCGCTTTGGGTGGCGAGGAGACCCCGGGCGGTGCCGCTCCTTCCTCGGCTGGTGCGCCGCTGGAGGGCAAGGTCATCCCCTCCTGGGAGCTGGCCGAGGACGAGGAGGGCGACCGGCCCTGGATCAACCCCGCGCTGCGGACGAAGGAGGGTCGTCAGGCCCGCCGGCAGTACCTGCAGAAGGTGGCCCGCCGCAAGGCGCGCCGCTGGGTGGGGCGCCAGATCACGCCGAGGGGCGTTTTCCCCGCGGCCGTCCGGGGAGTCGGGCGGCTGCACCGGTGGACGCGCGGTGTGGAGGGGCTGACGGCGGCCGCGGCCCGCCAGCGGGCGGAGATGCTCGCCCGCGAGTCGGTCAGCGCCAGCCGGAGGGCCCGCTATTCGCTGACGCAGAAGGACTCCAAGCGGCAGACGGCTCAGGTCATGCAGCAGGAGGCGCAGATCGCTCTGACGCAGGCGGGGTCGCTGACGAAGGCCGCGCGGAAGCGGTTCGCGCTCAGGGCGTCGACGGCGTACCTGCCGTTCGCCGCCGTCGACCTGACCGGCGTCATCACCGAGGGCGTCGGCGGCCTGGCGGCCGGCGTGCTGATGCAGTTCGTCGTGATGGCCCGGGCCGGCCGGACCCCGGACATGGCGCCGGAGGACCTGGAGGCGGTGGAGCGGGCGGAGGCCGGCCTTCCCGAGCGCTTCGAACTCGGGATGACGCCGCGGGCGTTCGAGCAGATGCTCCAGGAGGCACTCACCAAGGACGTCGGCGTCTCCGTCTACGCGATGAAGGTGAAGCCGACCAGCTGGGGCTTCGAGGTCGAGCTGGTCCTGAACCGCGAGACCCCGGAGAAGCTGTCGGAGAACCTGGGCAAGCTGGAGGCGTGCCTGCCGGGCGTGCGGACCAATTCGATCCTGCTCCAGCAGGCGGCGCGGGCCCGCAACGAGTGCACGCTGCGCATTCCCGGCGAGGACCCGTGGAAGGCCGTGCCGGCGCTGCCCTACCGTGCGCCGAAGTCGGTCACCACCGACAGCATCCACGAGGCGCAGATCGGCGCGGACATGTCCGGGCGAGTCCTGGCACTTCCGCTGAAGCGCACCAACGCCTGCGTGGTGGGAAAGTCCCGGTCGGGAAAGTCGACGATGCTCCGGGCCATTCTCGACGCGCTGACCGCGACCAACGACCGCATCATCGTCGGGATCGACCTGGGCTCCTACGGTTCCGGATTCGGCCCGTACCGCAGGGCGATGGCGGCCGTCGCGCGGACGCCTTGGGAAGCCCGGCAGGTCCTGGAATGGGCTCTGGCGATCGGAATGGGACGCCCGAAGCTTTTCGACAAGTTCGGCATGGGGCTGAACTGGGAGTCCTCCCCGGCGCGGCCTGGAATCACCATCGTCATCGACGAATTCCCCGCCCTGGTCACCGCCGCGGCGCGCGAGGTATTCCCCAAGCCTGACGAGGATTGCCCCGAGGACAAGCCGATGCGCCTGGACGAACTGGTCCAGCAGATCGCCCTGACCTCCGCCAAGTCGGACGTGACGCTGGTCGTCGCCACGCAGGCCGTCACCAAGGACCGGGTCAAGGCCAACGCCTGGTTGTCGGAATTGCCGGTCCAGGTGATGTGCGCCTGCGACACCGACGACATCAAGCTGATCGCCGGCGGCGGCGCGATGGCCCAGGGCTGGCGCCCGGACCGCCTGCTGCCCGCCATGGGCAACGCCATCAACGACGCCTCCGTCGCCTACGTCCTGGCCGGCGGCGACTACTGCGAGCCCATCCCCTACCGCGCCTGCATCCTGCCCGACGACGAGGCCGACGGCCGAGCCCGCGAGCGCGCCGAGGCCGGCGAGCTCGACGTCGACCCGGACAGCGCGAAGTTCGCCGGCGGCATCGGCAGCTTGCCGGCCGGCGACGACGACCTGGTCGACGAGGACGAGGACCAGGAGCCGGGCCAGATCGCCTTGCTGAAGGTCATCCGCGCCATCTTCGAAGGCGCCGGCGACCCCAGCGGGATGAGCCCGGAGGAGCTCTACGAGGCCCTGGAGGAGGACGACCCCGAGACCTGGACCCCGAGCAACTTCACCTCGGACGACGGTTCCACGGTCTCCCCGGAGGAGATCGTCGCCCGGGTCCTGCGGGCCGTCCTGGAGCCGCACGGGCTGAGCTGGACCCGTGGCAAGTACCGCCCGAAGGGGTCGCCGACGACCGCTCGCGGCTACCGGCTGAAGGATCTTCAGGCCCTCCTGGGCGAGGACTGACGCCCGGAACACCGCAGGAACATGCAGGTCAGCGTGGCGGAACACGTCCGGAACCGGCTCGGAACAAGGCCACCGGACCCGGAACGTGTTCCGCCCCCGCAGACCCTGTTCCGCAGCCGTTCCACCTCTCTGACCTGCATGTTCCCCGTTGTTCCGCCCCCGTTCCGCGCCCGAGATGTCCTTAGGAGTCCGAATGCCGATCCAACCGTGGCGAGCGTTCAACCCGGACGCCGGCGACAACTTCCTGATCTTCCAGCGCCGCTTCCGGCACCTGGTCCAAGACCCCGCCCACACCATCCGCGTTCGCTGGGAGCAGGTGCCCCTGATCTGCCCGCTGTGCGAGATGGAGGAGGGCCTGCGACTCGCTCACCGGCCGGGCGACCGCGAGGTCCAGGCCCAGTGCCCCGCGGGCCACACCTGGGCCACGCCGCTCGACATCAGCATGTACCTCGCCTACTGCCGCATCCGCTGGGGCGCCGCCGACCCGGACTGGCTGTGGCTGCTGAAGGCCGGCTACGGCGAGGAGCCGGCCCCGCCGATCGACCACGCCGCCGACATCCGCGCCGCCGCCGCCTACATGGCGAAGTACGGCAAGCGGAAAGCCAAAGCCCGCGTGAAGAAGCCCCTGCGCAAAGCCAAGAAGATGCTCAAGGCGCAGGTCACGAAGACGGTTCACACCCCGGCGCGCAAAGTCGGACGGCGCGTCAAGAACGAGGCGATGCGCCCGGTCGCCGGCGCACTGCGCGCGGCCTGGGCCTGGCAGGCCGGCGGCGTGCAGCCGGTCACCTCGCCGAAGTCGACGGAGGCGAAGGCGGCCGAGAAGCCCCCGCCCCCGGTCAGGGCCTATATGAAGGCGTACGGGATGGAGCCGCGGAAGAAGGGCCCGAAGTGCCTCGTCTGCGAGGACACCGGGCGCATCACCTCCCCGGGAATCGCGATCCCCTGCCCCCAATGCGCGGCACCGTCCTCCAAGCACTCCAAAGCCAAGGGCAGTGCCGAAAACCGCGGCAGTTCCGAGGCCGAAGCGATCCGGCGCAAGGCCGCTGCGGACATCGCCGCAGCGCTCAAGTAGTGAGCCTTCCGAGGGCCGACCCGAAGGTTTCTTTCCGGCTCTGAACTGCAAGAACACCATCTTCGCAGACTCGGAGTCTGCCAAACCCTAGACGCGCAGACTCGGAGTCTGCATACTCGAATTACCGCAAGCGAAAACGCAAGCGGAAACGTAAGCGAAAGGGAAAACTTGTGACCACCCGCAAGCTCGCCGCCGAGACCACCGGACCCATCAGCCTCGACGTCTCCCTGCTCCAGCACGGCGGCACCATCACCGTCCGGGCGGAGGCCGACTGCGACCGCGCGACCCTCACCCTCCACACCACCGACGAGCAGGGCCCGGCCGCCGAGGCGGTCCAGACGGCGACGCTCCGTCAGTCGGCCACCGGGCTGCACGCCTGCGTCCAGGGCACCGGCGGCGGCACCATCACCCAGACGATCCGTGGCGGCCACGGTGGCGGCAGGATCGTGCAGCACGTCAGCAACAACGTCGGCTCGATGGTCGCGGTGTCCGCCGGCGACCTGAACATCTCGGGGGGTGTCTTCCACTTCAACGGCGGCGTCGGCGGCACCGTCAACGTGCTCCAGGGCTCGGCCCCCATCGAGATCACCGCGGTGGTCCCCGAGGGCAGCTCGCTCCTCGGCCGCAGCCAGTCCGCCGACATCGTCGTCGAGGGCGCGGTCCTCAACATCACCGCGCAGACCCAATCCGGCGACGTCCGCATGGACGGTCACGCCGCCCGGGTCACCGCCAGCACCCAGTCCGGCGACGTCCTGGTCGCGCAGGCCGCGAACATCAACGCCAAGACCCAGTCCGGCGACCTGCGCCTGGGCCGCACCGACGTGGTCGAGGGCAAGACGATGAGCGGCGACATCACGATCGCTGACTTCGGCGGCACCGCCCACCTCACGGCCATGAGCGGCGACATCCGCGTCCACGCCACGGCCGGCGGCGACCTCCGCGCCAGCACGATCTCCGGCGACGTCCACGTCACCGCGACCGACACAGCGCTCACCGACGACCTGGACGTGCAGGCCGACTCCGTGTCCGGCAGCGTCCAGACCCCGCAGCGCCGCCGCTCCGCCGCCGGCCCGCGCCGCCGCAACTTCTGACCACCAGCAAAACCGCCAACGAAAAAGACAGCGAAAAAGCAGACAGGAGATGACAGTGATCCACTCCCTGACCAGCTTCTTCATGCGGCTCACGGGCAAGGCGCAGGTCCACGAATCCGCCGAGGAGGTCCGCGACGCCATCGCACGGAATTCCTTCGACACGTTCGTCGACCGGGCCGGCACCCACGCCGCCGGCGCCGCCCGCCTGACCGACTCGCTCGCGCTCCAGCCCGGCCTGGTCGAGCTGCACGACGAGCTGCACGACATCTGGGCCTACCTCGCCAGCCTCGCCGACCGCGCCACCGAGCTGGGAGACGAGACCCTCGCCACGCACCTGGGCAACGCCTCGGGGGCCACGTGCAACGTGCTCATCCACGTCGCCCTGGCGGCCGAGGCGACCGTCCCCGTGCCCGCGGTCCCCCTCACCCGGTAGGCAAAACCGCCAGCGAAAAAGCCATCAAAAGCGACTGCGAATAAGGGGTTCCCGCGTGATCGAGGACGACGTCTACTTCCAGCTCCACACCGACGACGGCGCCATCTACATGAAGGGGCGACCGGCGCCCTACGGCACCATCACCACCGAGGCCGGCGCCAGCATCAGCGTCGTGGTCGAGTCCCTCGACGACGACGGCGACTGGCTCGTCATCACCCTGTCCGGCGGCTACACCCTGTGCCTCCACGAGAGGCGCGTCACCAAACTGATCACCCGTAAGTAGAGACGCCCCGTGGCGGCCGTCATCCCGGCAAGGTCGCCGGCCGCCACGGGCCCCACACCCCGCTCCAAACGGCGCGGGAGGGGTGCACATCGTCCCTCACGACCCGAAGGAGCCGCTATGGCCCGCCCCACCCAGGACACCCGCGACCAGGCCAAGGCCCGGATCGCCGCGCTGAAGAAGACCCGCGACGACGCGCACGCCGCCGCGGACCAGCTGAAGGAAGGCGCCGACGAGGTCATGTGGCAGGCCATCGCCGCCGAGCTCGACGAGGGCCAGGCCCTCCAGCTCGACGCCGCCGAAGCCACGGGTTTCAGCCGGGACCACGTCCTGAAGCGCACGAAGAAGTACCGCAAGAACGACTGCTGACAGTTCGGCCCCGGACTCCGCTCCGGGGCCGGCCCCGCAGAAAGGGCACGACGTGACCACCGACCCGAACCCCGGCCGGCCCTCGATGACCGAGGCCGAGGCCGCCGCAGAGGCTCAGCGACTGCTCGCGGACTGGTCGGCCCCCACCGCGCCGACGTCCTACCGCGACACCACCCCGACCCCGACGACGGGCACCACCGCGCCCGTCGCACAGCCCGAGACCCGTGTCGTGCCGCCCTGGGCGACCGGCATCGCCGTGGCCTCCATCGGCATCGGCGCCGGCGCGACCGGCCTCGGCTGCGCGGCCTGGCTGGTTCTGCAGGGCCTGTCCAGCATCACGGTGGCCGGCGTCCTCGCCATCCTCGCCCCGTTCGCCGGGGTCGCCCTCGCCGCGCTCGGCATCGGCATCGCGGTCTCCCGCGCGAAGGCCAGCACCTCAACCCACATCTACGAGGGCCAGGTCATCAAGAGCACCACCGTGACCAACGAGAGCCGCGGCCTGCTCTCTCGGGCCCGCACCGAACTCCACGACTGACGGTTGCCTCCTCCGCCCGACTTGAGCGGGCGGGGTGGCAGGGAGCCGGACAGTCCGCCGGCCAACACGGCGTCGGCGCTGGCATCGCCGGCATTGGCTGCGGCGCCTGGCTCGTGCTCCAGGGTCTGGCCTCGATCACGCTGACGTCCGTCCTGTTCGTCACGCTCCCCATCGCGGCCGTGGCCAGCGCAGTCGTTGCCGTCGGCTCAGTCGTGCGGTCGGTGAAGGCCGCCACGACCCACCACCACTACTCCGGACCCGTCCACCAGGAGCACAACACGCAGGTCACGAACCACGGCAAGTGGTTCGGCCGGTCCAACACCACCGTCAACCACTGAACGGGAGACCATGATGGCGAGCGAGAAGGCCATGAATCCGCCGGCGGGCGAGTGCCGCCAGTGCTGGCTCCACGCGTACGACAGCCGTGAGCAGCACAAGCACCTGGGCCCGCGCGAGGACTGCCCGGCGTGCGTGGACCACATGCTCAACGGCCACGGCAGCATGATCGTCGGGCGGTGACGGCTCCGGCCACACCGGGCGCGGCACGATCTACGACCCGCCCTGTCGTCCCTGCCACCGAACGCCCAGAGTTGACGCGCGCTCGGCGACATCTCCGCACCACACGCCCGCCCTCCCCCTTTTTGGGTGGCCTCAAGGAGTCCCGCCGGGCCGCAGCGCTCAGTGGGGCTCCGTACATCAGAAGGGGCGCGTGACGTGCGGTAGGCCGCGGAGCGCGCCCGGCGCCGCACGGGAGGCCGCCCAGCGGCCGAGCGGGCGGTGACGGTGAACGCGCGCTCCGCAAGGGGCTCGCACCCGGGGGTGC
>NZ_JBJMAB010000071.1:0-19063 GCF_045799175.1 Streptomyces sp. VTCC 41912
GCGATGTTCGCCGGCTTCCACTTCTGGTGGCCGAAGTTCACCGGCAAGATGCTCGACGAGCGGCTCGGAAAGATCACTTTTTGGACGCTGTTCATCGGCTTCCACGGCACGTTCCTGGTCCAGCACTGGCTGGGCGCCGAGGGCATGATCCGCCGGATTCCCGATTACCTCGCCGCGGACGGCTTCACGACCCTGAACACCGTCTCCACGATCAGCTCGTTCCTGCTGGGCATGTCGGTTCTGCCGTTCCTCTACAACGTCTGGAAGACCGCCAAGTACGGCGAGAAGATCGAGGTGGACGACCCGTGGGGCTGGGGCCGTTCGCTGGAGTGGGTGACGTCCTGTCCGCCGCCGCGGCACAACTTCACGTCGCTGCCGCGCATCCGCTCCGAATCCCCGGCGTTCGACCTGCACCACCCGGACGTCGCGCCCGCGATCGAGGCGTGAGGAGTGCCCATGGGTGAGGAGAGCGGCGCGGGGCAGGACCTGCGCATGGCGGCGGCGATCAACGAGATCGAGGGCTACCTGCTGTGGGAGGCGGAGCAGCGGCGGGCCCGCGGCCGGGCGGAGGAGTTCTGTGCCCGGCTGCCCTGGCTCACCGACTCCCAACGGGCCGACGTGGTCCGCCACTACTGCCGGGAACAGCACGAGCAGTCCCGGTCCTACCTGGAGCGCATCGCGGTCCGCAGCGCCGCGCTGCGGACCGAGTACGAGGGCGCCTACCGCGCGCTGCGGCGCCGCCTGGTGGCGGCGCTGCTCGGCGCCGGCGCCCTGGGGGCGCTCGCCCTGGCGGTGCTCTCCCTCAGCGGTAGTGCACCTGGAGTTCCTTGACCCCGTTGAGCCAGGCCGAGCGCAGCCGTCGCGGGTCGCCGGCCAGGGAGATCCCGGGCACGGCGTCCGCGAGGGCGTTGAAGATCAGGTTGATCTCCAGCACGGCCAGCGACTTGCCCAGGCAGAAGTGCGGGCCGCCGCCGCCGAAGCCCAGGTGGGGATTGGGGTCGCGGGTGATGTCGAAGACCTCGGGGCGGTCGAAGACTTCGGGGTCGTGGTTGGCGGAGGAGTAGAAGATCCCGACCCGCTGGCCCTTCTTGATGCGCGCGCCGCCCAGTTCGGTGTCCTGGGTGGCGGTGCGCTGGAAGGAGACCACCGGGGTCGCCCACCGCACGATCTCCTCGGCGGCGGTCGCCGGCCGCTCGCGCTTGTAGAGCTCCCACTGGTCGGGGTGGGTGAGGAAGGCGTGCATGCCGTGGGTGATGGCGTTGCGGGTGGTCTCGTTGCCGGCCACCGCCAGCAGCAGCACGAAGAAGCCGAACTCGTCGGAGCCGAGGTTCCCGTCGTGTTCGGCCGCCACCAACCGGCTGACGATGTCCTGGGCCGGGCACTCCTTGCGGGCCGCGGCGAGGTTCATCGCGTACGAGATCAGCTCCATGGCCGCGTTGGCGCCGACCTCTTCGGTGATGGCGAGTTCCGGGTCGTCGTAGGCGATCATCTTGTTCGACCAGTCGAAGATCCGGGCCCGGTCCTCCTGCGGGATGCCGATGAGTTCGGCGATGGCCTGGAGGGGGAGTTCGCAGGCGACGTCGGTGACGAAGTCGCCGGAGCCCTTGTGCCGGGCCTCCTCGACGATCTGCTCGGCCCGCCGGCGCAGCGCCGCCTCCAGGGCGCGGACGGCCCGCGGGGTGAAGCCGCGCTGCACGATCTGGCGGACCCGGGTGTGCTCCGGCGGGTCCATGTTCAGCATGATCAGCTTCTGGACCTCGATCTGGTCGCGGGAGATGCCCTGGTTGAACCGGATGATCGAGGTGTTCAGGTTGGCCGAGAAGACCTCCGGTTTGGTGGAGACCTCCTTGACGTCCTGGTGGCGGGTGACGACCCAGTAGCCGTCGTCGTCGAAGCCGGCGATGCCGTGCGGCTGGGCGTTCCACCACACGGGCGCGGTCTGCCGCAGCCGCGCGAACTCCGGCAGCGGGACCCGGGACTGGTAGACGTCGGGGTCGGTGAAGTCGAACCCTTCGGGCAGCGCGGGGCAGTGCATCGGCGACTCCTGGTCCAGCGGACGTCGGACGCTCTGACGGTACCGCCCGACAAGGTGTCTGACGGTGCATCAGATGCAGGTCGCGGTGAAGGTAGTAACGAGTTCCACAAGTGGCAAGGGCCACGGCAAGACCTCTTGCGCACAAGGGCGTTGCAGCCCCCTTGCGCCACGCCGGGCGGCTCACGAGACTGTTCGCAGAACTAGAACGCGTACTAGTTCTTCCCTCCGTGGGCGTCGGGACGCCCACGGACGCGAGGAGAGGACGAGTTGAAGTCATGGCCGCGGAACCCGTCATCGTCGAAGCCGTACGCACCCCGATCGGCAAGCGCGGAGGTGCGCTCGCCAACCTCCACCCCGCCTACCTCCTGGGCGAGACGTACCGCGAACTCCTCGCCCGCACGGGCATCCAGCCCGACTGCGTCGAGCAGATCGTCGGCGGCACCGTCACCCACGCCGGCGAACAGTCCATGAACCCCGCCCGCAACGCCTGGCTCACCATGGGCCTGCCCTACGAGACCGCCGCCACCACCGTGGACTGCCAGTGCGGCTCCTCCCAACAGGCCAACCACATGGTCGCCAACATGATCGCGGCCGGCGTCATCGACGTCGGCATCGGCTGCGGCGTCGAGGCGATGTCCCGCGTCCCCCTCGGCAGCGGCTCCAAGCACGGCCCCGGCAAGCCCTGGCCCGACGAGTGGAACGTCGACCTGCCCAACCAGTTCGAGGCCGCCGAACGGATCGCCCGCCACCGCGGCCTGACCCGCGAGGAGGTCGACGGGCTCGGCCTGCGCTCCCAGGAACGGGCGGCCACCGCCTGGGCCGAGGAACGCTTCAAGCGCGAGACCTTCGCCGTCCAGGTGCCCACCACCGAGGAGGAACAGGCCGCCGGCCAGGGGATGTGGCGGCTGGTCGACCGCGACGAGGGGCTGCGCGACACCAGCCCGGCGGCGCTCGCCGGCCTCAAGCCCGTCATGCCCTCCGCCGTGCACACCGCCGGCAACTCCTCGCAGATCTCCGACGGCGCCGCCGCCCTGCTGTGGGCCTCCAAGCGGATGGCCCGCGCCCTGCGCCTGAAGCCGCGGGCCCGCATCGTCGCCCAGGCCCTGGTCGGCTCCGACCCGCACTTCCACCTCGACGGCCCGATCGACGCCACCCGGGCCGTCCTCGGCAAGGCCGGCATGTCCCTCAAGGACATCGACCTGGTCGAGATCAACGAGGCGTTCGCCTCCGTCGTGCTGTCCTGGGCCCAGGTCTTCGGCCAGGACCTGGAGAAGGTCAACGTCAACGGCGGCGCCATCGCGCTCGGCCACCCCGTCGGCGCCACCGGCGCCCGCCTCCTGGCCACCGCCCTCCACGAACTGGAACGCCGCGACAAGGAGTTCGCCCTGATCACCATGTGTGCGGGCGGCGCGTTGGCCACCGCGACGATCATCCAACGGCTGTAGCGGCCACCGGGCCCGGTCGGAGCTCCCGGCCGGGCCTGATGCCGATCGGGACCGGTCAGGACCGGTCCGGCGACCCGCCCGGCGCCTCGAACGCCACCGGCGCCTCGAACGCCGCCCGGCGCGTCGCCCGGCGCAGCGCCTTCAACACCGTGCCGCCCAGCGCGAAGGTGAGCACGACCGTGACCACCGCCCGCGGCAGGTCCCACCCCAGCGACGTGGCCAGGCAGTACGCGAGATAGCGCGTCAGGTTGGCGGAGAGCGGATCGCCCGGCACGAACGAGACGCCCGACGCCAACCCCCCGATGTACGGCCACCCCTGGAGGTTCATCACCAGCCCGTAGCCGACCGACGCCACCGCCCCGTACCCCGCCAGCAGCAGCAGCTCACGGCGGCCGCGCATCCTCCCCCGAGCCCTCGACCCCGCTCGGCCAGGGGCGTCCTCCACGGCCCCCGGCAGCAGCCCCGCCCCCATCGACACCCAGCCCATCGCCAGCATCTGGAACGGCATCCACGGCCCGACGCCACCGGTCAGCAGCGCCGACGCGAACATCGCCACCGACCCCAGGACGAAACCGAAACCGGGCCCCAGCACCCGCCCGGACAGCACCATCAGGAAGAACATCGGCTCGATGCCCGCGGTGCCCGCACCCAGCGGCCGCAGCGCGGCGCCCGCCGCGGCCAGCACGCCGATCATCGCGATCGCCTTGGCGTCCAGCCCGCGGTCCCCGATCGTCGCCACCACCACCGCCAGCAGCAGCGGCAACAGCGCGGCGAACAACCACGGCGCGTCCTGGGAATGCGCCAACCCCGAACCGGAACCGGCCAACAGCGGCCACCCGAAGGCCACCACCCCGATCGCCGACACCAGACACAGCGCGGCCACCGACCGCGGACCGAGCCGGACCGCGCGCACCTGCCGCGCGGACGCCGTCACGCCACCGCCCCTTCCAGCGAACGCGCCACCTGCGCGACGGTCAGCCACGGCAGCGGCGCCAGCACCTTGGCGACCTGCGGGGCGAACGCGGGGGAGGAGACCACCACGTCCTCGGTCGGGCCGTCGGCGACGACCTCCCCGTCCGCCAGGATCACCACCCGGTGCGCCAACTCCGCGGCCAGTTCCACGTCATGGGTGGCCAGCACGCACGCCTGCCCCTCGGCGGCCAGCCCCCGCACCACCTCGACCAACCGGGCCTTCGCCGCGTAGTCCAGCCCGCGGGTCGGCTCGTCCAGCAACAGCAGCGGCGGCCGTGCGGTCAGCACCACCGCCAGGGCCAGCGCCAGCCGCTGCCCCTCGGACAGGTCCCGCGGATGCGCCGCGTCCCGCACCCCGGGCAGCAGCCGGGCCACCAACTCCCGGCAACGGCCGGCCGGCGCGGCCGCGTCCCGGTCCGCCGCGGCGCACTCCGCCGCCACGGTGTCCGCGGACAGCAGGTCACGCGGCTCCTGCGGCACCAGCCCGACCCGGCGCACCAGGTCCCGCGGCCGGGTCCGGTGCGGGACGGCGCCACCGATCCGCACCGACCCCGCCGACGGCTGGTGCATGCCCACCAGCGTCCGCAGCAACGTCGACTTGCCGGCCCCGTTGCGGCCCATCAGCGCGACCGTCTCGCCCGGTCGGACCGTCAGCCCGACCCCGTGCAGCACCGGCGTCCGGTCCCGGTGGACGCCCAGCCCGGCGACCGTCGCCACCGGCTCCGCGTCCGCCGCCGGCGCCGGCCCGGGCGCCGGCGGGGCCACCGCCGACAGCCGCTCCCGCAGCGGGGCCGCCTTGCGACGGGCGTCGCGCACCGACAGCGGCAACGGCGACCAGCCGGCCAGCCGGCCGAGCTCGACCACCGGCGGCCGGACCGGGGACGCCGCCATCACGCCGGCCGGCTCACCCATCACCGGGGCCGCGCCGGGACCCGGCAGCAGGATCACCTGGTCCGCGTACTGCACCACCCGCTCCAGCCGGTGCTCGGCCATCAGCACCGTCGTCCCCAGGTCGTGGACCAGCCGTTGCAGCACCGCCAGCACCTCCTCCGCGGCCGCCGGGTCCAGCGCCGACGTCGGCTCGTCCAGCACCAGCACCTTCGGGTGCGCGGTCAGCACCGAACCGATCGCCACCCGCTGCATCTGTCCGCCGGACAACGTGCTGATCGCCCGGTCCCGCAGCTCGGCCAGGCCCAGCAGGTCCAGGGTCTCCTCGACCCGCCGGCGCATCACGTCCGGCGCCAGCCCCAACGACTCCATGCCGTAGGCCAACTCGTCCTCGACGGTGTCGGTGACGAAGTGCGCCATCGGGTCCTGGCCCACCGTGCCGACCACGTCGGCCAGTTCCCGCGGCGGATGGGTGCGGGTGTCCCGTCCGTCGACGGTCACCCGGCCGTGCAGGGTGCCGCCGGTGAAGTGCGGCACCAGCCCGCACACCGCGTTCAGCACGGTCGACTTGCCGACCCCGGACGGGCCGACGAGGAGGCACAACTCCCCCTCGGGCACGGTCAGGTCGACCCCCTGGACGGCCGGCGCGGCGGCGTCCGCGTAGGTGACCGAGACCTGCTCGAAGCGGATCACTGGGTGGGCTCCTTCATGGACGGATCGGGACCGGAACGCCGGCCGGACGCGGCGGAGGCGCCGGACGCGACGGAGGGTGTGGAAGAGGCGGACGGGACGGAAGACGCGGACCCGGCGGACCCGGCGGAGCGCCCGGCCGACGCGCCGCCCCCGGCCCGCGCCGGCACCGGCGCCACGAACGCCGGCACCAGCCCCACCAGCACCGACAGCGCCGGCCACAGCGGCAGCACCGGCGCGGTCAACGGCACCGCCGGCGGATGCAGCGCCCCCGGCGCGTAGCCGTTCGCCGCGATCATCAACGCCGCCACGGCGATGCCCGACCCCGACACCAGCCAGGCCCGCACCCCCCACGGCTCCGGCCGGTAGCGGGTCCGGACCGACCGGCGGCCCCCCAACCACAGCCCGGCCAGCGCCGCCGCCAGCCCGACCGCCAACAGCGGCAGCCCGTAACCGGCACCGGTGTCCCCCAGCAACCCGTACGACCCCGCGCACACTCCGAGCAGACCGCCCAGCGTCAGCACCGTCGTCAACCGGCGCACGGCCGTCGGCACCTGCGCCGTCCGGCCGTACCCCCGCGCGTCCATCGCCGCGGCCAGCGCCACCGACCGCTCCAGCGCCCCCTCCAGCACCGGCATCCCGACCTGGAGCAGCGCCTTCACCCCGCGGTCCGGACGGCCGCGCAACCGGCGGGCCGCCCGCAGCCGCTGCACGTCCGCCACCAGGTTCGGCGCGAAGGTCATCGCGACCACCACCGCCACCCCCGCCTCGTAGAGCGCACCGGGCAGCGACTTGAGCAGCCGGGCCGGACTGGCGAGCGCGTTCGCCGCCCCGACGCAGATCAGCAAGGTGGCCAGCTTCAGCCCGTCGTACAGCGCGAAGACCATCCCCTCCGCGGTGACCCGGCCGCCTATCCGCACCCCCTTCGCCCAGTCGGGCAGCGGGAGTTCGGGCAGCGTCACCAAGGTGTGCGTCCCCGGGATCGGCGACCCCAGCACGAACGCGAACACCAACCGGATGCCCAGCACCACCAACCCGAGCTTGACGAAAGCCCCGTAGGACCGCGCCCACGGCGCCTCGGTGCGGCGCGCCGCCACCGCGTAGCCGGCCACCCCCACCAGCAGCGCCAGCAGCAGCGGATTGGTGGTCCGCGACGCCGCGGTCGCCAGACCGAGCGCCCACACCCACCAGGCGCCGGCGTGCAGTGCGGTGCTGCGGGTGGCCCGCGGCGCGCTCATCCGCGTCGCCGGCGCGCCTGCCACACGCCGGCCGCGCCCAGCACCACCACGGCACCGATCCCGCCGACCAGACCGGCCGACGGGCCGCCGTCGTCCCCCTCGCCCGCGGCGCTCGTGCGGGGCGTCGCCGACGGCTCCGCGCCGCCCCCGGACACCTGCTCCGCGCAGCCCGACCGCGGATAGCCCGCGATCGCGCACAGCAGCGCGTTGGCGTCGTACCGCAGCGGCTTGGCGACCGCGGCCAGCGCCTCGCCCGCCGAGGCGTCCGCCGGCACCTGCGCACAGGCGGCGCGGCCCGCCGGCGGGCGCTCACCCGACGGCGCGTCCGCCGCGGTCCCGAAGTCGATCACCACGCCGACCCGTTTGGCGCCGGAACGGGCCGGGGTCCGGTCGCAGAGCGCGGCGAAGTCGGGGGCGGTCCGCGGGCCGGCCGCCTTGGCGGAGTCCACGCTCACCGTGAAGCGGAACCCCACGACGGAGGCGTCGTCCGGCCGCGCGGTACCGGGCCCCTCCGTGGCGTACGCCCACGAAGCGGCGGCGCCGGCCGCGGCCGGCTTCCCGTCCCAGAACGACCAGTACCGGTACTGCTGCGCCTGCGCGGGCCCGGCGCCCAGACCGGTCACCACCCCCGCCGCCAGCAGCACCCCGGCGGTCCGCCGCGCCCGCATCACAGCCCGGTCTTGTTCTTGTTGCGGCCGCTGATCAGGAAGCCGACGCCGGCGCCGACGGCCAGCCCGACGCCGATCACCCACCACAGTCCGATGCCGCCGCCGTCGCCGTCCTTGGCGTCGTCGTCGGCGGCGTCGGCGGCCGGCGACGCGGCGCTGTTGCCGGCCGGCCCGGGGCCGGTGGCGTTGAGCGCGGCCACCAGGTCGGTGCCGCCGAAGGACCGCGGGTCGGTGCCGGTGGCGTGCGCGGCGAGGACCAGCTGGGCGTACGCGGCCGGGCCGTTCTGCTTCGCCCAGGCGGTGGCGTTCTTCTCCAGCCAGGCCAGCGGCTGCTGCGCGGCCGCACCGTGCCCACCGGCCGCCAGCGCGACCACCGTGTCCGCGGTGTTGCCCACGTCGGGCTGCTGCTCGGCGCCCGGCATCGCGGACTTCAGGTGCGCTCCGTTCGCGTCGAGCTGCCCGACCAGCCAGTTGGCGCCGCCGTCCGCGACCGCCGCGCGGGCGTCCGCGCCGCGGCCCGGGGCGCCGCCCTTCGCGCAGTCCAGCGCCTTGGCCGGCTGGCCCGCGTCCTTCCCGGCCGGTGCCACGACGAAGCCCTTGCCCAGCGCGCCGGTGATCGCGGCCGCGGTCGCGTCGGCGTTCGGTGCGGCGTTCTTCAGCTGGAAGGTGAACGCCCCGCGCTCGCCGTCCTTCGCGTCGCAGCCCAGTTGGAAGCCCAGCAGCGCGTCGTACGGCGACTTGCCGCCCTTCGCCGTCACCGACTCCGGCTTCTCGCCCGCCGCGGCGAGCGCCCCGATCACCACGGCCGTGGAGTTGGCGTCGCTCTCCGAACCGCCCTGCCCGCCGGGCATCGAGCTCCAGCCGCCGTCCGGGTGCTGGACGGACTTCAGCCACCCCACGGCCTTCTGCACCGCGTCGCCGTGCCCGCCGAGCGCGGTCAGCGCCTGGATCGCGGCGGACGTCTGGTTGGTGTCCCGCAGCGCGCCGGCGTCGCACGCCTTGCCCGGATCGGCCCGGAACGCCGTGAACGCGCCGTCGGCGCACTGCTGCCCCGCCAGCCAGTCCACGGCGGCCGTCGCCGGACGCACCCCGACGGTGTGCTGCGCCAGCAGCGCCAGCGACTGCCGCCACACGCCGTCGTACTGCGGGTCCTTGTCGCCGTACAGCCCCTTGGGGAGCTTCGGCTGCGGCGGGGCCGCCGGGCCGTCGGCGTACGCGGCGGGGGCCGCGGCACCGGCCAGCACGGCGGCGGTCGCCAGGGCGGCCAGCGCCGTGGCGGCGCGGCGCGGCCGGGGGGCGGCGGAGTGCGGCTGCGGCGCAGCCGTGGGGGCCATGCGGGCCATCGGGTGGGTGCCTCTCGGGTCGGTCGGGTCGCGGCGGGATGCGGATCCGAGCCGCGCTCGGGCGACCGTCCGCCGCACCCCGGGGGTGCGGCGCGGTGGCACCGGGCTCGGTTCCGCATACCTCGACGGTGGCGCGCACCGGCCAGCCGCAGCAGCGGCAGGGGGGCCCCGGCCCGAGCGAAGTCGAGAGCGGGGAGGGTCCGGTGGCGGGAGCCTTGGTCGTGCCCCATCGGGTGCTCCGGCTTACAGGTCCGCGGGGCGGCCTGCTCACGGTTGCGGGTCAGTGCCGGATTTCCACCGGCTTCCCCCGATCGGGTACGGATGAAGTTGTCCCGCACACCTTAACGCCGGCGCCGACGACGGTGGGGCGCGCATCGGAGCGCGACGGGAGCGCCCCCAGCGCGCCCGCCGCCCCGCCCCCGCCCGCCGGGGCCGGGCTAGACCGCCACGTACCGCACCGGCATCGAGCCGGCGACCGGCTCGACGTGCCCCCGTTTGACCAGGTGGCGCAGGTGGGCCTCGGCCTCGGAGACGGCGATGGTGCGGGAGCCGGCGGGGATGTCGGCCCAGGGGCGGTTCCACTGCATGGACGTGGCGAGCTGCCAGGCGGTGAGCGGTTCGCGCAGCAGCGTGCGGAGGTCGGTCAGCCGCTCCTCGTGGTGGGCGATCAGCTCCCGGACGCGCCCGGCCGCGTCCGGGAAGGCGTGCTGGTGGGCCGGCAGCACCTCGGCCGGCGCGAGGCGGGCGATGCGTTCGAGGGAGTCGAGGTAGTCGCCGAGGGGGTCGCCCCGGTCGAGCAGGTCGGGGGCGACGTCGTCGGGGTCCTCGTACAGGCCGATGTGCGGGGTGATGCCGGGCAGGAGGTGGTCGCCGGAGAAGAGCCGGCCGAAGCCGGTGGTGCGGGCGGTGGCGGGGGCGCCCTGCTGGGCGGGGTGGGTCTCCTCCAGGTGGAGGCAGACGTGGCCGGGGGTGTGGCCCGGCGTCCAGATCGCCCGGACCCGGCGGCCGGCCAGGTCGAGGAGTTCGCCGGGCTCGATGGCCCGGTCCGGCAGGGCGGCCCGCCGTCCGGGCAGTTTGCGGCCGCGCCCGGCGGCGCGGGCGGCCCGCAGCGGCTCCAGGTGGTCGTCCGGCGCCCCGGCCGTGGTGAGCTTGACGAGCACGTAGTCGAGCCACTGCCCCGGTTCGGCCGCGCGGCTGCGCCGGACCACCGCGGTGTCCGCGGCGTGCATGGCGATCCACGCGCCGGAGGTCTCCCGCACCGTGGCGGAGAGCCCGTGGTGGTCGGGGTGGTGGTGGGTGATCACCACCCCGTGGACGTCGGCGGGGTCGAAGCCGCAGGCGGTGATGCCGGCGGTGAGGGTGTCCCAGGAGTCCGGGTCGTCCCAGCCGGTGTCGATCAGGACCGGTCCGCGGTCGGTCTCCAGGAGGTGGACGAGGGTGTGGCCGAGGGGGTTGTCCGGGATGGGGACGGCGATGCTCCACACCCCGCCCTTGTGGTCGATCACCTGCGGTGCCATGGCTACCGTCCCCTCCCGCGCCGTCGTCGCCCCAACTATAACTAGAACGAGTTCCAACAACAGGGCGACGGCCGTGCCGGCGAGGGGAGTTGGGATTCGGTGGTGGGCGTGGACTCCACCGGGTGGAACTGGTATCAGTTCTGCTGGAACCGCAATCCTGATGGACCGTCAGAAATCGTGGTCCGTCGGGAGCGCAATCCGTCGAGACCGTCGGGAGGCGGACAGCAATGGGCGACCTCGTCGAGCACGGAAAGCTCTACATAGGCGGTGAGTGGGTCGATCCGGCCGGACCGGACACGATCGAGGTCGTCTCGCCGCACACCGAACGGGTCATCGGCCGGGTCCCGCACGCCGCGCGGGCCGACGTCGACCGGGCGGTGGCCGCGGCCCGGGCGTCCTTCGCGTCCGGGGTGTGGGCCGATGCCCCGCTGGACGAGCGGATCGCGGTGGTGACCCGCATCAAGGACGCGTTCGCGGTGCGCAGCGAGGAGTTCGCGCGGGTCATCGGCGCGCAGAACGGGACGCCGGTCACCTCGGGCGTGATGGTGCAGTCGCTGGCCGCGATGATGGTGTGGGACGCGACGCTCACCGTGGCGCGGGAGTTCGCCTTCGAGGAGCGGCGGGCCGGGGCGCTGGGGCCGCTGCTGGTGCGCCGCGAGCCGGTGGGGGTGGTCGCGGCCGTCGTGCCCTGGAACGTCCCGCAGTTCACCGCCGCCGCCAAGCTCGCGCCGGCGCTGCTGGCCGGGTGCTCGGTGGTGCTGAAGGTCTCGCCGGAGACCCCGTTGGACGCGTACCTGCTCGCGGAGATCGCCTCGGAGGCCGGCGTGCCGCCGGGGGTGCTGTCGATCCTGCCGGCCGACCGGGAGGTCAGCGAGTACCTGGTCGGGCACCCGGGCGTGGACAAGGTGTCGTTCACCGGCTCGGTGGCGGCCGGCAAGCGGGTCATGGAGGTCGCCGCCCGCAACCTCACCCGGGTGACGCTGGAGTTGGGCGGCAAGTCGGCGGCGGTGATCCTGCCGGACGCGGACCTGGACGCGGCGGTGGCCGGCATCGCGCCGTTCGCCTGGATGATCAACGGCCAGGCGTGCGTGGCGCAGACCCGGATCCTCGCGCCGCGCAGCCGTTACGACGAGATCGCCGAGCGGTTCGCGGCGGCGGCGGGCGCGCTCGTCGTCGGCGATCCGCTGGACCCGGCCACGGAACTCGGACCGCTGGTCGCCCGCCGTCAGCAGCAACGCTCCCTGGACTACATCGCGTTGGGCCAGCAGGAGGGCGCCAAGGTGCTGGCCGGCGGCGGCCGCCCGAAGGGGCAGTCGACCGGGTGGTACGTCGAGCCGACGCTCTTCGGGGAGGTCGACAACGGGATGCGGATCGCCCGGGAGGAGATCTTCGGCCCGGTCATCTGCCTGCTGCCGTACGGGGACGAGGCGGAGGCGGTGCGGATCGCCAACGACTCGGAGTACGGGCTGTCGGGCTCGGTGTGGACCGCGGACACCGACCGCGGCATCGACCTCGCGCGACGGGTGCGCACCGGGACGTACTCGGTGAACACCTTCAGCATCGACATGCTCGGTCCGTTCGGCGGCTACAAGAACTCCGGCATCGGCCGGGAGTTCGGGCCCGAGGGGTTCGCCGAGTACCTGGAGCACAAGATGATCCACCTGCCGGCGGGTGCCTGATGGCGGAGCGTTGGCAGGTGACGGTGGACCGGCGGGTCTGCATCGGTTCGGGACTGTGCGCCGGGACCGCACCGGAGCGGTTCCGGCTGGACGCGGCGCGCCAGGCGCACCCCGTCGAGCCGGAGACGGAGGCCGCGGACGGCGTGCTGGCGGCGGCCGAGGGCTGCCCGGTGGAGGCGATCGCGATCACCGCGGCGGGCAGCGGTGCGGCGGTCTTCCCGCCGGACGAGTGAGCGGCGGGGCGGGGGCCTCGGGCCCGTAGGGGGCGGGGCGGTCCGGCCCGTAGGGGGTGGGTGGGCCCCTTGCGGGCCCCCTACCCGTGGGCGGGAGCGATCATGCGGAGGGAGGTTGGCGGTGGTGGGGCCGCACCGGGGTCGTGAGGTCGATCAGCCGGCAGACCGTCTCGATGTCGATCTTCACCTGGGCGATCGAGGCCCGCCCGGACAGCCAGGTGATCAGCGCCGAGTGCCAGGTGTGCTCGATGACCCGGACCGCGGAGAGCTGCTCGGGGGAGGGCGGACCGTCCAGCCCCATGGCGTCGAGGATGATCGCCGTGGTCAGCCGGGAGACGGTGTCCACCTCGGGGCTGACGGACCGGTCGGCGAAGGTCAGCGCGCGCACCATCGCGTCGGCCAGGTGCGGTTCGCGCTGCAGGGCGCGGAAGGCCCGCATCAGCGTCTGGGCGACCCGGGCGCCGGGGTCCTCCTCCGACGGGGGGCGCTTGCGCAGCGTCTCGTGCATGTGCTGGAGCTGGTCCTGCATGGTGGCGACCAGCAGGTGCACCTTGGAGGGGAAGTAGCGGTAGAGGGTGCCGAGCGCGACCCCGGAGGATTCGGCCACCTCGCGCATCTGGACCGCGTCGAACCCGCCGCGGCTGGCGAGCCTGGCGCTGGTGTGCAGGATGCGGCGGCGCCGGGCCTCCTGACGCTCGGTCAAGGGAGGACTCGCCGGAAGCGCCGGCCCGGCCGCCTTGGATTCCGTAGTCATGTGTCCCATTCCGTGGCTTTCCGTCCGCGATGCGGTGCGTGCCGGTGGTGCGATCGGCACAGCATGGCAGGGCCCATGCCGTGGCGCGAATCACCTGGTGTGGCTCTTTTCGCTCCGTTCCCGGCCGGTAGATTCGAAACTCGGTGAACTGATCAGTAGCTTTTCAGTTCTGAAACTTGTTCTAGATTACCGCCAGCGGTTACGCTCCGGCGAAAGTCCAGCGAGAAGGGGGCCGTGCGTGACCGCAGAGGCCGTCCAGGCAGCCGCGCCCCGCCCGGCGGAGACCCCCTCGGCCTCCGCCCCGACGGACGGTGAGCGTCCCTTGCGGATCGCCATGCTCACGTACAAGGGGAACCCGTTCTGCGGCGGTCAGGGCGTCTACGTCCGCCACCTCTCCCGCGAGTTGGCCCGCCTCGGCCACACCGTCGACGTCATCGGCGCCCAGCCCTACCCCGTCCTCGACGGCGTGGACCCCGCCCGGACGGGACCCGGGGCCGTGACGCTGACCGAACTGCCCAGCCTGGACCTCTACCGCCAGCCCGACCCGTTCCGCACCCCGGGCCGCGACGAGTTCCGCGACTGGATCGACGGCCTCGAAGTCGCCACGATGTGGACCGGCGGCTTCCCCGAACCGCTGACCTTCTCCCTCCGCGCCCGGCGCCACCTCGCCGCCCACCGCGGCCAGTTCGACGTCGTCCACGACAACCAGACCCTCGGCTACGGCCTGCTCGGCGGCCCGGACGCGCTCGGCGCCCCGCTCGTCACCACGATCCACCACCCCATCACCGTCGACCGGCGGCTCGACCTGGCCGCCGCGCAGGGCTGGAAGCGCCGCGCCTCGGTCCGCCGCTGGTACGGCTTCACCCGCATGCAGAAGCGGGTGGCCCGGCGGCTGCCGTCGGTGCTGACCGTCTCCGGCTCCTCCCGCCAGGAGATCGTCGAGGACCTCGGCGTGCACCCCGGCCGGATCCACGTCGTCCCCATCGGCGCCGACACCGACCTCTTCTCCCCGGACCCGGCCGTCCCCGAGGTGCCCGGCCGGATCGTCACCACCTCCAGCGCCGACGTCCCCCTCAAGGGCCTGATCCACCTCGTCGAGGCGCTGGCCAAGGTCCGCACCGAGAACCCCGAGGCCCACCTGGTCGTCGTCGGCAAGCGGGCCGACGACGGGCCGGTCGCCGCCGCCATCGAACGGCTCGGCCTGTCCGGCGCCATCGAGTTCGTCAAGGGCATCAGCGACGCCGAACTCGTCGACCTGGTGCGCGGCGCCCAGATCGCCTGCGTGCCCTCCCTCTACGAAGGCTTCTCGCTGCCGGCGGCCGAGGCGATGGCCACCGGCACCCCGCTGCTCGCCACCACCGGCGGCGCCATCCCCGAAGTCGCCGGCCCGGACGGCGAGACCTGCCTCGCGGTGCCGCCGGGCGACGCCGGGGCACTCGCCGCCGGCCTGCTGCGACTGCTCGGCGACGAGGGGCTCCGCCGCCGACTGGGCACCGCCGGCCGGGAACGGGTACTGGCCCGCTTCACCTGGCGGCAGGCCGCCCTCGGCACCGCCGAGCGCTACCGGGAGGCCATCGCCCGCCAGGCGGCCGGCGCCGCCGTGCGGGCCACCGGCCGCCGGTGACCCGCGCACGCCGTCCTCCCGCCGCCCACGACGCACTCCACCCCGCCCCTGACCGCCGGACGAAAGCGTAAACGCCGTGCTGACCGTCGACTTTTCCCGTTTCCCGCTCGCCCCCGGCGACCGCGTGCTCGACCTGGGCTGCGGCGCCGGTCGGCACGCCTTCGAGTGTTACCGGCGCGGTGCGCAGGTCGTCGCCCTGGACCGGAACGGCGAGGAGATCCGCGAGGTCGCCAAGTGGTTCGCCGCGATGAAGGAGGCCGGCGAGGCCCCGGCGGGCGCCTCCGCCGTCGCCATGGAGGGCGACGCCCTCGCGCTGCCGTTCCCCGACGACAGCTTCGACGTCGTGATCATCTCCGAGGTGATGGAGCACATCCCGGACGACAAGGGCGTCCTCGCCGAGATGGTCCGGGTACTGCGCCCCGGCGGCCGGATCGCCGTCACCGTGCCGCGCTACGGCCCGGAGAAGGTCTGCTGGGCGCTCAGCGACGCCTACCACGAGGTCGAGGGCGGCCACATCCGCATCTACCGCGGCGACGAACTCCTCGACAAGATGCGCCAGGCCGGCCTGGAGCCCTACGGCACCCACCACGCCCACGGGCTGCACAGCCCCTACTGGTGGCTCAAGTGCGCGTTCGGCGTGGACAACGACCAGGCGCTGCCCGTGAAGGCGTACCACAAGCTGCTGGTCTGGGACATCATGAAGAAGCCGCTGGCCACCCGCCTCGCCGAACAGGCCCTCAACCCGCTCATCGGCAAGAGCTTCGTCGCCTACGCCACCAAGCCGCACCTGCCCGAACCGGCGGCGCAGCCGGAGCCGGACGCGCCGAAGGCAGCCAAGCGCACCCGCTCCGCGGCCAAGCCCGCCGCCGCCCGCGGGGCCGCCAAGTGACGAGTCCCGGGCGCACCGAACGGCTCGTCCTGCCGGGCGTGCTCACCGCCGAACAGGCCGCCGCAACGGTCGCCGGCATCGTGGCGACCCAGCGCACCGACGGCGCCATCCCCTGGTTCCGCGGCCACCACCTCGACCCGTGGGACCACACCGAGGCCGCCATGGCCCTGGACGCGGCCGGCGAACACGACCGCGCCGAGGCCGCCTACGACTGGCTGGTCCGCCACCAGAACCAGGACGGCTCCTGGTACGCCGCCTACGCCGACGGCGACGCCGCCGCCCCCACCGACCGCGGCCGGGAGACCAACTTCTGCGCCTACCTCGCGGTCGGGGCCTGGCACCACTACCTGTCCACCGGGGACGAGACGTTCCTCGACCGGATGTGGCCGGCGGTCCACGCGGCGATCGAGTACGTCCTGGAACTCCAGCAACCCGGCGGCGAGATCGGCTGGAAGCGGGAGGACGACGGCACGCCCGTCCGCGACGCCCTGCTGACCGGCTCGTCCTCCGTCTACCAGGCACTGCGCTGCGCCCTGGCCATGGCCGAGCAGCGCGAGGAGCCGCAGCCCGACTGGGAACTGGCCCTCGGACGCCTCGGCCACGCGATACGCCACCACCCCGAGCGGTTCCTCGACAAGTCCCGCTACTCCATGGACTGGTACTACCCGGTGCTGGGCGGCGCGGTGCGAGGCACGGCGGCCCGGGAGCGGATCGACGCGGACTGGGACCGCTTCGTCGTCCCCGGCCTGGGCGTGCGCTGCGTGGTGCCCAACCCCTGGGTCACCGGCGGCGAGAGCGCGGAACTGGCGCTGGCGCTGTGGGCGATGGGGGAGTCCGACCGGGCCGTGACGATCCTCAAGTGGATCCAGCACCTGCGCGCCGACAACGGCATGTACTGGACCGGCTACGTCTTCGAGGACCAGGCGATCTGGCCGCGGGAACTCACGTCCTGGACCGCCGGTTCACTGCTGCTGGCGGTGGCCGCACTGGGCGGCGACGAGGCCACCACCGCGGTCTTCGGCGGCGAACGGCTGCCGGTCGGGCTGGCACCGGACTGCTGCCGGTAGGCCCCGGACACTGCCCCGGCCGGGTGGGGGCGCCCCCGTACGGCCGTTTCCGGCTGGCGCCCCTCCGGCGGGCGGGACAGGCTGCGGACGATGCTCCCCAGCCGAACCGAGCCCGCCGGAGGCGCGCCGTGACCGTTCCGCAGCCCCCCGTCCGCAACCGCGCCGCCCTGCGTCGGGCCGCCGTCGCACTGCCGTTGGCCTGCACGCTGAGCCTGGGCGCCGTCGCCTGCGGCGGCTCGAAGAAGGACGAGGGCCAGGCCAGCGCCTCACCCGCCGGCTCGCCCAGCCCCACCAGTTCGGTGGAGAAGCAGAAGTTCGCCAAGACGCGGTTCGTGACCAACGCCGGCCTGGCCGCCGGCGCCACCTACCAGTGGATCATCAAGCCGTACAAGGCCGGCGGGTTCCAGAAGGGCGCCGACCACCGCAAGACCACACTGGTCAAGGCGGGCCTGGCCGGCGTCTTCACCTACAACCGTCTCAAGGCCGCGGTCCGCAACGCGCAGGGCGATCCGACGCTCTCCAAGGCACTGGCCCCCCTCAACAGCGGCATCGACTCGCTGAAGAACCTCGGCACCAAGCTCCGCAAGGGCGAGGCCGGCCCCGGCGACGTCGACCAGTTCCAGAACGTCATCAACAACGTCAAGGACGTCGGCAAGAAGAACGGCGCCGAGGTCACCAACCAGGTCCCGAGCGCCTCCCAACTGAGCGGTGGCTGACGGGTCGCTGCGCTTGGCGGGGCTTCCCACGTTGTCGGCCGTCCCGCCGTGGGGGTTGCTGTTTGCGCCTGCGGCGCGTTGCCGCTGCGCGGGGCGTTGTCCGCTGCGCGGGGCTTGTGGGGTGCGGTGCCGGGTTGGCGGGTGGTGGGGTGCCCGGACTGCTGCGCTTTACGTCCGGGCACCCCACCACCCGCCAACCCGACCCCTCCCGTGGGTGGGTGGGAAAAAGAACGGGGGAGCGTGTCAGACGAACGAGGCGTAGGTCAGCCAGTGGTCGAAGAGGGCGCGGTCGCCCAGTAGCTCGATGCGGTCGTCGGTGGGGGAGCGGCGGCCGTAGAGGGCCAGCAGGAGGTCGGTGAGCGGGGCCCGGAGGGCGGTCGTGGCCTTCTCGTGGGCGCGGCGGTGCGTGAGGCGGTCGCCGGTCAGGTCCAGGACCCACTCGGCGTGCAGGGCGGGCGGGGCGTCGGTGGCGTGCAGATGGAGGGTGCGACCGGGGCCGAACAGCCCGTCGGCGCGCGCCGCCCACCGTTCGGCCATCACCGGCAGCGCGCACAGTTGGAGCCACTCCTCGACGGCGTCGGCGGCGGACTCCGGCCGGACCTCGTAGTCGGCGCCCGTGGCGAGGGCGGCGTCGGCGCGGTGGACCACCGTCTCGTAGACCATCCGGCGGGCCCAGAATCCGGCCCGGTGATCGGTCGACCAGGACCAGACGGCGGTGTCCGGGCCGGCCTCGCGCAGCGCTGCCACGGTGCGTTCGGTGCCCTCGGCCAGCCAGGCGTTGAGCGCCTGGGCAGTGTCGTCGTCGGGCCCGGCGACCCCGGGGATGGCGGCCTCGTCGATCGGGCCGGTGGCCCGGCTGCTGACCAGCGCCCCGGCCCAGCGGTGTGCCTGCCCGAGGTGGCGGGCGAGGTCGGCCAACGTCCAGTCGGGACAGCTCGGCACCTGCGCGGTCAGGTCCGCGCCGCGCAGCACGGCACGGAACCGCTCGCCCTCGGCGAGGAGTTCCGCGCAGTACTGGGCGTGGTCGAAGGCGCCCCGGAGAACGACGCCCGGACGCGCGTGCGGTTCGTTGCGGCTCATGGCCGCACGCTACTGCCCAGGACCACCACGAGGCTCGGGGATTTCCCCCCGCCGCTCACCTGGTCCAGCAACGCACGCCCTGCCCCCTGCTCCACCCACCCGCACCCGCCCCCTCACCGAGCCCCCCACCTACCCGTCTTTCCCCCCACCCCAACGGGAGGGGGCGGGCCGGAGGGGGTGGTGTGCAGGACGTAAAGCGCAGCAGTCCTGCACACCACCCCCGCA
>NZ_JBJMAB010000072.1:0-14768 GCF_045799175.1 Streptomyces sp. VTCC 41912
GCCGCGGGGCCGGTTCGCGCCGCGGGGCCGGTTCGCGCCGCGGGGCCGGTTCGCGCCGCGGGGCCGGTTCGCGCCGCCGGGTGGGCGGGTCCTGCCCGGCCGGCCCGGGCCGCTCGCCGGTGCCCGCACTCCGCTTGGTGCGGCTCGTCGGCGCGGCGCTCCGAGCGGCGTCACTCGTCGCGCGGCGCTTCGCTCGGCGCCGGGCGTCGGTGCGGTCGAGCCGCCTGGTGCCGCTCGCTGTCAGGGCCGAGTCGCTGGCGGCGTGTGGTGCCGTTGGGTGGCGCGGGTCAGGGCGGCCGCTGCGCGCCGGTGCCGGTCCTCGATGCCGGTCGTCGGTGCCGTCACGCGGCTTCCGGGAACGGGCCCGGGGTGGGGGCGGCGGCGGTGTGGACGAGGGCGGTGTAGGTGCGGCGGAGGGCGATGAGCGACTCCTGGGCCTCGCGGTAGACGGCGGCGTCGGGGCCGCCGCGGTGGGCGAGGGTGCGGACGGGGGCGCAGTGCCGGTCCATGGCGCTGAGCCAGGCGCGGTGTTGGGCCGGGAGGTGGCGGCGCAGGTGTTGCCGGCGGCCCTCGCCGAGGCGGCGACCGCCGATGCCCAGGACGGCGTCGGCGGCCTGGAGGACGGGCGGTTCCAGGGCGCCCTGTTCGGCGAGCGCACCGAGCACCGCGCGCTGCTGGTCGGTGGCCGGGGCCGCCGCCAGTTCGGCCGCCTCGGAGTGCAGCTGGGCGCGCAGCGCGTGCTGGATGCGGACCAGGCGGCGCAGCGCCATCGGGGTGGACGAGTCGTCGGGGGCGCGGCCGGCCAGGGTGTCGGCGAGGCGGAAGAGCCAGATGCCGTGCGCCTCCAGGCGGGTCGCGGCGAGCATCAGCCGGTCGAGGCGGCTGAGCGGCTGGCCCTCCGGGGCCCAGCGCACGATCGGGACCAGCTGTTCGGTGCGGGCGAGTTGGTCGATGGGGATGTGCCGGCGCGGTTTGCGTTCCGGGGCCCAGTTGTGGAGCGCGAGGGTGGGCAGGGCGACGAACTGGTCGTGGTCGATGCGGTGCGCGATGGCCGCCCAGAGTTCCAGGAACGCCTCGTTGGCGACCTCGCGGGCGGCCGGCGCCTGCGGGTCGAGGGCGCTCCAGCCGCAGGACACCGCGATGACCGCGACGCGCATGGCGGCGGCCTCCGCGTTGCGCGGCGAGAGGCGGGAGACGCGCTGCCGCAGGGCGGTCAACTCGTCCGCGCGATGGGCGCGTTCGACGACGGCGAGGGCGCTGGCGCGATCGGGGACGACGGCCGCCTCGCGGGCCATGGCGTCCAGCCGGGTCCAGGTGCCGATCATGGAGCGCACGGGAGGCCGCTCCGGGAGGAAGCCGTGGGCGCACGGGTCGTGCGGGGCGGGGGCCCCGGAGGCGTCGCCGTCGGCGGAAGCGCCGTCGGCAGCCCCGGCCGGTCCGGCGGTGGCGACGGCGGGGCCGCCCTGCGCCGGGATGCGGACGGCGGGATCGGCGCCGGTCCGGGCGGGCGGGATGCGGTGGGCGGCGGGACGGCCGCCCGCACCGCCCGCGGTCGCGTCCCTCGGGGCGGCGGTCGCCGTGGTGCCGGGGGCGCTCGCTTCCGGGGTGGCCCGCGCGCGTATGGCGAGGCGGGCGTCGGGCGTCGTCGTCATGGGAGTGGGAGTCATCAGCACTTCCCCGCTAGCAGGCGGGCCAGGTGGGCGTCCATATCGAGATAGCGGTCCTCGTGGCCGGGCGGGACGATGGCCGCGGTCTGCTCCAGCCAGGCGGTGAGCTCCGTGGCGCGCACCGTCAGCTCGCAGACGTTGTCGTCGGTGGCGAGTTCGACGTGGATGCGGTGGGACGCGCCGGCCCGGCGGTCCGGCCACACCCGCACGTCCCCCTGCCCGACCTCGCCGCAGACGCCGCCGAGCAGCAGTTCGCGGGCGAACAGCCAGGTGGCGACGGTCTCGCCGCGGCTGAGGAACGCGACCTCGACCTCGTAGGGGCGGTCACTGCGGTAGCTGAACCGGCCGGCCACCGGAACGGCTTCGTCCGGCCCGAGGAGCAGCTGCATCTCAAGGGTGCGCTTGGCTGTCGACACCACGACGATCAACCTTTCCAAAGAGGGGCGAGTCCCGGGGCCCCGGTTCGGGGCTCGCGTCCTAGCAGACGTCGGCTCGCGGGATGGGGTTGCAGGTGAGGGCGGAGTAGTGATGGACGCCATGATCCGCGGAGGAAGTGTGCGCGGGCGTGGGGGCCGGCTGACCGGGCCGGGCGGAGGGTGTCGCGCACGGTGCCGGGAGCTGCGTGCACCGGGACCGTCATCCCCGTTCACCTCCGGCGCGGCTGCTCGTGCGGGTCCGCGCGCCCCGGCGTCGGCTCCGCCGCGCCCCGGCGCTGGCCCCACCCTCTCAACGGCCGGGAGATACCGCATGTTGACGGGGCAACTGATGCACTACGGCTTGAACTCGATCTTCACAGAACCCTTCGGGCGCCTCGGTAGGCGAAGGTCCCGAGGCGCCGGGACTTTGGCCCCGGGCAGAAAGGGTCCCCCACGAGCTACGGGGCGGCTGGGACGGAGCGCGGTCGGTGAGTGGGGGCGCCGTCGGGAGTGGGTGGCCGCACGGCGCACGGGTGTGGGGGTGGCGGGGATCACAGGGGGTGGAGGCGTGGGCGGCGCGTTCCTGGGTACGGACCACCCCCGGAGTTCGTGTAGAGTTTTCCTCGTCAGCGCGCGCCGCTAGCTCAGTTGGTTAGAGCAGCTGACTCTTAATCAGCGGGTCCGGGGTTCGAGTCCCTGGCGGCGCACGTAGGACTGAGGCCCCTCGCAGTTGCGAGGGGCCTCAGTCGTGTTGTCCCGCGGTGCCGTGGGGCGAGGGGACCCGACGGTGTGGCGCGGACGTGCGGGCCTGGTGCGACGGGTCGGCCGGGGCACGGCCGACGGCGGCGGCGTCACCGGTCACGGGGAACCGCGCCGGACCGCCGCCCGGCGACCCGGGGCCCCCGCCGCAGAGCCAGCAGATCAGCAGCAGCACCACCCCGACCAGGCCCGCCAGGAGGCGGGGCGCCGGGGCGGCGGGGTGCGGAGGCGTCGCCTCCGTCCGCTCGGCGGGCCGCGGAACCCTCGCCCGTGCGATGCGGATCCCTCCGTGGGGTCGTCGGCCGGGCCGGGCGGCTGCTTCCGCGCCGCTCCTCGGGGCGGTCGGATCCGCGCCGTCCCGCGGAGGGGTCAGGTGCGCGGCGTCCGGGCGGGCCGGACGGTCCTCGGCCCGTGGTGTGGCGGCGGCGTCACTGTTCGTCGGCACTGTCGCCCCCTTGGCGTTCGCGGCGGAGCCGGAGCCTGAGGCGGAGCAGCTGGCCGGCGATGACCAGGATCGCGCCGCCCGCCAGGACCAGGGTGACGGCCGAGGTGCTGCTCAGTTCCCGGTGGGCGGTGACGCGGTGGGGTGTGAGGTGGATCCGGGCGGCCAGGACGGGCGCGGTGCCGCCGGGCGCCGTCGCGACCGGGGCGGTGGCGCGGGCCGGGGCGGTGCCGGTTTCGGTGGAGTGCGGGCCGGGGCGGTGGCGCGGGCCGTGGGCGGCCGGGGCGGTGACGACGGCGGTCTGGGGGGTGCGTGCGCCGCGTCCTGCTTCGGCGTACGCGGGTGCCGTCGTCACCGCACACGCCGCGACCGCGGCACAGAGTGCGAGCTGCGGTGAGCGCATGGTGTACCTCCGGATACTCCGAAGGTCCGTCGGCACGCCGCCGGGCGCATCCGGGGCGGGGCCGGACTGCGCCGTTCGGGTGGAGGGAGGCCGGTGCGGCCCGGGGTCGGCGGGCGTGCTGCCGGCCCCGGGGCGCGGGTCAGACCAGGTCGACCAGGTCCGCGATGGAGTCGACGACGCGGGAGGGACGGAACGGGTGGCGTTCGATGTCCTCGGGGCGGGTCAGGCCGGTGAGGACGAGGAAGGTCTCCATGCCCGCCTCCAGGCCGGCGACCACGTCGGTGTCCATCCGGTCGCCGATCATGGCGGAGGACTCGGAGTGGGCGCCGATGGCGTTCAGCGCGTGGCGCATCATCAGCGGGTTGGGCTTGCCGACGAAGTACGGCTCGACGCCGGTGGCCTTGGTGATCAGCGCGGCCACCGACCCGGTCGCGGGCAGCGCGCCCTGCGGGGAGGGGCCGGTCTCGTCGGGGTTGGTGGCGATGAAGCGGGCGCCGGCGTCGATCAGCCGGATGGCCTTGGTGAGGGCCTCGAAGCTGTAGGTGCGGGTCTCGCCGAGGACGACGTAGTCGGGGGCGTGGTCGGTGAGGACGTAGCCGATGTCGTGCAGCGCGGTGGTGAGGCCGGCCTCGCCGATGACGTAGGCGGTGCCGCCGGGGCGCTGGTCGTCGAGGAACTGGGCGGTGGCCAGCGCGGAGGTCCAGATGGACTCCCAGGGGACGTCCAGGCCGATGCGGTTGAGGCGGGCGTGCAGGTCGCGCGGGGTGTAGATGGAGTTGTTGGTCAGGACGAGGAAGGGCTTGCCCGATTCGCGGAGCCGCTTGATGAAGGCGTCCGCGCCGGGGACCGGGACGCCCTCGTGCATCAGGACGCCGTCCATGTCGGTGAGCCAGGACTCGATCGGCTTGCGCTCTGCCACTGCCACTCCTGTCGTGCGGGTTGACCAGACTGGCCGAACGGCCAGGGCGCCGGCCGGCCCGAACGGGCGGCCGACGGGCCCAGCCTAAGTCAGCGACGGCCCGCGGGCCCCGGTCGGTGGTGGTCAGCTTCCGGTTGCGGTCTTCCAGGCGTCGATGTAGGTGTCGAGGTTCTTGTCGATGTCGTTCCAGTCGGGCTGGAAGACGTCGACGCCCTTCATGATCTTGGCGAGGGCCACGGCGTTGGGGTCGGTGGCCTTGATGTCCTGGCGGGCGGAGAAGCCGCCGCCGACGGCCGAGACCTCTTCCTGGACCGGCTTGCTGAGCAGGTAGTCGAGGAACTTCCGGGCGTTGGCGGCGTGCGGGGCGTTCTTGACCAGGCCGGCGGCGTACGGCAGGGCGAAGGTGGCGGGGCGGGCGCCGGGCTTGGCGGCGGGGAAGAAGATGCCCTGGTTGGGCATGGACTTCATGTTGGCGTAGTTCATCTGCACATCGCCGTTGGCGACGAGGAGTTCGCCCTTGTCGGTCTTGGGTGCGAGCTGGCCGGTGGAGGAGGACGGGCCGACGTTGTTGGCCTGGAGCTTCTTGAGGAAGTCCATGGCCGGGCCCTGGCCGCCGAAGTCGTGCAGGGCCTTGATCAGCACGGCGGTGCCGTCGCCGGCGACGCCGGGGGTGGAGTACTGGAGCTTGCCGGCGAAGCGGTGGTCGGTGAGGTCCTGCCAGGTGGCCGGGGGCTGCTTGAGCTCCTTCTTGTTGTAGATGAAGCAGAAGTAGTTGTTGACGATGGAGACCCACTTGCCGTTGGGGTCCTGGTCGGCGGCGGCGACGTGTTCGGCGCCCCGGGGGCGGTAGATGTCCAGCAGGCCCTTGCCGTCGGCCTGTTGGATGAACGGCGGCAGGGTGACGAGCACGTCCGCCTTGGTGTTGGTGCGCTCCCGGGCCAGGCGCTGGACGGCGGCGCCGGAGCCGGACTCGACGTAGTTGACCTTGATGCCGGTCTGCTTCTCGAAGTCCTTGAAGACCTTGTCGTAGAAGCCGTCGCCCTGTTCGCTCTTGAGGCCGTCGGCGCTGTAGACGGTGATCTCCTTGGCGTTGGGGTCGGCGGCCGAGGAACCGCAGGCGGTGACGGAGGCGGCCAGGACGAGGACGGCGGCGCCGGCGGTCAGGGGGCGGTGCAGGCGGCTGGGCATGGTGGGTGCTCCTGGGGAACGGTCGGGGCGACGGGGAGGCGGGGGGTGGCGTGGGGGTCAGCGGTGGGCGGCCCGGGTGCGGATGCGGGAGACGCCGAGCAGGACGAGGAGGGTGGTGGCCATCAGGGCCACCGCGAGGGCGGCGCCGGTGAAGAGGGCGCCGCGGTCGGTGGCGGCGAAGATCTGCACCGGCAGCGGCATCCAGTCCGGCGGGTAGAGCATCATCGTGGCGCTCAACTCGCCCATGGACAGGGCGAAGCACAGGCCCGCGGCCGCGGTCAGCGACGGCAGGAGCAGGGGGAGCTTGACCCGCCGCAGGACGTAGCCGGGGCGGGCGCCGAGGCCGGCGGCGCTCTGCTCGTAGGCCGGGTCGAGGCGGGCCAGTGCGGCCGTCACCGACTGGTAGGCGAAGGCGGTGACCAGCACGGTGTGGGCGATGATCACGATCTGCGGGGTGCCGTTGAGGAGGAACGGCGGCTGGGAGAAGGCCACGAGGAGGGCGAGGCCGACGACGACGGAGGGGACGGCGACCGGCAGCAGGAAGAGGGCGTCCAGCACCCGTCGGGAACGCCGGCCGAGCTTCTCGGCGGCCAGCGCGGCCCAGGTGCCGGCGGTCAGCGCGGCGAGGCTGGCGGCGAGGGCGGTGAGGACGCTGGTGGTCAGGGCGGTGAGCGCGTCCCCCGTGGCGATGTCCCGATAGTGCGTCAGGGTCAGGCCGGAGGGCAGGGCGCCGCTCCAGCCGCCGGCGAACGACGCGGCGACGACCACCAGCAGCGGGAGGGCGAAGACCGGGACGAAGAGGAGGAAGAACACCGCCCAGACGACCCGGCGGGCGGCTGCGCTATGCACGAGCACGGTCGGCACCTCCTGCGGTGAGGGCGGGGACGGGGGACACAGAAGGGACAGCGGAGGCAGCGGAGGCAGCGGAGGCAGCCGGAATCGCGGCGGCCGCCTCGGCCCGGCCGACGGTGACGGGGGCGGCCGGCTCGGCGCCGGCTGCGTCGGCTGCGTCGGCTGCGTCGATGGAGGCCCGGGGGCGCTTGCGGCGCCCGGGGGTGCCGCCCGTGCGGGCCATCACCGTCCGGTAGAGGGCGTACAGGGCGACCGACAGGACGATGTTGACGACCGCGACGACGCAGGCCCCGGTGTAGTCGCCGTCCAGGATCGCCTTGGTGTAGACGAGCACCGGCAGGGTGACGACGTTCTTGGCGCCGGTGAACAGCACGATCCCGAACTCGTTCAGGCACATCACCAGGACCAGGGCGCCGCCGGCGGCGAGCGAGGGCAGCGCCTCGGGCAGGATCACCGTCCGCACGATCCGCCACGGCCGGGCGCCCAGCGAGCCCGCGACCTCCAGCTGTGCGGTCTCCACCTGCGAGAACGCCGCGAGCAGCGGGCGCATCACGAACGGGGTGAAGTAGGTGACCTCGGCCAGCAGGACGCCCCAGGGGGTGTGCAGGAAGTCCAGTGGCCCGTTGGCGGCGCCGGTGAGGTCCGTCCACAGGCCGTTGGCGACGCCGACGGTGCCGTAGAGGAACAGCAGGGCGAGGGTGATCAGGAAGGAGGGGAAGGCCAGGAAGATGTCGATGAAGCGGGCCAGCGCCTTGCCGCCGGGGAACGGGACGAAGGCGATGACGAGGGAGAGCAGCAGGCCGAGGAGGAGCGCGCCGAGGGTCGCGCCGACCGCGATCAGCACGGTGTGGGTGAGCGCGTCCCGGAAGGAGGTGGTGGCCAGCACCGCGGTGTACGGGGCGGTGGACGGCCCGCCGCCGTTCTCCGGGGTGAAGGACTGGCGGACCACCAGGGCGAGCGGGTAGAGGAACACCACCGCGAGGGCGGCGACCGGCGGCAGGGCCCACAGGGCGCCGGTCCGGCCGGGGCGGCGCGCGGCGCGCGGCCGGGCCCCGTCGGGCGCGGTGCGGTCAGCCATGGTGCGCCCCTCCGCCCGCCGCGACCGCCGGGGCGTCCGCAGGGTGGTCGGCCGGGTGGTCGGCCGCGGCTGCGGTCGGGGTTCCGGTCGGGCCCGCCGCCTCGATGCCCGCCGGGATGAGGACCGCGTCCTCGGAGGCGAAGTGCAGGGTGAGTTCGGTGCCGAGCGGCGGGGTCTCGCGCAGTTCCCGCAGGTCGGCGAGGACGCGGTGGCCGTCGACCGTGAGGTACAGCCGGTGGGTGGCGCCGCGCCACTGGACCTCGGTGACGGTGCCGCGCAGGGTGTTGCCGTGCGGGTCGGGGCCGGGGCCGGTGGCGAGCCGGTGCGGGCGGACGCACAGCGTGGCGGTGGCGCCCGGGGTGGCGTCGCCGGTGGCGACGGCCAGCGGCCGGCCGGCGAACTCCACGCCGCCGGCGCGGCGCACGGTCACCGGCAGGAGGTTCGCGGTCCCGACGAACGACGCGGTGAACGCGGTGCGCGGGCTGCGGTAGAGCTCCTGCGGGGTGCCGCACTCGCGCAGCCGGGCCGACTCCAGGACGGCGATCCGGTCGGCGAGGGTCAGCGCCTCCACCTGGTCGTGGGTGACGTAGAGGATCGAGACGTCCGGCAACTCGCGGTGCAGTCGGGCGAGTTCGGTGAGCATGCCGGAGCGGAGCTGGGCGTCGAGCGCGGACAGCGGCTCGTCCAGCAGCAGCACGCCGGGGCGGATGGCGAGCGCCCGGGCGATGGCGACCCGCTGCTGCTGCCCGCCGGACAGCTCGCGGGGGTGCCGGTCGGCGTAGGCCGCCATGCCGACCAGCTCCAGGGCTTCGGCGACCCGGCCGGGGATCTCGGCGCGCGGGACCTTCTGCGCCTTGAGGCCGAAGGCGACGTTCTCGGCGACCTTCATGTGCGGGAAGAGCGCGTACTGCTGGACGACCATGCCGATGCCGCGCTTGTAGGGCGGCAGGGCGGTCACGTCCCGGCCGCCGATCAGGACCCGCCCGGAGACCGGCCGGACGAATCCGGCGACCGCCCGCAGTGCGGTGGTCTTGCCGGAGCCGGACGGGCCGAGCAGGGCCATCACCTCGCCCGGTGCGACGGTGAGGTCGAGGGAGTCCAGCACGACGTGCTCGCCGTGCCGGCCGTGCGCGACGGTGACGTGGTCGAAGCGGATGCCGGAGGCTGGCGGTGCGGACGGCGCGGCGGGTCGGGCGGGGGCCGCGGTGGAGGGGGCGGGCATCTCACACCACTCCCAGCAGGGCGGGCAGTTCGGCGACCGAGCCGAGGACGTGGGTGGCGCCGGCCGCCGAGAGCTGCGGGGCGTCGTGGGCTCCGGTGAGCACCCCGGCGACCACCGCGGCGCCGCTGCGGCGGCCGGCGGTCATGTCGTACGAGGTGTCGCCGGCCACCGCGATCTGTGCGACGTCGTCGGCGGCGCTGGTGCGCAGCAGGGCGGCCAGCACCATGTCGGGGTAGGGACGGCCGCGACCGCCGGCGTCGGCCGGGCAGAGGGTGAGCCGGACCAGGTCGCGCCAGCCGAGGGCGTCGAGGATGGCGTCCTGGGTGATCCGGGCGAATCCGGTGGTGAGGACCACGGTGCGCCCGGCGTCCTGGAGGGCCTCGATGGCGGCGCGGGCACCGGGGACGGGGGCGATCCGGCCGTCGTCGACGAGGGCGCCGTAGGCCGTCTCGAAGGCGTGGTTGGCGCGCTGGGCGGCGTCCTCGGTGGCCTCGGGGTCGCCGTCCGGGGCGGCGAACAGGTGCCGGAAGACGGAGATCTTGGATTCGCCCATGGTGGCGCGGACGTAGGCGAGGTGCTCGGCGTGCCGGGGGCTGCCCGGCTCGACGCCCATGTGCCGGGCGGCGGTGTCGAAGGCCCGCTCCACCAGGCCGTCGTCGGCGACGGTGGTGCCGGCCATGTCGAGGACGACCAGGCGGACGTCCTCGGGGCGGTCGGGGTGTACGGGGTGCGCGGTCGGGTTCGTCAACGGGCTCACCATCCCAGTTCGTTCGCGGTGGTTTCGGCGATGGCCGGGGAGCAGGTCATGCCGCGGCCGCCGGGTCCGGTGACCAACCAGACGCCGTCGCGGACCTGCTGGCGGTGGACGACCCGGCTGGTGTCGGTGCACTGGGCGTAGACGCCGGCCCAGCGGTGGCGGATGCGGGGCAGCGGGCGGCCCAGGATCGCCTCGACGACGCCGGTGAGGTGCTCGTAGGGCTCCTCGACGGTGTCGAAGGCGAACGGCGCCTCGTACTCGTGGGTGTCGCCGATGGTCAGGCCGCCGTCGGCGCGCTGGACCATCAGCAGCTGCATCTTGTGGGCGGCGGCGGTCGGGGTCTGCGCCTGGCCGGCGTTGAGGGCGTCCAGGGCGTCGCCGCGGTAGGCCGGGTAGTAGCGGAAGCTGTCGGCGTCGGCGACGGAGGTGGTCAGCGCTTCGCCGAGCGGGTCGGTCTGCATCATCTGCAGGCGCACCCGGCGCACCGGCAGGTCGGGGACGAGTTCCCGGACCAGGCCGCCGAGCCAGGCGCCGGTGCACAGCACCACCGCGTCGCCGTGGTGGGTGGCGCCGTGGTCGTCGCGGACCGCGCGCTCGCCGACCACGTCCCGGACCTCGCGGCTGCCGAGGTAGGTGTACCGCCCGGACGCCAACAGGGCTTCCTTCAGGGCCCGTTGGGCGACGCGGGGCTCCACGGCGGCGTCTCGTTCGCACCACAGGGCGCCGGTGAGGTCGCCGCGCAGGGCCGGGTTGAGGGCGCGGGCCCCCTCGGCGTCGAGGAGCCGGTAGCCGCGGGCGGCGGCGTCCGGGCGGCGGGTGGCGGCCTCGGCGACCGCGCGTTCGGCGTCGTTGCGGACGACGGTCAGCGAGCCGATGGCCCGGAAGCCGATGCCGGGGACCCGGGCGCCGATGCCTTCCCAGAGTTCGCGGGCGCGCAGCGCGGTGTCCAGTTCCTCGCCGCCGGCGCGGCCGCTGACCCAGATCTGTCCGAAGTTGCGGACCGAGGCGCCGCGGGCTTCGGCCTCCCGCTCGATGTGGAGGACCTCGTGGCCCCGTTCGATGGCGTGCCAGGCGTGCAGGGTTCCCAGCACGCCGGCTCCGACGACTATGACTCGCATGCCCCAGACGTTCGCTGCGGCGGGTGGCCCGCGGGGGACGGTTCGGCGACGGGCCGGTTAACACGGCTTCAAGCTTGGCCTAGACCCGTTATCGTTCCGTTATCATAGTGCCCGGTGGACGCCGCGCGGCGGGCCGCGTCAGGACTCCCGGCCGCCGCCCAGGTGGGTGGTGAACGAGAACCGGTCGCCCCGGTAGAGCGAGCGCACCCGTTCCAGCGGGCGGCCCCCGGTGTCCCGGGAGAGCCGGTGGATCAGCAGCATCGGCAGGGCGCCGGGCGTCCCGATCAGCAGCGCCTCGCGCGGGGTGGCCAGGACCGTCTCCAGCCGTTCGTCGGCGTCCCCGAAGTCGATGCCGAGCCGCTCGTGGAGGTAGGCGTAGAAGGAGGAGTCGGGCTCGAAGTCGGTGGCCAGGTCGGGGACCCGGGAGACCGCGACGTAGGTGCTCTCCAGGCCGACCCGTTCGTCGTCGGCGAGCAGCACCCGCTCCAGGTGCCACACCGCGTCGCCCGCGGCGAGGCCCAGGTCCTCGGCGAGCGCGGGCGGGCTGGCGAAGCGGTCGAGCGAGACGAGGTGCCGTCCGGGCGCGCGGCCCTGGCGGCGGACGCCCTCGGTGTAGCTGGCGAGCGAGAGCGGCTGCGCCATCTTCGGCCCGGCGACCACCGTGCTCCGCCCCGACCTGCGCAGCCGCCCCTCCAGCACCAGTTCCCGCAGGGCCTGGCGCAGCGTCTCCCGGGAGACCTCGAAGCGCAGGGCCAGTTCGCGTTCGGCGGGCAGGGGTTCACCCTCGCCCAACTCCGCGAGCAGGGCGGCGATTTCGACCTTCGCCGCGTAGTACTTGGGGATGCGTCCGTGCTCGGGGATGCCGGACCGGACGGGTGCGCCAGGATCCTGGCCGTACGGGAAATCCACCCGGCGATCTTCGCACCCGCGGCGGCCCCGGGGCGCCGGGGCCCGGTCGAACCGGCCGTCCGCCCACACCTCCCGGCGAGCCGCGGACGCCCGGCCTCAGCGGAACAGCGCGGTCAGCACCAGTTCCGCGGCGCCGTCCGCGACGGTGCGGGCGCCGCCCCGGGCCAGGGCCACCGGCACCGCGGACCCGGCACCCGGCCGGCCGCGCAGGGCCGCGTGGTCGGCGAGGACCCGGGCCACGCCGTCCCGGAACCGCTCGGGGTGCGCGAGCACGGTGCGCCCGCCGAGCAGCACCCGGTCGACGTCGAGGAGTTCGACGAGGTTGGCCGCGGCCACGCCCAGCACCCGGGCCGCCGCCGCCAGGTCGCCGCGGGCCACCGCCGCCAGGCAGAGCGCCTCGACGCAGCCGCGCCGCCCGCAGTCGCAGCGCGGCCCGTCCAACTGCACGACCTGGTGGCCGAACTCGCCGGCGCCGGTGTGCGGTCCGCGGTGGAGGTCGCCGTCGAGGACCAGCCCGGCGCCGAGCCCGGTCCCCAGGTGGAGGTAGGCGAACGAGGCCCCGCCGGCCTCGGCCGGGGCGCGGCGGAGACCGAGGGCCGCCGCGTTGGTGTCCTTGTCCAGCACCACCGGCAGGCCGAGGGCCTCGGCGAGCGCGTCCCGCAACGGGAAGCCGTCCCACCGCGGGGCGCCGGTGACCTGGCGCAACACGCCCGTCGCGTGGTCCAGCGGGCCCGGGCAGGCCACGCCCGCGCCGAGCACCGGCGGCCCGCCCGCCGCGTCCCGCAGCGCCGCGACCTCGCGGGCCGCGGCGGCCAGCACCGGCCCCGCACCGGCCCCGAAGTCCAGGGGCGCGCGGCGGACGGCGACCGGCCGGCCGGTGAGGTCGGCCAGGACGCAGGTGAGCTCATCGCGGTCGAGGTGGACGCCGACGGCGTGCCGGGCGCCGGGGACCAGCCGCAGCACGGTGCGCGGTTTGCCGCCGGTGGAGGCCCGGCGGCCCGCCTCGGCGGCCAGCCCGTCGGCCCGCAACCGGGCGGTGATCTTGCTGACCGCCTGCGGGGTGAGCCCGGTCCGCCCGGCCAGCTCCAGGCGGCTGACGCCCTCCTCCCCCGCCGCGCGCAGCAGGCCCAGCACGAGAGCGGTGTTGTGCCCGCGCAGGGCGAGGAGGTTGGCGCCGGGGGCGGCGGCGTCCGGGCGGGTGCCGAGATCCGGAAGGGCGGGGTCGTGGTCGGTGCTCACCCCTCCATTCTCCGCACTGCTTGCACTTTGGCAACAGCGTTGCGAAAGTGGACGGCATGAGCGATCCCGAAGCAGTCACCACCCCCCGCCGCGTCGGCCTGATCGGCTACGGCCTGGCGGGCTCGGTCTTCCACGCCCCGCTGATCGCCGCCACCGACGGGCTGCTGCTCGACACCGTCTCCACCCGCAGCCCCGAGCGGCAGGCGCAGGCCCGCGCCGAGCACCCCCAGGTCCGCACCGTGGCCACCGCCGAGGACGTACTGGACCGGGCCGCCGCCGGCGCACTCGACCTGATCGTGGTGGCGTCCCCGAACAAGACGCACGTCCCCCTGGCCACCGCCGCACTCGAAGCCGGCGTCGCGGTCGTGGTCGACAAGCCGCTGGCCGCCACCGCCGCCGAGGCCGAGGCGCTCGCCGCCCTCGCCGACCATCGCGGACTACTGCTCTCGGTCTTCCAGAACCGCCGCTGGGACAACGACTTCCGCACCGTGCGCCAACTGATCGCGGACGACGCACTGGGCGAAGTACAGCGCTTCGAGTCCCGCTTCGAACGCTGGCGACCGCAACCCAAGGGCGGCTGGCGCGAGTCCGGCGACCCGATCGAACTGGGCGGACTCCTCTACGACCTGGGCAGCCACCTCGTCGACCAGGCACTGACCCTCTTCGGCCCGGCGATCTCGGTCTACGCCGAGTCCGACATCCGCCGCCCTGGCGCCGAGGCCGACGACGACACCTTCTTCGCCCTCACCCACGCCGGCGGCATCCGCTCCCACCTGTGGGTGAGCGCCACCACCGCCCAACTCGGGCCACGCTTCAGAGTGCTGGGCAGCCGGGCGGGCTACGTGAAGTACGGCCTGGACCCACAAGAGGCCGCACTGCGCGCCGGCCTGCGGCCGGCCACCGAGGGCGCCACCTGGGGCGTGGAACCCGCGTCCCACTGGGGCCGGCTCGGCGCCGAAGGCGACGCCCCCGCGGCCGGCACCCCATCGCCCGAGGCCGGCGCCGGGCAGCCGGTGCCGACCCTGCCGGGGGCCTACCCGGCCTACTACGCGGCGGTGGCACGAGCCCTACGCGACGGCGGGGCACCCCCGGTGAGCGCCACCGAGGCAGCCGCGACACTGCGCGTCCTCGAAGCGGCGCGACGCTCCGCGGCGGAGGGGCGGGCGGTGACGCCCTGACGCCCTGGGTGGGCTTCCCACGTTGTCGCCTGCGGCGGGCTTCTTCCCACGTTGTCGGCGTTCCCGCCGTGGGGGTTGCCGTTTGCGCCTGGCGGCGCGGGGCGTTGTCGGCGTTCCCGCCGTGGGGGTTTCTGTGTGCGCCTGCGGCGCGTTGCCGCTGCGCGGGGCTTCGTCCCACGTTGTCGGCTTTCCCGCCGTGGGGGTTGTTGTTTGCGCCTGCGGCGCGGGCGGGTCCGCTGCGCGGGGCTTGTTGGGTGCGGTGCCGGGTTGGCGGGTGGTGGGGTGCCCGGACTGCTGCGCTTTACGTCCGGGCACCCCACCACCCGCCAACCCGACCCCTCCCGTGGGTGGGTGGGAAGGGGGTGGGTTGGGGGCTTGTGTTGGTGGGTTGCTGCGGGTCCGTGGGTGGATTCACCTGCTGGGCGTACCCAGGGGTTTCACCTGCGTGAGTGCGCCCAGGGGTTTCACCTGCATGAGCGCACTCAGGGGTTTCACCTTGTGAGCGCGCCCAGGGGTTTCACCTTGTGAGCGCGTCCAGGGGGGTGGCCAGCACCGACCCACCGGGCCTCGGCCCCCACCCACCCGTCTTTCCACCCACCCCCAACGGGAGGGGACGGGCCG
>NZ_JBJMAB010000073.1:0-14339 GCF_045799175.1 Streptomyces sp. VTCC 41912
CCTCGGCGCCCGAACCCTCGACGAACTCCTCACCACCGCCCGCCGCGGCCTGCGACACATCCAACGTCACCCGGCCCCGGTCACAGGATTCCTTGCCGCGACCCACCTGGACTGGAACCCACAACCGTCAACCTCATAAGCAAAGGTCAGTAGTGCAGTTCGATGTCGTCGTTGACGCTCATCGAGCCCGATTGCGGTCCCGTTTGGCCGCGGCCAAACGGGTCGGCCACACAGGGCCGGGCCCGGAGGCGTGAGTAGAGCGCGGCTCTGCAGGTGCGGCCTCGGAGCCCTGCTCTACCACGCCCTCTTCGAGGCCCTGGCCGGGGAGGACGTGCACCGTGCCTACGCGGCGGTCACCCAGCCCAACGAGGCGTCGATGCGCTAAGCACGAGCGCCTCGGCTTCGGCCCGGCGGGAATCCACCGCGAGGTCGGGCGCAAATGCGGTACCTATTGGGACGTCGCTTGGCTGGAGAAGCCCCTGCGCCGGACCCTGCAAAGCGTGGCAGAGACCACGACCGCTGCCTCGGCGGCTTGACGGCGACCGCACCGCCCAGTCGCTCACCGCGGCAGCCGTCCGTCCCGAACGCGCGGTGGACGGTTGTCGGATTCGCACAGCCGCACGCCGCCAGATCTGACAGGCACCCCACCGTCGAGCCTGTGCCCCCTCAGTGACCATGGGCAGGTGCGACTCGATCCCGCGGACCCCGCCTTCTCCCGTGACCCGTACCCGTACTACGCCGGAATCCGCGACCAGGGGCCGGCCGCTCGGGTCGAGTTGGCGAACGGCACGCATGCCTGGCTGGTCACCGCCTACGAGCACGTCCGCGCGGTGCTCGCCGACCCCCGCTTCTCGAACGTGCCGCCACAACGGGCCGGCCGGCCCAAACCCGACTCACCGGCCGAGCGCGCCCGCGCCTGCCTGGCACGGCACATGCTCAACACCGACGCCCCCGACCACACCCGGCTGCGCCGTCTGACAGCCACGGCCTTCGCACCTCCGCGCGTCAACGCGCTGCGACCGCGCATCGCACGGCTCGCGGACGGGCTCGTCGCGGAACTCGCCGGTCGGCTGGCTACCGGAGAGACCGCCGACCTGGTCGACGGCTTCGCCTTCCCGCTGCCGATCCTGGTGATCAGCGAGGTGTTGGGCATACCTGAGGCCGACCGCGACGACCTGCGGGAGTGGACCTACCGCGTCGGCTCGCCCGCGGACGCGCTGCCCCAGGGCGCGGTCGACGAGGCATGGGTCCGGTTGCACGCCTACCTCACCTCGCTGATCGCCGAGAAACGCCGGGCGCCGGGCGAGGACGTGTTCAGCACGTTGGTCCACGGCCCGTCCGAGGACGGCCTTGACGACGGCGAGCTGCTCGCCATGGCCTTCCTCCTGCTCTTCGCCGGCTACGAGACGACGATGAACCTCCTCGCCTCGGCCTCGCTGCGGCTGCTCACCCACCCCGGCGAACTGGCCGCGGCACGACAGAACCCCCACACCCACTGCGCCGCGGTGGTGGAGGAGTCGCTGCGGTACGACAGCCCGCTCGAAGGGGCGACCTGGCGGTGCGCGACCGAGAGCGTGAACCTCGGCGCGGGGGTGGTGGTGCCGGCCGGGGACCCGGTCCTGGTCGTCCTGGCGGCGGCGAACCGCGACCCGGCGCGCTTCCCGGCCCCCGACGAGTTCCGGCCGACGCGCTATCTCCCCGCCGCCGACGGCCGGCGCGCCGCGTCGCATGTGGCCTTCGGGCACGGACCGCACTTCTGCGTCGGCTCGCGACTGGCCCGGCTGGAGGCGACGATCTCGCTCCCATTGCTCTTCGGCGCGCTCCCCGGCCTGCGTCTCGCCGTTGACCCGGCGGAGGTGCCCTACCGCCCGGGGCTGCTCGTTCGCGGACCCCGCCGCCTCCCGGTCACCACACAAGCATCGTGACCGAGCCCGCCGCACTGAGCAGAGAACCGCCCGACCGTGAACTCGGAACGGCGGCAGAGGCTGTGGGCTGAATGGCTGAGCCAGCTGCTGTCGATGAGGCCCAAGCGATTGGCGTGATAGCCGGGACTTTGGTCCCGGACTCGCGAACTCGCCTGGCCGGGCCCGCTACAGGCGAGGCCGCAGAGATGGCGGGGCGGGTGCCGCCTGCTGCCGCGCCCCACGCCGGTGCACCGTGCGCTGGTGGCGGTGAAACCGGCCTTGCCGCAGCCGTGGGCCGCACTGCTCACCGTGTTCGACCTGCCCGCCATGACGTTGACGAACCACACGGACGCCGCCGGCCGCGCCCTGCTTCAGACATTCCAAGCCCTCGGTGTGCTGGTCATCGACGACGTGCAACGCATCGCCGCGCCCGAACTGGACCACCCGCGCCTGCTCGTCGACGCGGCCACCACCCACACCTCCTTCATCCTGTGCGGCGCGGGCGCCGAGCGCACCCTCGCGCCCTGCTCCCGCGCTGGACTCGGCCGGCGCCGCGGCGTGGTCGGCCGGGGTTGCTTCGTTGCTGGCGGGGTGTCGCCGATTGGCGACAGAGCCGCTCGGCCTGTGGTCGTCGGGCTGCAGCGGTCTGGGGGTTCGCCGTCCCGCTCCGGCGGGCGTGGCCGCGCCGTGTCGGGGCTGCGCGGCCGCTGCCCGTGTCGGGGCCGCGCTCGTTCCGTGCTGTTGGTCCGGTCGCTGCTCGTCGCACAGTGTCTCGTCGACTGTCCGTTCCACCGCTGGTGTTGGTCGCGGAGCGGCCAGGCGGGGTCTGCTCTCCGTGCTGCGGTTGCCGGAGGCCGGGCGCCGTTCGCTGCGCCCGGGGCCCGCGCCAGGGCCCGCGGGTTGCCCGCGCGGCCGTGCCGCGTCCGCCTGCTGCGCCCGGGCTGAGCTCTGGCGCCCGGGTCCCTCGCGGGCCGCCGCCGTGCCGGTCGGGTCCGCTGGTTCGGCGCTCCCACGTCCGTCCGTCACTGCCGGCCGCGATCGTTGCCGGTGTCCGGGCCGAGTTCGTCGACACCGCGCCGCGGCGGTCCGGGGGTTGGCCGCCTCGCTTCCTGGCCACCGTCGCCGTGCGTCCTGCGGCCGGCTCGGCCCCTCGCCGCGGTCCCTCGCGGGCCGCGGCAGGCCGAGGAGACCGAGCGCGAGCGCGTCCGTCAGCAGCATGAGCCATCGGCTGAGATTGCCCCGCCGTCACCAAGACCATGTTGGTGGCGCCGGGGAAACAGGAGTTCCTGAACTACGAGTGCTCGGTGGATCGGGTGGCGATCCGGCTGAAGGTGGGCAGGCCGAGGTGTCGGGACCGTTCCTCAGCGAAGTCGCCGAGGTGCTGTTCCACCCTCGCGGTCCGGCCAATGTGCCCTCTCAAAAGGGCCGTTAGGTGCCACTTGGCCCTGGGCGAATGGGCCATGACCGTAGGTCAGTTTCAGGACTCAGTACCCGAGAGCTCGCTCAAAGGTTGAACTAATTTCAGGTCAGGTTCGCACGGCGATGACCACGCCGCGGACCTCGAAAGAACCGAGGGGAACGAAGCTCGGCTGCCTTGAGTTTCCACGCCTTCCGACAGTCCCGTATGCCCTCTTCCCCCCGCCTGCAAGGAGAAAGCGTACGTGAACAAGAACCACATCCGCATAGCCGCCGCCACCGCCGTGACCGCCGTTGCCCTGGGCATCGCCACACGGGCTGCCAGTGCCGTCGAGGCCCACCGCGAGGCAGAGGGCGCCTCACAGACCACCGAACCGCTGCGCCCGACCGCTGAAGACGTGCGTGACCTGGTCTCCCGCATGCAGGCTGACGGTGCGGATGCGAACCAGATCCAGGAATTCGATCAATACGCTAACCAGCTCGAGAGCCCGAAAGCCGGCGAGCGTATCCTTGGCTCGGGCACGGTCATTCGGAAGCTGATCGTCGCCGGGTTGCGGCACGGGGGTGTCTGGGCTGGAAAGATCGTCGGCAAAGTCAGCAAGAAGGCCGGTGATTACCTCGCCCGCAATGGTGGAAAGATCGCCGACGCGATCGAGGATGTCGAAGGTTGGAGCGTGGTAGCGCTCGCTGTGGCCATGGTGCGCGCTGGTGTGCCTACTGACATTGCCACCGATCTTTTGCCAGGGCCATCATGCTGATCGCTGTGTGATCAGAGGAACTCTCCGGCGGCACTCCGTTTTTGGGGCCGGGGCACCGCCCGCAGATGTTTTGGCATCGAAAGGAGTGCACAGTGGACGACAGTCACCAGCCCGACGATGAAGTCACCTGGTCGTCCCTCTCCCGTTGGGAGAAGTTCCTGACCGTTTTCGGCATGACAGGTCTGGTCCTTGGCATCATCACCGCCGTCCTCGCCGCTCTGCTGCTTGGTCTCCTTGCTGTCGCCGCCGTGTCGCTCCACCTGGTGGAAGCCGACGGGATCGGGACCCTGTTCTGGGGCGTCGCACTGCTCCTGCCGTGCAGTGCCCTTGCAGCGGTGTTCACCTACCCGCTGCTCTTCGGTATTCGGCTCACCAGCTTCGCATCACGAACTAAAGAGGCGACGGAGGCCGCGCTCTCTGTGGCTACGACATTCCTCGCCGTCTTGTTCACCGAGTACTTCACCCCCGGCTTGCGGGTACAACATCCTTGGCTCCCGGCGTTGTTGGGTGCGTTGCTTTTCGCCCTGGTGAACCTGGTGGTCAGGGAGATGGGGAATCGCACATCAAAAGGAGCTCGCGGCAGGCTCTCGCGCTCTCGGTTCTGACCGGGCAGCAGGCTCGAACCAGGGTCACGGTTGATTCGCAGGTGGTGCATCGAGAGGGCTTGCACATCCGTTACCCGAAAGCTATGAGCGGCAAGGAGATGTGATGTTCTTTTCCGGTAGGGCGCACAAGGAATCGGTGGTCGTCGTACGTGACAGCCAGGAGGTCCTGATATGCCTGTGCCAGGCGTTGGAGTCCGCTGGCCCTTTGGAGTACTCAGGTCTGGAGCGTGCGGTGGATATCGCAGAGGCCACTGCTGCTCTCGCGGACGAGCAGGTGCGCCGGGGCTGGGTACGCGGCGTCCTCAAGGCTGCGGGGGCCGATGCTGAGCAGGACTTGGGGGGTGCGGTGAAGTCGCTGCGTCAGGCTGTTCCCAGCCTGACACTCATGGCCGCCTACCAACTCGTCAAGGAAGTCGCGCACCACACGGCGTAGCAGGAAGCGATACCACGAGAAACACCGAGAATTCGCCGTCACAGTCAGGCCCGCCGCCGTGGGCGTCTGCTTGTGCCACACCGTCGGCGGGGACGGTGCACGCACCGACATGCCGAGGCTGGCCGATCCGTCGCGACTGAGTTGGCACGAGTTGATCGGCGAGCACCTGCTGTGACCCTCCCCCTCCGGCCCGTCCCGGCTCCGGCGGCGGCCTGTTCTGCCGGGTCCGCGTGGTCTGTCGTGCTGGTGTGGTTGCTGTTCTGGACGTCTGTGGTCGCGCTGCGCGCGCAACGAGGGACACACCTCGGTTCCGACGTCGGATGATCCTTCTGGCGGGAGCTGTGCTGATCGTCCTGGGGATGGGATGCGAACCGCAAACGCGAGCCGAGTCCGCCTCCCTGTTCAGCTGTTCCACCTCGGGAGATCGGTTCGCGCCGTACAGTCGGACGCGTGCACTTGGCGAGGAGAAGAGCCCCCGTTGGGTTGGTTGCGGTTACCGGAAGTTCGGGCCGGGTCGGAGCGGCCCTGGCTGAGGCACTCGACGTAGCCGGCTGGGTGGTCCGCGGCGTGGACCGGATTCCCGGCCGCTGGACGAGCATCGTCGGTGACCTGCGAGACCGGCCGGTGCGACTGGCGGCATTGCGGTCGGCCGATGTGTTGGTCCACGCGGCCGCGCTGCACGCCCCACATGTCGGTCGCCTGGCCGATGAAGAGTTCCGAGCTGTGAACGTAGGTGCGACCGCGAGCCTGCTCGACGACGCCGCCCGCCTCGGCGCCCGACGGGTTCTCTACATCAGCAGTACGAGTGTGTACGGACACGCCCTGGTGCCCACCGACCGTGCGGTCTGGGTGGACGAGCAGCTCACGCCGCTTCCCCGGGACATCTACGACGAGACCAAACTGGCCGCAGAGGAGTTGGTCGCCGCCTGCGCCGTTTCTTCGGTCACGCTGCGCATATCGCGATGCTTTCCGGAGCCCCTGCCTGTACGGGCCCGCCACCTGCTGCACCGGGCAGTCGACGTTGCCGATGTAGCAGCGGCGGGGGCCCTGGCCGTGGCACACCCCACCGTTTCCGGCAGGTTCAACATCTCCGGGCCGCACCCGTTTCACCGCGAGGACTGCCTTGCACTGTTCCGCGACGCGGGCGCGGTGCTCGCCGGACGGGTCCCGGACGTCGTGCAGGCATTCCGCGACCAGGGGTGGCCAGTGCCCGATCGCCTGGACCGGGTCTACGACTCGACTGCCGCCACAAACGCGTTCGGTTACCGACCTGTTCGCGGAGTTCGGCAACTACTGTGCGATGCCGCGGCCGGGCCGGGTCTGAGTGATCAGACGACTCAGCCCGGCTCGCCCTCGACGACTTCCGCGGAACCAACGTGGTGAGGCACAACTCTTGGCCGTTTCGTAGCTGCTAGGAACGGTGAAAAGATCTTGATCTGTCTCGTGTGATCACGGCGTTGGAGCCTTCCTGGATAGCCTCGTTCGGCGGGCTGAGCCCACGCTTTTCTACAACGGCCCTGTGCTTGGTGCGACAAACCGGGCCGGTGCCGTTCGTTGAGTTCGGTGGGCTGAGGGTGCCGAGTTCGCGGTGGTGGGCGAGTCGGTCGTCTGGGCCGGCGTGTGGCTGCGCTGGGCCGGGTGAGGCGCTGCTGCTGGCTGCCTCGGCCGCGATCGGCTTCTTGGTGCGGTGTGTGGGCACCTGCCTGGCGTTGACCGGTCTCTTGAGCTCGCCCTGGACAGCTGGTGCCGGTGACGTCCTGGGATCCGGCCGCCACCTGCCGCGAGTTGACCGCCGGCCCAGGCTCCGGCGGTGTGGCTGTGGCGTCCTGGCTCCTGGCCGTGCCGCCGCTTGCGCCCCCACACCGCCCGGGCCTCGGTGAGGCTCCGCTGGAGCCGGCCGCCCACCCGCGTGAGGACGATGCGCTGCTCCTGACTGCACACCTGCTCAACCGGCCCGCCCCTGCACAACGTCGAAATCCGCGCGCACGTCCGCATCGTGCTCCTTGCCACCGCGGCCCTACCGGCGGGCGACCGTCCGGTTGAGGCGGAGCAGCTGCGCCGGGACCTCTGTGCTCGGTGAGGAGAACCTGGTGGAACCGGCTGTCGTGGCTGGTCCGCTCGGGCCGGCCGTCGCCCGGGACGTGGGTGCCGACGGGGGTGTGTGACGCTCAAAGGGGGGCCAGGGACGACTACCAGCAGCGGCACGCGGTCGAGTGCGGGATCAATCGACTCAAGCGCCACCGTGCGGTCGCGACGAGGTACGACAAACTCGCCGTCCGCTGTCACGCGACGGTGCTGGTCGCCGCAGTAAACGAGTGGCTGTGAGACATCCGCCGCTGCGACCATGCGGCGGTGGACGCAGATTTCCCCGACGGATGGACGATCGGGCGGGTCCGTTCCGTGTCGGGCGACGCTGAAGCGGTCCTGCTCTCGCTTGAACGACTCGTCGTGGTCGAACAGTACGGCGCGGCCGACTATGACGTCCTCCAACCTGACGTCATCCTGGCCTTCCATGACCTGCGCCTTGCACGTGCCGACGACGACTGGTTCATGGGACAGCTGGACGCCGACGGCTCAGTCGTCTGCTGGGCTTCCTACGGCCCTGACCTGGCCGAAGCCATCCGTGGGTTGTGAGCTGTCAGTCAGCGAGCTCGATCATTTTCACAACAAGTCCTCGCGCTGGATCCGAATCCGGTGGGAGTGTTTGAACTGCGGATGCCTGTCACGTTTTAGTGATCACCGACGACAACCAACAGGACGCCGCCGGGTCGGCCGTTCTTTGACAAGCCATCGGTTGGAGGCACAGGTGACCGAGAACGCAGTGGGTGCGGCGCGTGGCCGGGACGAGGACGGCCCGGAACACGACGCGCTGTTGTCATTGGGGCCGGAGTCCACTCAACTCCAGGCGTTGCACGCCCTGTTGGTCGAACGGAGCGTCACCGGCGCTGCCGCGCGGCTCGGGCGCAGTCAGCCGACGCTGTCGAGTGCGTTGGCGCGGTTGCGACGCCACTTCGGGGACGAGTTGCTCACCCGCAGCGGCAACCACTACCGGCTGACCCGCTTCGCCGAACAGCTGCGCCCGCTGACCGGCACCGCGGTGGCTGCGGTCGACCGGGTGTTCGCCGCGCAGGCGGAGTTCGCCCCGGCGACCAGCCGCCGCACGTTCAGTGTGGTCTCCTCTGACCATGGTGTCGGCACGGTCGGCGCGCGGCTGGTGGCACGGGTGGCGGCCGAGGCGCCGCAGGTGTGTGTGCGGTTCGTGCCGGTCACGGCGCGGGCGCTCGGCGACGACGAGGAGTACCTGCGGACGGTGGACGGTGTGTTCATGCCGCACGGCTATCTGAACCTGCCGCGCTCGATCGATCTGCACACCGATCGGTGGGTGTGCGTGGCCGCCGCGGAGAACACGGCGGTGGGCGACCGGCTCACCATGGACGACCTGCGCACGCTGCCGTGGGTCGCGACGTTCGCGGACCGGCTGGGGCGGGCCGCGGCATGGCGGCAGATGGAACTGCTCGGGGTCATACCACGGGTGATCGCGGTGGCGGAGTCCTTCCTGGTGGTGCCGGAGCTCGTCCGGGCGTCCGGTGCCGTGGCGCTGCTTCAGGAGAAGGTTGCGGCGCTGGTCGCCGCGGGACCTGAGTTCCGGGTGCTCGACTGCCCCTTCGACGCGGTCCCGCTGATCGAGGCGTTCTGGTGGCATCCGGTGTACGACGACGACCCCGGCCACAGCTGGCTGCGTCAGTGCCTGCACGACATCGCGGGGGCCTGACGCGCAGCACATCGACGTCGTCTATACCGGGTATGGCAAAGATTGGCTTCCTTTTGGACGTTGGCGGCAGCAGGCTGAAGTTGCCGCCGAACGTTACGGAGGAAACCGATGCAGGCCACTGTCGATGTCCACGCGCATCTGTGGGCAGCCGCGGTCGAGGCCCTCGTCGCGGGCAGGCCGGGGCACGCCGAGCACGTGGAGCTGGCGGACCGGCGCCTCGGCGCCGCATCCGTCGCCGTGGGCGCGGTGCAACTGCGCGACCAGTCGGCGCTCCTGGTCGACGTCGAGTCCCGGCTCGGCGCGATGGACGCCATGGGGGTCGGCGCCCAGGTCGTCTCGGTCACGCCGACCCAGTTCCACCACTGGGTCCCCGACCCCGCACTCGCCGCCGAGGTCGCCCGGGCGACCAACGAGGCCGTGGCCGGACACTGCGCGCTCCGCCCGGACCGGCTCACCGGCCTCGGCGTCGTGCCACAGCAGTTCGCGGAGCTTGCCCCAGCTGCGCTGGAGGACGCGGTGCTCCGGCAGGGCTTGCGCGGTGTCGCACTGTCCTCGCACGCGCCGAGTCCGGCCGGCCGCGCACCGCTGGAGCTCTCCGACCGCCGCTACGACGCGTTGTGGCAGCGGGCCGTCGAGCTGGAGGCGGTGGTCTTCCTACACCCCTGGGGATGTACGCTCGACGATCGACTGGCGCGCTGGTACCTGGCCAACAGCGTCGGCCAGCCGGTCGAACACGCGGTCGCGCTCTCCCACATCATCGTGGGCGGCGTACTCGACCGGTTCCCCGGGCTCCGGATACTCGCCGCCCACGGCGGTGGCTACCTGCCCGGCATGCTGGGCAGGGCCGACCATGCCTGGACCAACCGCCCGGAAGCGCGCACCACCGCGTGCCGGCCCAGCAGCTACCTGCCGCGACTGTTCTTCGACTCTCTGGTCTACGAGCCGGAGGCATTGGTACGGCTGATCGAGGCGGCAGGCCCGGATCACGTACTGCTCGGCTCCGACCACCCCTTCGACATGGGCGTCCCCGATCCGGTCGCGCGGCTGCACGCCGCCGGGCTCGACAGCGCCACCATCGCAGCCGTCGCCAGCGAGAACGCCGTACGACTCAATCTGGCGCCCACCCCGGCGCGACCCACACCGGTCGACCGCTGACCGGGGCGACACCACCATCCGTTCATCCGCCGAGGAAGAACCATGAACGCATCCACGGATTGCGAGACCCTGCGGTACCGCTGGTCCTCCCACGACCAGGCCGACCGCTTCACCGTCGAAAACCCCGCCACCGCAACGCCCATCGCCATCATTCAGGGCGCGGGGCAGAAGGAGGTGGACGCAGCGGTGCACGCCGCATACGCAGGCCACCTCGCGTGGAAGGCACGACCCCCGCACGAGCGCGCGAAGTACCTGCACGCCATCGCCGCCGCCGTAAGGAAGAACGCCGACGAGATCGCCCGACTGGAGTCGAGCGACAACGGCAAGCCCTTCACCCAGGCACGCCGGTTCGACCTCGAGGCCACGATCGCGATCTTCGAACTCTTCGCGGGGCTCACCACGGCACTGCCCAGCGCGGTGCACGACAGCGGAGCGATCCTCGACATCACGACGCTGGAGCCCTACGGGGTCGTCGGGGCGATCGTGCCGTTCAACTGGCCGCCCCTGCACACGGCGGGCAAACTCGCCCCGGCGCTCGCGGTCGGGAACGCGGTCGTGCTCAAGCCGCCGGAGCAGGCGCCGCTGTCGGTGCTGAAGGTGGTCGAGATCGCGCGATCGGTCCTGCCCGACGACGTCGTGCACGCCGTCCCGGGCGGCGGCCCGGTGGGCGCGGCACTCGTCGCCCATCCGCTGGTCAGGAAGATCTCCTTCACCGGCGCTCCGGCCACCGGTACCGCCGTGTTGCGGACGGCCGCCGACAACCTCACCCCCGCCCTGCTCGAACTGGGAGGAAAGAACCCGCTGATCGTCTTCGACGACGCCGACCTCGACTCGACCATCCCCTGGATCGTCGAAGGCGGCTGGTTCAACCAGGGTGAGGCGTGCACAGCGGCATCCCGAGTACTGGTCCAGTCAAGCGTCTACGAGCAGGTCGCCCGACGACTCGGGGCTGCGGTCCGGCGACTGAACGTCGGTGACGGCGCGAACCCGGGAACGCACGTCGGCCCGTTGGTCACCCGGCAGCAGCAACGGCGCGTGCTCGACTACCTCGACGTCGGCGTGGCCGAAGGCGCCACGATCGCCGCGCAGGCACCCCTCCCGGACGACCCCCGGCTGGCGGACGGCCACTACGTGCGCCCGACGCTCTTCACCGGCGTGTGCCCGGACATGCGGATCGCGAAGGAGGAGATCTTCGGCCCGGTGGTCGCCCTGATCCCGTTCGACGACGAGGCCGAGGCGGTCCGGATCGCCAACGAAACCGAGTTCGGCCTCGTTGCGGGCGTGTTCACCACCGACGCAGAGCGTTCGATGCGGGTCAGCCGAGCCATCGAGTGCGGAATGGTCTTCGTCAACCACTACAACCGCGCGTTCGTCGGCGCCCCCTTCGGCGGCATCGGCGCCAGCGGCTTCGGCCGTGAGCACGCCCGCGAGACGCTGCACGAATTCGGCTACAGCAAGACCCTGCGCATCCCGACGGGCGCCGGCCCCATTCCCCGCTGGGCACCGTCGCTGGAAGTCAGCGATATCAAAGAGGAAGCGAGCGGAAAGTGAGAGCCACCACGACCACGGTCGACGGCTGGGTCGACGTGCACGGCCACTTCACACCTCCCATCACCGAGCGGGAGCGGATCGCGCGCTGGGAAGCCATGCGCGAGCAGCGCTTCATGGCTCCGCAACCGCACTACTGGAGCCCCGAGTCCACGCTGGACTACCTGGACCGCACGGGCATCGCGATGCAGATGCTCAGCAACATCCCCGCACAGCACACGGAGTTGCGGAACTCCAACGACTACGGGGCGAAGGTCGTCGCCGAACACCCGAGCAGGTTCGGACTGCTCGCCGCCGTACCCACCGACAACCCCGAGGTGGCCCTCGCCGAGATCGAACGAGCTGACACGGAGCTGAACGCCGACGGGTACGCCGTAAGCACCGCCTACAACGGCGTCTCCCTCGCAGACGAGCGCCTGGAACCGGTGTGGGCCGACCTCGACCGCCGCCGAGCGGTCGTCTTCGCCCACCCGAACGCCTACCTGCCCCCGGTGCTGGCACACCCCGTCCCATTGATCGAGGTGGCCTTCGAGACCGCGCGCTGCGTGGTCGGCATGCTGTACGCGGGTGTCTTCCGGCGATACCCGCACTTGACGCTGATCCTCGCCCACGCGGGCGGCGCACTGCCCGCACTGTCCGGGCGGCTGCAACTGCTCGGCACCGAAGCCTGGGTGCCCAACCCGCAGCGGATCACCCGCGACGAGATCCGGCAGCACCTGGGCCGGCTCTATCTCGACACCGCAGCCTCCGGCATGGACGCCAGCCTCGCCCCGGCGCTCACCATGGTCCCGCGCCACCACCTCGTGTACGGCGCCGACTGTGGAGTGCCCTGCAGTACGGACGCCACGATGGCTGCCAACATCGAGGCATTGCGGCACTCGGAGGTACTGGCCGGCGACGAGGCCGACCAACTCGGACACCGAGCCCTGGAGCTCTTTCCGGCGGCGGCACGGCGTCGCGGCTAACCAGGTTGCTGGCGGTGGTCTACCCCCGCATGGCCCCGTTCTGGCAGGTCGCAAGCGCGGCGGCGACCTTCACCAGCGCCGCCGCGACAGTGGCGACCAACATCGCCTCCCGCGTATGCCGGCGAGGCAACCGGCGGTAGTGGCCGGGGTGTCGAATGCCTCGCCGGGAATTTCGCAGGCCAGGCACCCAACCCCATCCACCTACAAGCCGATTGGGATCAAAATCGACCACACATATCAAATTCTTCGGACGGTCGTTTCTCCGGGAACCGAGTGCAGCGAAAGAGGCGAGAATCCAGAGAGTTCTCGATGCCGTTGGTAAAGGGTTCCGGGAGAACGCGGCACTGCGAAATGAGCGCGGCCGTGGCAGCGTCGCCGCGGTGGCCGTCGATCTCTCGCCGACTTCGTCATCATCACCGGCGAACGGCAAGGTTCCAGGGCCCCAACACGCGTGCCGTGCACGCGTACGGCGTGTGCGACGGCCGCTGCCGGCATCCTGCCGCCTCGGAACACGGCTGAGCCGGACCGCCCCAGCCATCATCCCGACAAGGGGTCTGTACGCCCGTCTCCCGTTCTCCCGTCTCGCTCTGGTCTCTCAGGGCGAGACGGGCCCCCTTCGGGTGACGGCCGCACAGCGCCTGTGGGGCCGTTGGGTGTTGAGGGGGCCGAGTCGGGGGCGGCCGTGGCTCGGGAGCCGTGGGCTGCTCGGAAGGCTGCCAAGCGGCTAACGCGTCCCGCGCGTTCCGCGTGCTGTGTATGCGTCATCATCGAGAGAATCGATGAACCTCCGGCGCCCTACACGCGCGCCTTAGGCGCGCGTGAGTCTCCCGTACGTCTCCGCAGGCACCCCTGGAACCACACCATCAGGAGGAACCAGTGTCATACCCGCAAGGGCTCACTCCCGAGGAGAAGCTCGTCGACGCGAAGAAGCTGTTGAGCCTCCCGCGTATCGTCGTGATCTGCGGCTCCACCCGCTTCATGACCGAGATGAACGAGGCCGATCTGCGGGAGACCAAAGCCGGAAAGATTGTCGTCAAACCGGGCTGTGACATGAAGTCGCCGCACGAACTTTGGCCCGATCCTGTCGAGGCCGAGGCGCTGAAGGTTCGACTCGACGACCTGCACCGGGCGAAGATCCGGCTCGCTGATGAGGTGCTCGTAGTCGGCGACTACATCGGAGACAGCACCCGAGCCGAAATTGCCTACGGCCGGTCGCTGGGCAAGCCCGTGCGGTTCACGCACTCCGGAGTCGACCCTGACGCCTGACCGCCCGCTGTCACCTCGACGCGACGACTAGGGCCGGCAGCTCGCCACTGACCGTCGCGCGGTGGCTTTGGCCGCCGCCCGCCCGAACCAGCAGTGAGCCGATGTGAATTGACCGGAAATCTCCACCGTCTTTCCGAGGTCCTTCGGGGCGTGATCGGCGGCAAATTGCAGCGGCCCTACGGAGCGCGCCGACACTGTAGCGCACCCGGTTTTGAGTAGTGTCATGTCCGGCTGTTCGAGCGGGAATTGCAGCCGGCCTGAGGAGGAATACAGGGCAATACGGGTGACCTTTGCTCAGGTTCCGAGCCCGGGGGTCCCAAGTCAGACGCAGGAACCCCACCCCGCAGCCAGCCTCACACCCAGCACCACGGACGGCCCGCCACACGCCACACAAGGCGAGCTGCGGCGAAGGTAGTGCGGAATTCCGGAGGAATTCCCCAGCTATTCCGAAGGAATAGCAAGACCCGAAGGGTCTTATCAATTCCCCGGAGGGGAATCGCATTTGACGCCCCGTAGG
>NZ_JBJMAB010000074.1:0-13588 GCF_045799175.1 Streptomyces sp. VTCC 41912
GTGGTCGCTCGAAATTCCGGCCGTGCCAAATGTGCGCCGCTAGAGCTCCCGTTGGTGCTGGTGCGTCAGATGAGTCGGTGCGTAGCCGAGGGCGTCGTTGATCCGTCTCATGGGCGCGTTGCCGACGGCGGTGTCGGTCAGGAGGCCGGTGAGGTCCGGATGGTCCACCAGGGCCTGTCGGATCGACGCGGCCTTCATCCATCGCCCGAGGCCGCGTCCACGGTGCTCCGGCAGCACGCCGGTGCCGTAGTGCTGGCCGTCGCCGGTGCCGCTGCCGGGGACGACGAGTTCGCTGAACCCGGCGATCGAGCCGTCGCGGGTGTCGACGGCGACGACGGTGTGCAGGTGGTCACCGCGCCCTTCGACGGCCTGCGCTGCGGCCCGGACCCGGCCCTCGTCCCAGGTCACGGTGGCGTGGTCGGTGTCGCCCATGGGCATGTCGTCCATGGCGTGCCGCGACGCGACGAACGTCTGGACGAGGTGGTCGGGGACCGTTCCCCGCCACGAGAACAGCCGGTAGCCGGGGTGCGGACGCGCGACGATCCGGTCGAGGGCGCCGGTGTCCACGTCGGCCAGCGGCAGGCGGGTGTACCGCAGGGTGAGGACCGTGCGAAAACCGCGCGCCGCCAGGAAGCGGTCGCCGGGCGATCCGGCCTCGGCCTGCGAGATGACGCGGCGTCGGCCGTGGTCCCGGGCGGTGGCGACGGCGGCGTCGAGCAGCCGGGAACCGACGCGCCTGCGTCGCTCCACGGGGTGGACGTGGAGGGCGAGTTCGGCCAGGTGCTCCCGTCCGGGATCGGTGAACAGGCGCAGGAAGGCCGTCCCGACCGGGCGCGAGTCCGCGTCGGACGCCAGCCATGCGAGGCGCCGGCCGTGCGGCCCGGGCGCGGGATCGGTCAGTGCGGTGAGGCGAAGCGACAAGGTGTCTCCGTCGTGAGGAGGTGGCGAGGGTCGGTGTGCGGGCCGGGCTGAGGGGCACTCGTGCGCATGTGCTCCACACCTCCTCGTCGACGGGGTCGGTCCGCGAGAGCGCGGACGGCCGGCAGAATCTAACCGGCCCTTCGGTTGCGCGGCAACGGGTTAACGCCGCAGGGCCACGGGCGCGACCGGCCGCTGCGGCGAGGCGCCGGGCGGCCGCGCGCCTGCACGCTAGGTGACCACCGCCCCCAGCGCCACGAACGCGCAGATCAGGACGGACAGCAGCGCGAGCAGCGGGGCGACGAAGCGCAGGTAGGTGTCGTAGCCGACCTTGGCGAGCGAGACGCCGCCCATGATGACGGCGGTGGTGGGCACCCAGAGGTTCATCCACCCGCTGGCGGCCTGCCAGGCGGTGACGACGACCGGGCGGGTCACGCCGGCGAAGTCGGCGAGCGGCGCCAGGATCGGCATGGCGAGCGTGGCGTGCCCCGAGGTGGACGGGATCAGGAAGGCCAGCGGCAGGTTGACCAGGAAGACGATGACGCCGAAGAGCGCCGAGGGGGTGCCCGAGACCACGCCCTCGATGGAGTGCAGCACGGTGTCGGTGACCCGGGCGTTGTTCATGATGACGGTGACGCCGCGGGCGAGGACGATGACCAGCGCGGGCGAGAGGAAGTCGGCGGCGCCCTGGACGAAGGTGGCACTGAGCCGCGGCTCGCCCATCCGCGCCAACAGCCCCACCAGCACCGCGCCGAGCAGGAACATCGCCGCCAACTGCGGGAAGGACCAGTCGAGTTCCCAGGCGTAGGGCGTGGCGTCGGCGCGGCCGGTGAGGGCGCTGGACCACGGGACCACCGAGAAGATCATGAACGCGAAGAGCAGCGCGACGGTGGCCAGGACCGTCGTGTGCAGCCGGGTCAACGGCGGCGGCTCGGCGGCGTCCGGGGCCGTCTGGGCGTGCTCGCGGTCGCCTGCCAGGAAGCCGCACAGCGAGCGGTCGGGGTCGGCGCGGACCCGGCGCGCGTAGCGGATGACGTAGGCGGTGGTGACGGCGGTCAGCACCAGCCACATCGCGACGCGCAGCGCGATGCCGTCGCCGAGCGAGACCTCGGCGGCCGAGGAGGCGACCCCGGTGGCGAACGGGTTGACGGTGGAGCACAGCACCCCGATGCCGGCGCCGAGGATGATCGTGCCGGTGGCCACCAACCGGTCGAAGCCGAGGGCCAGCATCAGCGGGACGATCAGTCCGTAGAAGCCCAGGGTCTCCTCGGCGAACCCCTCGACGGTGCCGAGCAGCGAGAAGACCGCCATCACCCCGGCGATGAGGAGCGCGCCGCGGTCGCGCAGGCGGTGGGCGAGCCGGCCGATCCCGCGGTCCAGGGCGCCGGTGGCGAAGACCACGGTGATGAACGCCCCGATGGCGAGGACGAAGAGGAAGACGCCGGCGCTGCCGTACAGCGCGCCGGTGAGGTCGGGTCCCACCAGGCCGGTCCTGGCGTCCTTGATGCCGTAGAGGCCGTTGACCGGCGAGAGGAAGAGGTCCCCGAGCCGCTCGGGGAAGGTCCGGCCGGACGGCGTGCGGTGGTAGGAGCCCTGGACCGGCCGACCGGCGGCGTTGCGGACGTAGGTGCCGGCGGGCAGCACGAAGGCCAGCGCCCAGACGGCGACCGTGACGAGGACGAGGACGGTGAGGGCGCTGGGGAAGGTGAAGCGGCGCCCCCCGCCGGCCTCCGGGGCGTCGGACGGCGGCGCCGGGGGTGCGGGGGGTGCGTCGTTCCCGGCGCCCGGTGTCATCCGGCGCCTCCGGACCGGCGGTGCGCGGCGGCGTACTCCGCGAAGAACAGGGCCTCGGCGAGCAGCGCGCCGCGGAGTTCGGAGTAGAGCACCCGCTCGTTGGGGCCGTGCAGTCGGCACAGGTTGTCCTCGGCTCCGAAGAGCAGTACCTCGGCCCCTGGCGCCGCCGCGGCCAGCCCGTTGACCAGCGGGATGGAGCCGCCGGACGCGACGTGGACGGGTTCGGCGCCCCAGGCGCGGTGCAGCGCGGAACGGGCCGCCCGGTAGGCCGGTCCGTCGGTGGCGGCCTCGTAACCGGGGCCGGTGTCGCCGGGGGTGACGGTGAGGGGGATGCCGAAGGGGCGCAGGCGGCGCAGGTGGCGGATGAGGGCGTCCTGGGCCTCCCGGGGGTCCTGCCGGGGGTGCACGCGGAGGTTGAGCTTGGCGCGGGCGTGCGGGACGACGGCGGCGGCACCGTGGTCGACGGAGGGCGCGTCCAGGCCGACGACGGTGAGCGCCGGGCCGCTCCACAGGCGTTCGCCGAGCCCGCCGGACCCGAGGAGCGGCATGCCCCGGGACACCCCGACCAGGTCCCGGAACGCGTCCTCGGTGAGCGCCGGGCCGCCCCACGGTTCGCGCCGCAGCCCCTCGACCGCGACGTCCCCGTGGACGTCGTGCAGGGTGGCCAGCGCCTTGATCAGGACGAGCAGCGCGTCGGGGGCGACGCCGCCGTACTCGCCGCTGTGCAGGCCGGCGTCGAGCGTGCGGACCTCGACGAGGACGTCGACGCTGCCGCGGAGCGCGGTGGTGAGGGTGGGGGTGCCGGGGTGGATGTTGCCGGTGTCCGCGATGATCATCGCGTCGCAGGCGAACGCGGCCGGGTCGGTGGGCGGATAGGCGTCGAAGGCGCTGCCGTACTCCTCCTGACCCTCGAAGACGATCTTGATGCCGACGGGTGGCCGCCCGCCGAAGGCCCGCAGCGCGCCGATGTGGACCATCAGGTTGGCCTTGCAGTCGGCGACACCCCGGGCGCGGAGGCCGCCCTCGATCTCCGTGGGCTCGAACGGCGGGGATTCCCAGGAGTGTTCGTCGCCGGGCGGCTGGACGTCGTAGTGCGCGTAGAGCAGGACGGTCGGGGCGTCCGGGGTGGGTGGGGGGACGGTGGCGGTGACGACCGGGGCGGTGTCGGGCAGGTTCAGTTCGCCGATGTCGCGCACCCCTGCGGCCCGCAGCAGTTCGACGACGACGTCCCGGGCCCGTAGGACGGGTTCGGGCGAGAACCCGGGGAAGGCGATGGAGGGGATGGCGGCCAACCGCTTGAGGTCGGCGCAGACGTCGTCCATCAGGGCGTCGACGGTGGACTCCAGCGCGGACGCGTGGACTTCGTGGGGCACCGCGGGCCCCCTCTCTGTGGCACCCGGCTGCACGGGCACGCACGTTGAATAACTGTCAGTTTCCGTGTCGAAATGCAGCATATCGGGCGCCTCGTGGACGTCCGCGCCGCGACGTGGGCACCGCTCCGGCTCGCCCGTCCACCCGCCCGCCAGGCGATTCGCTCTACTATGGGCGTAGTAACAGAGCGGTAAGGGCGGGTGGGTGGAACGGTGGCGCGGCGACGGGAGCAGGTGCTGGACGCGGCGGTCGAGGTCCTGGGCACCGAAGGGGCACGACGGCTGACGCACACGGCGGTGGACCGGGCCGCCCGCGTACCGGCCGGCACCACCTCCAACTACTTCCGCACCCGCACCGCCCTCGTCGAGGGCATCGCCGAGCACCTGCTGACCCTGGAGCGGCAGCACTGGGCGGCGCTCCTCGGGGAGCCCGCACCGACCGGTCCCGGCGAAGTGGCCGCGGCGCTGGCGGCGTTCGCCCGGCACGCCGCGGGCCCGGGCCGGTCCCGCACGGCCGCGCGACTCGCCCTGGCCCTGGAGTCCGCCGCGCGCCCGGAGCTGCGGACCCGGCTCGGGCGGGGGCGCCAGGCGCTGCTGGAGCGCAGCACGGAGTGGGCGCGCCGCCTGGGGTCCGCGACGCCGGAGCGGCACGGCCGGATCCTGGTCGACCACCTGGACGGCGTGGTGCTGCGCCAACTCTCCCTTCCGGAGGGGTCGTTCGACCCGCTGGAGGAGATGCGCACCCTGGTGGGCGGACTCCTGGGCGCGCCGACGGGGCACCCCGCGCGCTGACCGCCCGGAATCGACCGCCCCGGCCGTCCAACTCCCGCCGCACCGCGCCACGTTGGGCCGCGGGACGGCTGTACGGCACCCCCGGAGTCTGGTAGGAAAGCTTCCTAACGATTGGGGAACCCCCCACGGCCCACTCCGGACAGGAGGACTCCATGCGCTCCCGATCGATAGCCAGGACCGCCACCCGCGTCACGCTCGGCCTGGCCCTGCTCGCCGTCCCCGCGACCGCGGTCGCCGCCACGACGACCGCACCGGCCCACCGGGCGGCGGCCCCGGCGCACGCCGCCGCGCACGCCGCGCGGGCCGCCGTCGGACTCGACGACCCGGCGAAGAAGGAGATCGCCATGCAACTGGTGTCCAGCGCGGAGAACTCCTCGCTGGACTGGAAGGCCCAATACCAGTACATCGAGGACATCGGCGACGGCCGCGGCTACACCGGCGGCATCATCGGCTTCACCTCCGGCACGCACGACATGCTGGAGCTGGTCGAGCTCTACACCAAGCGCAAGCCGGACAACGTCCTGGCCGGGTACCTGCCGGCGCTGCGCAAGGTCGACGGCGGCGACTCCCACGCGGGCCTGGACCCGAACTACCCCAAGGACTGGCGCAAGGCCGCCAAGGACCCGGACTTCCGCAAGGCGCAGGACGACGAGCGGGACCGGGTGTACTTCAACCCCGCGGTCAAGCAGGGCAAGGCCGACGGGATCGGCGTGCTGGGGCAGTTCGCGTACTACGACGCGATCGTGATGCACGGGGACGGCGACGACAAGACCAGCTTCTCCGGCATCCGCAAGCGGGCGCTGGCGAAGGCCAAGCCGCCGGCCCAGGGCGGCGACGAGAAGACCTACCTCAACGCCTTCCTCGACGCCCGGGTCTGGGCGATGAAGCAGGAGGAGGCGCACAGCGACACCAGCCGGGTGGACACCGAGCAGCGGGTCTTCCTGAAGCAGGGCAACCTCGACCTGCACACCCCGCTGGCCTGGAAGGTCTACGGGGACGACTACCACATCGGCTGAGCCCCGCGCACACCGCCAACGGCCCGTAAGGAGACGGCAGTTGCCGATTCCGTACGGGCCGTTGGCGGTGGGGCAGGCCCTCAGCGGGCCGCAACGGTACTCAGTGGTGCTGAGTGGTACTCGGTGGTACTCGGTGTGCTCGGCGCGGCCGAGCGGACCTCAGTGGGCGGGCGAGGCGGCGGTCTCACCGTCGTCCAGGCGGCCGCGGGCGGGCTGCTGCGGGATGTCCGGGACGTCCTCCAGGGCGTGCGGGTCGGGGGCCGGATCGGCCGCGTCGGCGTCGCCGTTCCTCCGACCGAAGTGGTTGAAGACGACGTTGAGGACGATGGCGACCAGGCAACCGGTGCTGATCCCGGAGTCCAGGACGACCAGCATGTCCTTGGGGAAGCTGTGGTAGAACTCCGGCGCCGCGATCGGGATCAGTCCGATGCCGAGGGCGGCGGCGACGATCAGCGAGTTCTCCCCCTTCTCCATGGCGGCGGTGGCCAGCGTCTGCACGCCGCTGGCGGCGACCGAGCCGAACAGGACGATGCCGGCACCACCCAGGACGGGCAGCGGGACCAGGGAGATGATCGAGGCCGCGACCGGGCACAGGCCGAGCACGATCAGGATCCCGCCGCTGGTGGCCACCACGAAGCGGCTGCGGACCTTGGTCATCGCGACCAGGCCGATGTTCTGCGCGAAGGCGCTGTTGGCGAAGCCGTTGAACAGCGGGCTGATGGCGGTGCCGAGGGTGTCGGCGCGCAGGCCGCCCTCGATGGTGCGTTCGTCCGCCGGACGGTTCACGATCTTGCCCAGGGCGAGCATGTCCGCCGTGGACTCGGTCATGCAGACCAGCATCACGATGCACATCGAGACGATCGCGGCGACGTCGAACTGCGGCGCACCGAAGTGGAACGGCGTCGGGAAACCGATGAAGCTGGCCTTGGTGATCACCGAGAAGTCCGTGATCCCGACGGGTATCGCGATCAGCGTGCCCACGATCAGGCCGAGCAGGATGGCGATCTGCTGGAGGAAGCCGCGCAGCACCCGGCGCAGCACCAGCACGATCAGGAAGGTGACCGCGGCCATCCCGATGTTCTTCAACGAGCCGTAGTCCGCGGCCTGTGCGTTGCCGCCCTGGGACCAGTTGAAGGCGACCGGGAGCAGCGAGACACCGATCAGCGTGATCACGGTGCCGGTGACCACCGGCGGGAAGAAGCGGACCAGTTTGGAGAAGTAGGGGGCGAGGAGGAAACCCAGCACGCCGGCGACGATGACCGCGCCGAAGATGATCGGCAGCGCGTCGTGCGGACTGTGCTCCTTGGCGATGGCGACCATGGGGGTGACACCGGCGAAGGAGACGCCGTTGACGAAGGGGAGCTTGGCTCCGACCTTCCAGAATCCCAGGGTCTGGAGCAGGGTGGCGAGTCCGGCGGTGAAGAGGCTGGCCCCCACCAGGAACGCGGTCTCGGTGGCGCTGAGACCGCAGGCGGGTCCCAGGATCATCGGCGGGGCGACCACTCCCGCGTACATCGCGGCCACGTGTTGTAGGCCGCTGGTGAACATTTTGAAGGGCGGGAGGGTTTCGTCGACCGGATGCTTCCGGCCCTCCTCCGACTTCTGCCCGGTATTTGCGGCCACTGCGGGCCTCCTGTCGATTTCTGCTCCGCCGGAAGCCGACGGAACGAGCCTGTCACGGAGGGCGTGCCATGTGGAGCTGGTGTGCCAGAAGTCGCGCTGGTGAGCGTGCAGGTGGCCGCGCTTGTGGCGCATGGGCGGCAGGTGTGTGTGGGTGCGACCGGCCCCGGGGGTGCGGATCTTTCCGCACCCCCGGGTGACGGCGCTTGCGGACCCCGCTCGGGTCCGCAAGCTCAGCCGGGAGCCGTCCCTCCCGGCCGAGTCTCGGGGTGCAACGCGTCCGGGAGGATCAGCCCTCGGAGGCGATGCGGGCCAGACGCTGGGCCTCGGCCCGCGTGGAGCGGGCGATGGCGTCCTCGTCGATGTTCGTGAGGTGGTTGTCCTCGACCACCGGCTTGCCGTCGACCAGCGACAGCGTGACCGGGGCGGCCGGTCCGAAGACCAGCGCGGTGACCGGGTCGGCGATCGAGGAGTGGCCCAGGCCGTCCAGCTTCCACAGGACCAGGTCGGCGAGCTTGCCCGGCTCCAGGGAGCCGATCTCGCTGGTCCGACCGAGGACCTGGGCGCCACCGTAGGTGCCGAGCCGCAGCGCCTTGCGGGCGTTGAGGGCGGCCTCGCGGTGGGCGCCGAGTCGGTTGATGAGCAGCGCGTTGCGCAGCTCGGTGTGGAGTTCGCCGGACTCGTTGGAGGCGGTGCCGTCCACGCCGAGGCCGACCGGGACGCCGGCCGCGAGCATGTCCGGTACGCGGGCGATGCCGGCGGCCAGACGGGCGTTGGAGGACGGGCAGTGCGCCACGCCGGTCTTCGTGCGGGCGAAGGCGGCGATGTCGGAGTCGTTCATGTGGACGCAGTGCGCCATCCACACGTCCTCGCCGAGCCAGCCGGTGGACTCGAAGTAGTCGGTCGGGCCCATCCCGAACAGCTCGTGGCAGAACTTCTCCTCCTCCACGGTCTCCGAGCCGTGGGTGTGCATGCGCACGCCCTTGCGGCGGGCGAGCGCGGCGCCCTCCCTCAGGAGTTCGGTGGAGATGGAGAACGGCGAACAGGGGGCCGCGGCGATGTGCACCATCGAGCCGAAGGAGGCGTCGTGGTGCTTGTCGATGGCCTCCTCGGTGCCGATGAGGGCGCCCTCGGTGGTCTCGACGGCGAAGTCCGGGGGCAGGCCGCCGTCCTTCTCGCTGCGGTCCATCGAACCGCGGGCCAGGGTGATCCGGGCGCCGATGTCGGCGACCGCGGCCAGCTCGGCGCCCACGAGGTCCCCGGAACCCTGGGGGAAGACGTAGTGGTGGTCGGAGGCGGTGGTGACGCCGCCCTTGACCATCATGCCGAGCGAGCCGTGGGTGGCCGCGGTCAGCATCGCCGCGTCGATCCGGGCCCACGTCGGGTACAGCGCCACCAGCCAGTTGAAGAGGTTGTGGTCGGTGGCCAGACCGCGGGTGATCCACTGGTAGAAGTGGTGATGCGTGTTGATCAGTCCGGGAGTGACCAGGTGGCCGGTGCCGTCGATGCGACGGACCACGTTCTCCAGGTTCTCCGGAGCCTTGCCCGCACCCAGTGCCTCGATGACGTTGTCGGCGACGACGACGTATCCACTGGCGTACTCGGTGTCCTGGGCGTCAACGGTCGCGATGGCGCAGTTCTCGATGACGATGCGCTGCTTCACCGCGCTGTCAGGGGCTGCCGATGCTGCCATGGTGCTTTCCTCGTGCTTTCGTGGCGGTTTGGGCACGGCATGGCCCTACGGGATTTGAGTGCCGGAGCCGGGCGAGACGGCTGACAGTACCGCCGCCCGTGAGCTGCTCCGGGTGCCGAGATGGTGGAAGAACAGGTTGAGCGTGACCGCAACCAGGGCACCGGCGCTGATCCCGGAGCCGAGCACGGTCTGCGCCCAAGCGGGGAACCCGGAGTAGAAGGTCGGCGCGGCGAGCGGGATGATCCCCGCGCCGAGCGACACGGCCACCAGGATGATGTTGGAGCTGTCGTCGAGTCCCGCTTCGGAGAGCGTGCGGATGCCACTGACCGCGATCGATCCGAACAGGACGATACCCGCGCCGCCGAGGACCGGCATCGGTACGAGCGAGACCACGGCGCCCAGGACGGGGAAGGCACCGAGGACCAGCAGCACCGCGCCGGCCAGCGCGACGACGTAGCGGGAACGGACCCGGGTCAGCGAGACCACACCGACGTTCTGCGCGAAGGCGCTGGTCGGGAGGCCACCGAAGATGGGACCGAGGAGGGTGGCGATGCCATCGGTGCGCAGACCGCGCGTGATGGTGGCGCCGGTGGTCTTGCGTTCGCAGATCTCGCCGAGGGCGAGCATCCCGGCCGACGACTCCGTCATCAGCACCAGCATCACGATGCACAACGAGAGGATCGCGGCGGGCTGGAACTCGGGCGGGCCGAAGGAGAACGGCGTGGGCAGGGCGGCGATCGGGGCCGAGCGCAGGCCCTCGAAGCTCGCCATCCCGAACGGGATCGCGGCGATCGTGCCGACGACCAGGCCGATCAGCAGCGCGATCTGCTTGACGAAGCCCTTGGCGAAGCGCTGGATGAGCAGCACCACCAGGAGGGTGAAGCCGGCCAGCGCGAGGTTCTTCATGGAGCCGAAGTCGGCGGCCTGCTTGTCGCCGCCCTGTGCCCACCCGACCGGTACGGGCATCAGGGTGACCCCGATGAGGGTGATCACGACGCCGGTGACCAACGGCGGGAAGAACCGTAGGAGCTTGCCGAAGAACGGTCCGATCGCCAGACAGAAGACGCCGGCACACATGACCGCCCCGTAGATGGCGGGGAGTTGGTGTCCCTTGGCGGTCGTCTCGGCGATGGCGAGCATCGGCGTGATGCCGGCGGAGCTGGCGGCGTTGACGAACGGGAGGCGGTTGCCGACGAATGTGCGGATGCCGAGTGTCTGCAGCAGCGTTGCGAGACCGGCGATGAGCAGGCTGGCGGCGATGAGCCGGGTCCGGCCCGCGATGTCCAGGCCGACGGCCTGGCCGATGATGAGCGGAGGGGTGACGACGCCGGCGTACATCGCTGCGATGTGTTGGAGCGCGGCGGGAACGAGCCGCTTGACGGCCGGCTTCTCATCCACCGGGTGAACCGGTGGGGCAGGGTGGTGCGGGGCTTGCTCTTGCTGTGCCATGGGTCGATCCCCTCGGAAATCGCGTCCCCTCCCCGCTGCGGGGTGGGGAGGGGACGCGAGGCACGGCGTTGCGTCGAGCCGCTAGAGGTTCGTCAGATCCATCGGGATCTGGGCTTCGACGCCGTCGCGCAGAACAGTGGCTTCGATCAGGCCGTACGGGCGGTCCGCCGCGTAGTAGACCTCGTTGTCGTTCTTGAGCCCGAAGGGCTCCAGGTCCACGAGGAAGTGGTGCTTGTTCGGGAGCGAGAAGCGGATCTCGTCCACCTCGGACCTGTTGTTGATGATGCGCGAACCCATTTGGTACAGGGTCTGCTGCAGCGACAGGCTGTAGGTCTCGGCGAAGGCCTGCAGCATGTGCTTCTTGACCTGCTCGTACGAACGCTCCCAGTTGGGCATCCGCTGCTCGTCGGAGGTCCAGTTGAAGCGCCACCGGCTGGCGACCTGGGTGGCCAGGATGCGGTCGTACGCTTCGTTCAGGGTCGTGTACTTGTCCTTGATGTACCCCCAGAACTCCGAGTTGGTGGAGTTCATCACGACGAGGTCCTTCAGGCCGGAGATGACCTGCCAGTTCTCACCGTCGTAGGTGATCTCGGTCAGGCGGGTCTCCTGCCCCTTACGGACGAAGGAGTGCTTGACCTCCTCGGCCCCGATGAAACGGGAGTTGCCGTCCGCGGTCTCGATACGCTCCCAGGCGTATTCCTCGATCCGGATGCGGGCCCGCTTGATCGGCTCCTGGCTGGTCACGAAGTGCCGGGCCAGGTGGATGCCGAACTGCTCGGCCGACTCGATCCCGTACTCCTTGGCGAAGGCGTACACGGTGTTCTTGGTCGTGTCGGTGGGCAGGCAGTTGGCGTTCGAGCCGGAGAGGTGGACCTCTTCCAGGTCGCCGGAGAGCGCGACCGAGACGTTGAGGTCCTTGATGTGGTGCGTGGCGCCGTCACGGGTGATCTTGACGACGCGGTTTTCCGCCTTGCCGTACTGGTTCTGGCCGAGAATCGTGGGCATGTCGGTGCTAGCTCCCTCGGTATACGGAGTAGCCGAACGGGTTGAGCAGCAGCGGTACGTGGTAGTGCTCGCCCGGCTTGACGGCAAAGGTGATTGCCACCTCCGGGAAGAATGCTCCGCTGTCCCGTAGCGCGGGGGCGTCCTGCTGTTCCTCGGCTTGCTGGTTGGAAACGAAGTACGCCTCGGTTTCGAAGTCGATGCGTACGTGGGTGGTGCCCTCCGGCAGTGCCGGGAGGTCCTTGCAGCGCCCGTCGACGTCGGTCTTGCCGGCGCCGTGGGCAGTCCATGCACCGCCGCTGTCGGAGCGCACCGAGAGCGTGAGGGCGACACCCTCCGCGGGGCGGCCCACGCTGGTGTCCAGGATGTGCGTGGACACCGACGTCGGTGCAGCCGTCTCGCTGCTCATGAGGGATCTCCTTCTGCGATGCGGGTCAGGCGGATGCGGTTGATCTTGCCGAGCTCAACACGGACGATCTCGCGTTCCTGTTCCGGCGTGTTGTCGATCCGGTTACGGACCGCATCGCGCATCTGCTCACCGGTGCGACCGGAGGCACAGATCAGGAAGACGTGCCCGAACTTCTCCTGGTAGGCCAGGTTCAGTTCGAGCATCTCCGACTTGAGATCGTCGGAAGCGCCGGCCATCCCGCTCTGCTCGCGGTTCGAGGTGGGGTCGCCCGGCTTGGGCCGGCCGATGGGCGGGTGCCCGGCCATCGCCTCGGCCAGGTCGTCCGCGGACAGCTCCGTCGTGGCAGCGTCACTGGCGGCGAACAGGGCGTCGGTGGTGGCGTAGGGGCGCTGGGCAAGGATCTTGCTCCCCCAAGCCCGGCTGGCACACACCTCGTGCAGGGCGGCCTGAGCCTCGCTGGCGTCGGCGGTGTTGAACCGGGTAAGCCCTTGGGGCGTACTCGAAGACACGGGAAGCCTCCGTGGCCTGGTGCTGGACAGCTCTGGTTGGCTGGAAACAGCTAAGACCTCCGGCAACATCACGTCAACACTTTGTTGAAAAGTCGGCAACACAAAAGCCGCCGCCCGGGGTTTCCGGACGGCGGCTCGGGCCGTTGGACGGGGAATTGCGCCCCATTCGCCTCAGTCGGCGTCCTTCGCGGCGCTTTCCCTGTTCAGGTAGTTGTAAACGGTGAAGCGGCTGACGCCGAGAGCCCCGGCGACCGTCTCCACCCCGTGCCGGACGGAGAAGGCGCCGCGGCTCTCCAATATCCGCACCACCGACTGCTTGGTCTTGCGGTCCAGCTCGGCGAGCGGCACGCCGTGCCGGCGCTGGAGCTCGGCGAGGATGTGATCGAGCGACTCCGACAGATGCGGGAGCCGGACGGCCACCCGGTCCTGGCCTTCCCAGGCCAGGACGACGTCGTCGCCCTGGGCCTGGTCGGGCGGGACCATCTGGCCGCCCATGGCGTCCACCAGCGGTTTGACCGCCCGGACGAAGGGGTGGTCGGCAGGCTCGGTCACGTCGCGTCCCCCTCGCCGTCCACGGCGCCGCCCCGGCGGCCGTCCGCGACCACGTTGACCTGAAGCGAGACCCGGGTGGCCCCGGCCGCCAGGGACCGTCGCAGCAGGGCGTCGACCGCGTTCAGCACCCGGTCGGCGTCCCCCTCGGCGGTGTTGCCGAAGGGCCCCACGTCGACCGCGTCCAGCTCGGCCCCGGTGACGATCTCCCGCGCCACCACGGCATGGGCTGGCGCCTCGTCCAGGTCGAACGGCTCCGTCGTGAACTCAACTCTCAATCGCACCCGCTCAACCTACGCGGGCCGCGCGCCGCCGACCAGAAATTGCCCACGGCCCCTCTTGACAGTTTCCCCGCCCGCCCGGCAGTGTTCCATTACGCAGAAAGTAAGTTCCGCTATCCGGAAGGAGCGCCGGGACCTATGGGTTTCACGGACACGCGCTTCAACGTCAATCTGTCGATCCTGTTC
>NZ_JBJMAB010000075.1:0-13018 GCF_045799175.1 Streptomyces sp. VTCC 41912
GGACACCACGGAGCTGGACGCCGGCTACTGGTTCAGCAACCTGCGCGGACGGGTCCGGTTCGCCGACGCGGTGCAGGGGCTGCTGGCGGCGGAGCACCGGGCGTTCGTCGAGGTCAGCTCGCACCCGGTGCTGACGATGTCCGTCCAGGACCTGATCGAGGAGGCGGCGGTGCCGGCCGTCGCGACCGGTACGCTGCGCCGGGACCAGGGCGGCGCGGACCGCTTCCTGCTGTCGGCCGCCGCGCTGTTCGTGCGCGGCGTGCACGTCGACTGGACGGGTGTGTTCGAGGGGACCGGGGCGTCCCGAGTCGACCTGCCCACCTACGCCTTCCAACGCGAGCGGTACTGGCAGACCCCGACCGCGATCGACCGTCCCACCAGCGACGCCCCGATGGACGCCGAATTCTGGGCCGCCGTCGAACAGGCCGACGTCTCCGCACTGACCGCCGCGCTCGGCACCGACGAAGCGTCCGTCGCCGCCATCCTGCCCGGCCTCACCTCCTGGCGCCGGGCCCGCTCCCAACGCTCCACCATCGACTCCTGGCGCTACCACGTCAGTTGGACGCCGACCGCCCAAGTGCCGCGTGCCACCCTCAGCGGTGCCTGGCTGGTGGTGACCGCCGAGGGCATCGACGACGCCGACGTCGTCGGGGCGTTGGAGGCGCACGGCGCGCAGGTGCGCCGCCTGGTCCTGGACGAGGACTGCACGGACCGGGCCGTCCTCGGGGAGCGGCTGGCCGGCGTGGTGGCGGAGGCCGGCGGCTGCACCGGCGTCGTCTCCGTCCTCGCCGACGCCGAGGACGACAGCGCCCGGCACCCCGGTCTCACCCGTGGGCTGGCGCTGTCCGTCGCCCTGGTACAGGCCCTCGGCGACGCCGGCGTCCCCGCACCGCTGTGGTTCCTGACCCGCGGCGCCTTCGCCACCGGCCCGTCCGACCCCGTCACCCGGCCCCGGCAGCGCCAGATCGCCGGCGTCGGCTGGACCGCGGCGCTGGAGCACCCGCAGCGCTGGGGCGGCACCATCGACCTGCCCGCCGCCCTCGACGACCGGACCGCGCGCCGACTCGCCGCCGCACTGTCCGGCGCCCTGGGCGCCGAGGACCAGCTCGCCGTCCGACCCACGGGCACCTGGGCCCGCCGGATCGTCCGCGCCGGACGTCCCGGCGGCCGACCCGCCCGGACCTGGACGCCGCGCGGCACGACCCTGATCACCGGCGGCTCCGGCACCCTCGCCCCGCAGCTCACCCGATGGCTCGCCGCACGCGGTGCGGAACACGTGGTCCTGGTCAGCCGGCGCGGCGCCCACGCCCCCGGCGCCCCCGAACTCGTCGCCGAACTGGCGGAGTCGCACACCGAAGTGACCCCCGTCGCCTGCGACATCACCGACCGGGACGCGGTCGCCGCGCTGCTCGCCGACCTCAAGGCCGACGGTCGCACCGTGCGCACCGTCCTGCACGCCGCCGCCACCATCGAACTGTCCGCGCTCGCCGACACCACCGTGGCGGAGTTCGCCGACGTCGTGCACGCCAAGGTCACCGGCGCGCAGATCCTCGACGAACTCCTCGACGACGAAGAGCTCGACGACTTCGTCCTGTACTCCTCCACCGCCGGCATGTGGGGCAGCGGCGTCCACGCCGCCTACGTCGCCGGCAACGCCTACCTGTCCGCACTCGCCGAACGACGCCGCGCCCGCGGGCAGCGCGCCACCTCCGTCCACTGGGGCAAGTGGCCCGACGACCGCACGCGCGCACTCGCCGACCCGCACCGGATCCGCCGCAGCGGCCTGGAATACCTCGACCCGGAGGTGGCGCTGACCGCGCTCCAGCAGGTCCTGGACGACGACGAGACGGTCATCGGCCTCATGGACATCGACTGGGACACCTACCACGACGTCTTCACCACCGGCCGCCCCGCGCACCTCTTCGACCAGATCCCCGAGGTGCGCCGCCGCCTCGACCGGGCGGCCGCCGCGGAGCGCACGGCGCCCACCGCCGACGGTCTGACGGCCCGTCTGGCGGGCCTCACCGACGCCGAGCAGGACCGGCTGCTCCGCACCCTGGTCCGCACCGAGGCCGCCGCCGTCCTCGGGCACTCCTCCGCGGAGTCCCTCCCCGAACGGCGCGCCTTCCGCGACCTCGGATTCGACTCGGTCACCGCCGTCGACCTGCGCAACCGGCTCGCGACCGGCACCGGACTGCGGCTGCCGTCCACGATGGTCTTCGACCACCCCAACTGCGCGGCGCTGGCCGCCTTCCTGAAGGGCGCGGCGCTCGGCGTGCCCGGCACCGCCGCACCGCGGCCCGGCACTGCCGCCGGCACCCCGGTCGACGACGACCCGATCGCCGTCATCGGCATGGGCTGCCGCTACCCCGGCGGCGCCGGCACCCCCGAGGAACTGCTGCGGCTCGCCCTCGACGGCGCCGACGTCATCTCGGAGTTCCCCGCGGACCGCGGCTGGGACGCCCACGGCCTCTACGACCCCGACCCCGACCGGGCCGGCCGCACCTACTCCGTGCAGGGCGGCTTCCTGCACGACGCCGCCGCCTTCGACCCCGGCTTCTTCGGCATCTCGCCGCGCGAGGCGCTCGCCATGGACCCCCAACAGCGGCTCCTGCTGGAAACCGCCTGGGAAGCCGTCGAGCGCGCCGGCATCGACCCCGAGTCGCTGCGCGGCACCCCCGCCGGCACCTTCTTCGGCGCCAGCTACCAGGACTACGCCACCACCGTGCAGAACGGCACCGGGGAGTCCGAGGCCCACATGGTGACCGGAACCGCGGCCAGCGTGCTGTCCGGCCGGGTCTCCTACCTGCTCGGCCTGGAAGGCCCGGCGGTCACCGTCGACACCGCCTGCTCGTCCTCCCTGGTCGCCCTGCACCTGGCCTGCCAGTCGCTGCGGACCGGGGAGAGCTCCCTCGCCCTGGCCGGCGGCGCGGCCGTGATGGCCACCCCGCACGCCTTCGTCGGCTTCAGCCGGCAGCGCGCCCTCGCCCCCGACGGCCGCTGCAAGCCGTTCTCCGACGCCGCCGACGGCATGACCCTCGCCGAAGGCGTCGGCGTCGTCCTCCTGGAGCGGCTCTCCGTCGCCCGCGCCAACGGGCACCGAGTGCTCGCCGTCATCCGCGGTTCCGCCGTCAACCAGGACGGCGCCTCCAACGGCCTGACCGCCCCCAACGGCCCGTCCCAACAGCGCGTCATCCGCCAGGCCCTCGCCAACTCCGGCCTGACCGGCGCCGACGTCGACGCGGTCGAGGCGCACGGCACCGGCACGAAGCTGGGCGACCCCATCGAGGCCCAGGCGCTGCTGGCCACCTACGGCCAGGACCGCGACGCCGAACGGCCGCTGCTGCTCGGCTCGGTGAAGTCCAACATCGGCCACACCCAGGCCGCCGCCGGGGTCGCCGGCGTGATCAAGATGGTCCTCGCCATGGAGGCCGGCGAGCTGCCCGGCACCCTGCACCTCGACACGCCCTCCCGCCACGTCGACTGGAGCGCCGGCGCGGTGCAACCGCTGCGCGGGACCATCCCGTGGCCCGAGACCGGACGCCCCCGCCGGGCCGGCGTCTCCTCGTTCGGCATCAGCGGCACCAACGCCCACCTCATCCTGGAACAGGCCCCGCCGACCGAACCGCCCGCCACCCCCGCCCCGCCCGCGGACGCCGACCGGCCCGCGGACACCGCCGCGGTCGTCCCGTGGCCGCTCGCCGCCAAGTCCGCCGCGGCCCTGCGCGACCAGGCCGCCCGGCTGCTCGGCACCGTCGAGCGGTCCCCGGACCTCCCACCCGCCGCCGTCGGACACGCCCTGGCCACCACCCGGGCCGCCTTCGACCACCGCGCCGTCGTCGTCGGCGAGCAGCCCACCGACTTCCTGCGCGGCCTGACCGCCCTGGCCACCGGCGCCACCACGGCCGGCCTGGTCACCGGCGTCGCCGGCCCCGACCCCGCCGGGCCGGTCTTCGTCTTCCCCGGCCAGGGGTCCCAGTGGTGGGGCATGGGCCGCGAACTCCTCGCCACGTCCGTGGTGTTCCGCACCGCCGTCGACGACTGCGCGGACGCCCTCGCCCCGTACGTCGACTGGTCACTGCACGACGTCCTGGCCGGCGAGGGCGACCCGGACCTGCTGGAACGCGTGGACGTGGTCCAGCCCGCGCTGTTCGCCGTGATGGTCGCGCTGTCCGCGCTCTGGCGCGCCCACGGCGTCACCCCCGGCGCGGTGGTCGGCCACTCCCAGGGCGAGATCGCCGCGGCCTGCGTGGCCGGGGCCCTCAGCCTCGCGGACGCCGCCCGGGTGGTGGCGCTGCGCAGCCAGGCCCTGCCGCAACTCTCCGGCCGCGGCGGCATGATGTCGGTGTCCGCCCCCGTCGACCGGGTCGTCGAACTCCTCGCCCCGTGGCGGGAGGCACTGTCCGTCGCCGCCGTCAACGGACCCTCGTCCGTGGTCGTCTCCGGCGACGCCGACGCCCTCGACGCGCTGCACACCGCCTGCCAGGAACAGGGCGTACGGGCCCGCCGGGTGTCCGTGGACTACGCCTCGCACGGGCCGCACGTCGAGGCGGTCCGCGACGAACTCGCCCGCGTCCTCGCACCGGTCCGCCCGCGCGCCCCCGAAGTGCCGTTCTACTCGACGGTCACCGGCGCCCGGGTGGACGACGCCGCCTTCGACGGCGCCTACTGGTACACCAACCTGCGACAGACCGTCCGCATGGAGGAGGCCACCCGCGCCCTCCTCGCCGCCGGCCACCGCCTCTTCGTCGAGGTCAGCCCGCACCCGGTGCTGGCCGCCCCGATCCAGGAGACCCAAGAGGCCGTCGCGGCCGGCACCGGCGGTTCCGCGGTGGTCCTCGGCTCGCTCCGCCGCGACGAGGGCGGCCCGCGCCGCTTCGTGACCTCGCTCGCCGAGGCCCACGCGCACGGCGCCCCGGTCGACTGGACCACGATCTTCACGCACCCCGACCACCCCCCGGTGGACCTGCCCACCTACCCCTTCCAACGCCGGGACTTCTGGCCCGCCCCCCGAGCCGCCACCGCGCCGACCGGCGGCGACGCGGCCGACACCGCCTTCTGGCAGCTCGTCGAGAACCAGGACCTGACCGCGCTCGCCGACGAACTCGGCGTCCCCGCCGACGCCGAGCACCCCGCGCTCGGCGCCGTCCTGCCCGCCCTGTCGGCCTGGCGCGCCAAGGCCCAGGCCCGCACCCGCATCGACGAGCTCCGCTACCACGTCCAGTGGACCCGGATCGCGGAACCCGCCGCCACCCGCCCCACCGGCCGGCTGCTGATCGCCGTCCCCCCGGACCACGCCGACACCCCCTGGGTCGCCGCCGTGCTCGACGCCCTGGGCGCCGACGCCGTCCGCTTCGAGGCCAAGGGCACCGACCGCGCAGCCTGGGCCGCCCAAATCGCCCAACTGGTCGAGGACGGCGCGGAGTTCACCGGCGTCGTGTCGCTGCTGGCGGCCGTCGAGGAACACCATCCGGACCTGGCGTCGGTGCCGTTGGGGCTCGGGCAGACCCTCGTCCTGGTCCAGGCGCTCGGCGACGCCGGCCTGACCGCGCCCCTGTGGTGCCTGACCCGCGGCGCCGTCACCACCGGCCCCGACGACCCGCTCGACAGCCCCGTGCAGGGCTCCTTGTGGGGCCTCGGCCGGGTCGTCGCCCTGGAGCACCCCGACCGCTGGGGCGGCCTCATCGACCTGCCCGCCACCCTCGACGGCCGCGCCGCGCACCGCCTCGCCGGCCTGCTCGCCGAGCCCGCCGGCGAGGACCAACTCGCGGTCCGCGCCACCGGCGTGCGCGCCCGCCGCCTGGTGCACGCCACCCCGGCCACCCCCCGCCGCGAGAACCGCTGGCACGGTCGCGGCACCTGCCTCATCACCGGCGGCACCGGCGGCATCGGCGGCCGGATCGCCCGCTGGATGGCCGAGCGCGGCGCCGCACACCTCGTCCTGACCAGCCGCCGCGGCCCGGACGCACCCGGCGCCGCGGAACTCCGCGCCGAACTGGAGGCGCTGGGCGCCCGCGTCACCCTCGCCGCCTGCGACGTAGCCGACCGCGCCGCCCTGACCGCCCTGCTCGCCGACCTCCCCGCCGACCAGCCGCTCAGCTCCGTCTTCCACTCCGCGGGCGTGGCCGACGGGGACGCCCCCGTCGCCGACCTGACCCTCGACCAACTCGACGCACTGCTCCGCGCCAAACTCACCGCCGCCCACCACCTGCACGACCTCACCGCCGGCCGCGACCTCGACGCGTTCGTGCTGTTCTCGTCCGGCGCCGCCGTCTGGGGCAGCGGCGGCCAACCCGGCTACGCCGCCGCCAACGCCTACCTCGACGCGCTCGCCGCCCACCGCCGCGGCCTCGGCCTGCCCGGTGCGTCCGTCGCCTGGGGCACCTGGGGCGAGGTCGGCATGGCCACCGTCCCCGAAGTGTACGAGCGGCTGCACCGCCAGGGCGTCCGCGCCATGGCGCCCGACCTCGCGATCGGCGCGCTCCAACAGATGCTGGAGGACGGCGACACCACCCTCGCCGTGACCCTCATGGACTGGGAGGCGTTCGCCCCGAGCTTCACCGCCGGCCGGCCCAGCGCCCTGTTCAGCACGGTGCCCGAAGCCGTCCGCGCGCTGCACGACGACGGCGACGCGGTGGCCGGCGACGCCCCCACGGCCCCGCCGCTCCGCCGCCACCTGGAGGAGCTGTCCGCCGCCGAGCGCGGCCGGGCCCTCGTCGAGGCGGTCCGCGCCGAGGCGTCCGCGACCCTCGGCCACGCCAATCCCGACGCCGTCCCCGCCGGCCGGGCCTTCCGCGACGTCGGCTTCGACTCCGTCACCGCCGTCGAACTGCGCAACCGGCTGCGCACCGCCCTCGGCCTGCCCCTGCCGGCCGCGCTCGTCTTCGACCACCCCACCCCCACGGCCCTCGCCGGCCACCTCGGCACGCTGCTCTTCGGCACGGCACCCGAGGCCCCCGGCACCGGCCGCCCCGACGACCCCGACGCCCGCATCCGCGAGGCGCTCGCCACCGTCCCCCTCGGACGGCTGCGCAAGGCGGGCCTCCTCGACATGGTGCTGAAACTCGCCGACTCCGAAGCGACCGACGACCCCGCCCCCGAGGCCGCCGACCCCGCGGAATCCCTCGACGACATGGACGCCGAAGCCCTGCTGCGGCTGGCCACCGAGAACTCGGCGAACTGAAAGAGAGCTGGAGCCCACCATGAGCACGAACCCCGACAAGTACGTCGAGGCACTCCGGTCCTCCCTCAAGGAGATCGAGCGGCTGCGCCGGCAGAACGAACAACTGGTGGCGGCGGCGGTGGAACCCGTCGCGGTCGTCGGCATCGGCTGCCGCTTCCCCGGCGGCGTCACCTCGCCCGAGGCCCTGTGGCACCTGGTCGCCGAGGGCCGCGACGTGATCGGGCCGTTCCCGCAGGACCGCGGCTGGGACCTGGAGAAGCTGGCCGGCGGCGGCGAGGGCAGCAGCCTCACCCAGGTCGGCGGCTTCGTCGACGACATCGCCGGCTTCGACCCGGGCTTCTTCGGCATCTCCCCGCGCGAAGCGGTCGCCATGGACCCCCAGCAGCGCATTCTGCTGGAGATCACCTGGGAAGCCCTGGAACGGGCCGGCATCGACCCGTCGACCCTCCGCGGCAGCCCCACCGGCGTCTTCGTCGGCACCACCGGCCAGGACTACGGCGAGGTCATCAAGGCGTCCGCCGAGGACGCCGAGGTCTACGCGACCACCGGCCACGCCGCCAGCGTCATCTCCGGCCGACTCTCCTACACCCTCGGCGCCGAGGGCCCGGCGGTCACCGTCGACACCGGCTGCTCCTCCTCGCTCGTCGCCCTGCACTGGGCCGTCCAGGCCCTGCGCGGCGGCGAGTGCGCCATGGCCCTGGCCGGCGGCGCGTCCGTCATGGCCACCCCCGGCCCGTTCGTCTCCTTCACCGCCCAGAGCGGCCTCGCCGCCGACGGCCGCTGCAAGCCGTTCTCCGACGCCGCCGACGGCACCGGCTGGGGCGAGGGCGCCGGCATGCTGGTCCTGATGCGGCTCTCCGACGCCCAGCGCGACGGCCGCCCGGTCCTCGCCGTGCTGCGCGGTTCCGCCATCAACCAGGACGGCGCCTCCAACGGCCTGACCGCGCCCAACGGCCCGTCCCAACAGCGCGTGATCCGCGCCGCGCTCGACAGCGCCCACCTCACCGCCGCCGACGTCGACGCCGTCGAGGCGCACGGCACCGGCACCACCCTGGGCGACCCCATCGAGGCCCAAGCGCTCCTCGCCACCTACGGGCAGGACCGCACGCGACCGCTGTGGCTGGGCTCGGTCAAGTCCAACATCGGTCACACCCAGGCCGCGTCCGGTGCCGCCGGCGTGATCAAAATGATCATGGCGTTGCAGCGCGGGACGCTGCCGCGCAGCCTGCACGCCACCGAACCCACCACCGACGTCGACTGGACCGCCGGCGCCGTCAACCTCCTCGACGAGGCCGTGACCTGGCCCGACACCGGCCGGCCCCGCCGCGCCGGCGTCTCCTCCTTCGGCATCAGCGGCACCAACGCCCACGTCATCCTCGAACAGGCCCCCACCGCCCCCGAACGGCCCACCACCGACCCCACCGTCCGCCCCGCCGTCATCCCCTGGCCGCTCTCCGCCCGCACCGCCGCCGCCCTGGACGCCCAACGCGCCCGCCTCACCGCCCACCTCGCCGCCACCCCCGACGCCGACGCCCTCGACATCGGCTACGCCCTCGCCGACGGACGCACCACCTTCGAACACCGCACCGTCCTGCTCCCCGACGGCACCGCCCTCGCCCACGGCACCGCCGACGAGGGGCCGGCCGCGCTCCTCTTCTCCGGCCAGGGCTCCCAGCGCCTGGGCATGGGACGCGAACTCCACACCCGCTTCCCGGCGTTCGCCGCCGCCTTCGACGAGACCGCCGCGCTCCTCGACGCGCACCTCGACCGCCCGCTGCACGACGTCGTCTGGGGCACCGACGCCGGCCTCCTCGACGACACCGGCTGGGCCCAACCCGCCCTGTTCGCCGTCGAGGTCGCCCTCTACCGCCTGGTCGCCTCCCTCGGCGTCACCCCCGACTTCGTCGGCGGCCACTCCATCGGCGAACTCGCCGCCGCGCACGTCGCCGGGGTCCTCTCCCTGCCGGACGCCTGCACCCTCGTCGCCGCCCGCGCCCGCCTCATGCAGGCGCTCCCGCGCGGCGGCGCCATGCTCGCGCTCCGCGCCACCGAGGACGAGGTCACCCCGCGCCTCACCGACGACGTCTCGATCGCCGCCGTCAACGGCCCCACCGCCGTCGTCATCGCCGGCACCGAGGACGCCGTCACCACGCTCGCCGCGCACTTCGCCGCCCAGGGCCGCAAGACCACCCGCCTACGGGTCAGCCACGCCTTCCACTCGCCGCTCATGGACCCGATGCTGGCGGACTTCCGCGCCGTCGCCGAGCAGCTCACCTACCACGAGCCACGCATCCCGGTCGTCTCCAACCTCACCGGCACCATCGCCACCGGCACCGACCTGCGCACCGCCGACTACTGGGTCCGGCACGTCCGCGAGGCGGTCCGCTTCGCCGACGGCGTCCACGCCCTCACCACCCGCGGCGTCACCACCCTCGTCGAACTCGGCCCGGACGGCGTGCTCTCCGCCATGGCGCAGGAATCCCTGCCCGACGGCGCCAGCGCCGTCCCACTGCTCCGCAAGGACCGCCCCGAGGAACTCGCCGCCGTCACCGGCCTGGCCCGCGCCCACGTCCGCGGCGTCACCGTCCGCTGGGCCGGCCTCTTCGACGGCACCGGCGCCCACCGCACCGACCTGCCCACCTACCCCTTCCAGCACCAGCGGTTCTGGCCGACGCCGGCCCGCACCGCCCAGGACCTCACCGCCGCCGGGCTCGGTGCCGCGGACCACCCCCTGCTCGGCGCCACCGCCGAACTCGCCGACGGTGCCGGGTACGTGTTCACCAGTCGGCTCGCCCTGCGGACCCACCCCTGGCTCGCCGACCACGCCGTCCAGGGCCGCGCCCTGCTCCCCGGCACCGCCTTCGTCGAACTCGCCGTCCGCGCCGGCGACGAGGCCGGCTGCGACCGCGTCGAGGAACTGACCCTCGCCGCACCCCTGGTGCTCCCCGAGCACGGCGGCGTCCAACTCCAGGTCCGGGTCGGCGCCCCCGACCCCGCCGGCCGCCGCACCCTCGGCATCTTCTCCCGGACCGCGGACGGCTTCGACCTGCCCTGGTCCCAGCACGCCACCGGCGTCCTGACCACCGGCGCCGGCGCCCCCGACCCGGCCTTCGACGCCACCGCCTGGCCGCCCGCCGATGCCGAACCCGTCGACGTCACCGGCGCCTACGCACGCCTCGCCGACCTCGGCTTCGCCTACGGCCCCGCCTTCCAGGGCCTGCGAGCCGCCTGGCGCCGCGGCACCGAGGTGTACGCCGAGGTCGCCCTGCCCGACGACGCCGGCACCGACCCCACCGACTTCGGACTCCACCCGGCGCTGCTGGACGCCGCCCAGCACGCCGCCGCCTACGTCGACCTCGGCGCCCTCAGCCGCGGCGGCCTGCCGTTCGCCTGGCAGGGCGTCTCGCTCGCCGCCGCCGGCGCCCGCACCGTCCGCACCAGGATCGCCCCGGCCGGCGACGACACCGTCACCATCGCCGTCTACGACACCACCGGCGCCACCGTGCTGTCCGTGGACTCCCTGGTCTCCCGCGAGGTCCCCACCCAAACCCCCGGCGACACCGCCACCGTCCACCGCGACTCCCTCTTCCACGTCGAGTGGACCCCGCTCACCGCCCGACCCACCACCACCCCGACCACCGTCGCCGTCCTCGGCGCCGACCCGGACACCCTCGCCGGCCCCCTCCGCGCCGCCGGCCTCCACACCACCACCCACCCCGACCTGTCCACCCTCGCCACGGCCGACGCACCCGTCCCCGACCTGGTCGTCACCGCCCTGACCACGGACCCCGACGCCCCCGTCCCGGCCGCCACACACGCCACCACCGCGGCCGTCCTCGACCTCGCCCAACAGTGGCTGGCCGACGACCGCTTCGCCCACGCCCGCCTGGTCCTCGTCACCCGCGGCGCCACCGACGGCACCGATCCCGCCGCCGCGGCCGCCTGCGGCCTGCTCCGCACCGCCCGCACCGAGAACCCCGGCCGGTTCGCCCTCCTCGACCTGCCCCCCGGCTCCGACCGCCCCGACCCCGAGGCCCTGGCGACCGCCCTGGCCGCCACCCGCGACGAACCCGACCTCGCCCTCCACGGCACCGACCTGCGCACCGCCCGCCTGGCCCGCGTCCCCCTCCCCACCGAGCCCACCGACTGGCACCCGGACGGCACCGTCCTGCTCACCGGCGGCACCGGCGGCCTGGGCGCGGTCCTCGCCCGCCACCTGGTCACCGCCCGCGGCGTCCGCCACCTGCTGCTCGCCAGCCGCCGCGGCCCCGCCGCCGACGGCGCCGACGACCTGATCACCGAACTCACCGGGCACGGCGCCACCGTCCGCATCGCCGCCTGCGACGTCACCGACCCGGCCGCCCTCACCGACCTGCTCGCCACCGTCCCCGACGCCCACCCGCTCACCGCCGTCGTCCACACCGCCGGCATCGTCGACGACGGCGTCCTCGGCTCGCTCACCACCGAGCGCCTGGCCGCCGTCCTGCGACCGAAGGTCGATGCGGCCTGGCACCTGCACGAGGCGACCCGCCACCTCGACCTGGCCGCCTTCGTCCTCTTCTCCTCCGTCGCCGCCACTCTCGGCAGCCCCGGCCAGGCCAACTACGCGGCCGGCAACGCCTTCCTGGACGCCGTCGCCGCCCACCGCGCCGCCGCCGGCCTGCCCGCCACCGCCCTCGCCTGGGGGCCGTGGAGCCGGAGCGCCGGCATGACCAAGAGCCTCTCCGACCTCGACGTCGAACGCATCGCCCGCTCCGGTATGCCCCCGCTGACCCCGGAACAGGGCACCGCCCTCTTCGACGCGGCGCTCGCCGCCGGTCCCGCGGCCCTCGCCCCGGTCCGCCTCGACCTCCCCGTCCTGCGCACCCAGGGCGAGATCGCCCCCCTGCTGCGCGGCCTGATCCGCACCCTCGTCCGGCGCGCCGCCGCCCAGGCATCCCAGACCGCCGACGGACTCGCCCGGCGCCTCGCCGGACTCGACGCCGCCGCCCGCCGGGAAACCCTCCTGGACCTCGTCCGCACGCAGATCGCCCAGGTCCTCGGCCATGCCGACGCCAACGAGGTGGCCGCCGGCCGCCCGTTCCAGGACCTCGGGTTCGACTCGCTCACCGCCGTCGAACTCCGCAACGCCCTGAACTCCGCCACCGGACTGCGGCTGCCCGCCACCATGGTGTTCGACTACCCGACACCGCACGCCCTCGCCGACCACCTGCGCGACGAACTCCTCGGCACGGACGTCGAGTTGACGCCGACCCGCGCACTCCCGTCGCCGACCGCCAACAGCGACGACCCGATCGTCATCGTCGGCATGTCCTGCCGCTACCCCGGCGGCGTCACCTCACCCGAGGACCTCTGGCGCCTGGTCAGCGAAGGCGCCGACGCCACCGGCCCGTTCCCGGTCAACCGTGGTTGGGACCTCGACAACCTCTACGACCCCGACCCCGACCGCCCGGGCCGCACCCACGTCCGCGCCGGCGGCTTCCTGCACGACGCCGGCTCGTTCGACCCGGACTTCTTCGGCATGAGCCCGCGCGAGGCGATGGCCACCGACTCCCAGCAGCGCCTGCTGCTCGAACTCTCCTGGGAGGCCGTCGAACGCGCCGGCATGGACCCCGCCACCCTGCGCGACAGCCGCACCGGCGTCTTCGCCGGCGTCATGTACAACGACTACGGCACCACCCTCACCGGAGACGAGTACGAGGCGTTCCGCGGCAACGGCAGCGCCCCGAGCGTCGCCTCCGGCCGCGTTTCGTACAGCCTGGGGCTCGAAGGTCCGGCGGTGACGGTGGACACGGCGTGTTCGTCGTCGTTGGTGGCGTTGCACTGGGCTGCGCA
>NZ_JBJMAB010000076.1:0-12996 GCF_045799175.1 Streptomyces sp. VTCC 41912
CCGGACACCCCACCACCCGCACCCCCGGCACCGCACCCGACCAGCCCCGCGCAGCGGCCCCGCGCCGCAGGCGCAAAGCGGCACCCCGCACGGCGGGACAGCCGGAGACGTACGATGCCGCCCCGCGCAGCGGCCCCGCGCCGCAGGCGCAAACAGAAACCCCCACGGCGGGACAGCCGGAGACGTACGACGACGCCCCGCGCAGCGGCAACGCGCCGCAGGCGCAAACAGAAACCCCCACGGCGGGACAGCCGACAACGTGGGAAGAGGCCCGCGCCGCCAGACGCAACGCGGCGGAGACGGGCGAAATCCCGCTCAGCGGGAACCCGCTCTCCCCGGGGGCCCGTCGCCGCGCTTAGCCTCCCGGCACAGACCTACCGCCCCGTGGAGGACCACATGCTCACGGACCGCCAACGGAAGCTCGCGGCAGGGCAGTTGCGCGACGCCGAGCGCGCCGGCCGGCCCATCGCCCCGCTCACCGAGGAATTCTCCGACCTCGGCGCCGACGACGCCTACGAGATCCAGCTGCTCAACATCCAGGAGCGGATTAGGGCGGGTGCCGTCGTCACCGGCCACAAGGTCGGGCTCTCGTCCGAGGTCATGCAGCGCATGATGGGCGTCGACGAGCCCGATTACGGCCATTTGCTGGACGACATGGAGCTGCACCCCGGCACCCCCGTCCCGCTCGCCCGGTACTGCGCCCCGCGCATCGAGGTCGAGGTCGGCTTCGTGTTGGGCGACGACCTGCCGGGCGAGGGCTGCACTGTCGACGACGTTCTCGCCGCGACCGAACGGGTCGTGCCCGCACTGGAGTTGATCGACAGTCGGATCCGTGACTGGCGGATCACGCTGCCCGACACCGTCGCCGACAACGCCTCCTCGGCCGGCTACGCCGTCGGCGAGGGCCGCGATCCGCGCGAGCTGGATCTGAAGGCCGTCGACGCGGTGCTGCACCGCGGCACCGAGCGGATCACGGAGGGCCGCAGCGACGCCGTGCTGGGCGATCCGACCCTGGCCGTCGCCTGGCTCGCCCGGACCGTCGCCCGCTTCGGCGTGCCCCTGAAGAAGGGCCAGCTGGTCCTGCCGGGCTCCTGCACCCGGGCCGTCGACGTCGCCCCCGGGGCGACGTTCACCGCCGACTTCACCGGGCTCGGCCCGGTTTCGCTCTCCTTCGTCTGAGGCCCCGCCGACCGGGCGGCCCCGCGGCTCGGCCCGGTCACCGGTGGGTCCCCAGTTCCCCTCAGCCCCTTCACCCGAGAGGTGATGATGACCCGCACGACCAAGGCCACCGCGGCCATCGTCGGTTCCGGCAACATCGGTACCGACCTGCTGTACAAGCTTCAGCGCTCCCCGCTGATCGAGCCCCGCTGGATGATCGGTGTCGACCCGGACAGCGAGGGGCTCGCCCGGGCCCGCCGCGCCGGCATCGAGGCCAGTCATGAGGGCGTGGACTGGCTCCTGGCCCAGGACGAGACCCCGGACCTGGTCTTCGAGGCCACCTCCGCCGGCGTCCACCGCGCCAACGCCCCCCGTTACGCCGAGCGCGGCATCAAGGCCGTCGACCTGACTCCGGCCGCGGTCGGCCCCGCCGTCGTCCCGCCCGCGAATCTCACCGCGCATCTCGACGCCGACAACGTCAACATGATCACTTGCGGCGGTCAGGCCACCATCCCCATGGTGTACGCGGTCTCCCGGGTCGTCCCGGTCCCCTACGCGGAGATCGTCGCCTCGGTGGCCTCCGTCTCGGCCGGGCCCGGCACCCGCGCCAACATCGACGAGTTCACCCGCACCACCGCCCGCGGCATCGAGCGGATCGGCGGTGCCGGGCGGGGCAAGGCGATCATCATCCTCAACCCCGCCGAGCCGCCGGTCATCATGCGCGACACCGTCTTCTGCTCGATCCCCGAGGACGCCGACCGGGACGCCATCGCCCAGTCCGTCAAGGAGGTCGCCGAGCAGGTCGCCGGTTACGTCCCCGGCTACCGGCTGCGCGCCGAGCCGCAGTTCGACGATCCGTCGGTGGTCAACGGGGGGATGGCCCGGGTGGCCGTCTTCCTGGAGGTCGAGGGTGCGGGCGACTTCCTGCCGCCGTACGCCGGCAACCTCGACATCATGACCGCCGCCGCCACCAAGGTCGGCGAGGAGTTCGCGAAGGGCATGCAGGCATGAAGAGCTATTCCGACACCCTCGACATCCGCGTCACCGACTCCTCGCTGCGCGACGGCTCGCACGCCAAGCGGCACCAGTTCACCGTCGACGACGTCCGGTCCGTCGTCGCTGCGCTGGACGACGCCGGCGTGCCGGTCATCGAGGTCACCCACGGCGACGGGCTCGGCGGTTCCTCGTTCACCTACGGCTTCTCCAAGACGCCCGAGCAGGATCTGATCAAGACCGCCGTGGAGACCGCCCGGCAGGCGAAGATCGCGTTTCTGATGCTGCCCGGCCTCGGCGTCAAGGACGACATCCGTGCCGCGCACGGCAACGGCGCGACCGTCTGCCGGATCGCCACGCACTGCACCGAGGCGGACATCTCCGTCCAGCACTTCGGGTTGGCGCGGGACATGGGACTGGAGACCGTCGGGTTCCTGATGATGGCGCACTCCACCACCCCGGAGGCGCTCGCCCGGCAGGGCCGCATCATGGCGGACGCCGGCTGCCAGTGCGTCTACGTCGTCGACTCGGCCGGTGCCATGGTGATGGACGACGTCACCCAGCGCGTCCAGGCACTGGTCGCCGAGCTCGGCGAGGACGCCCAGGTCGGCTTCCACGGCCACGAGAACCTGGCCCTGGGCACCGGCAACTCCATCGCCGCGATCCAGGCCGGCGCCCGCCAGATCGACGGTTCCACCCGCCGGCTGGGCGCCGGCGCAGGCAACACCGCCGTCGAGGCGCTGGTCGCGGTCTGCGCCAAGATGGGGATCCGCACCGGCATCGACGTCCTGAAGATCATCGACGCGGCGGAGGACGTGGTCCGCCCGGTGATGGACGAAGAGTGCCAACTCGACCGGCTGGCCCTCCTCATGGGCCACGCGGGGGTCTACTCCAGCTTCCTCAAGCACGCCTTCCGGCAGGGCGAGCGGTACGGCGTGTCCGCCGCGCAGATCCTGCTGCGCGCCGGCGAACGCCGGCTCGTCGGCGGCCAGGAGGACCAGCTCATCGACATCGCCGTCGAACTCGCGGCGCAGAAGTAGCAGGGAGAGAACGATGACCGCACTCAACGACGAGGCCCGTGTCATCGAGGCGGCCGAGCCGCCCACCCGGTTCGCCCGGGGCTGGCACTGCCTGGGCCTGGCCGAGACCTTCAAGGACGGCCAACCGCACGAGATCGAGGCGTTCGGCACCAAGCTCGTGGTCTTCCAGGGCGCGGACGACGGTGCACTGCACGTCCTCAACGCCTACTGTCCCCACATGGGCGGCAACCTCGCCCGGGGCAGCGTCAAGGGCGACGCCGTCGCCTGTCCGTTCCATGACTGGCGCTGGTCCGGCAACGGCCGCTGCGCCGGCATCCCGTACGCCCGCCGGGTCCCGCCGCGGGCCCGCACCCGGGCCTGGACCGCCCTGGAGCGCAATCAGCAGCTCTACGTCTGGAACGACCCCGAGGGCAACCCGCCGCCGCCCGAGGTCACCATCCCGGAGATCGAGGGCGCCGGTCACCCCGACTGGTCCGCCTGGTCGTGGAACATACTGCGGGTCGACAACTCCAACTGCCGCGAGATCGTCGACAACGTCGTGGACATGGCTCACTTCTACTACATCCACTACTCGTTCCCGACGTACTTCAAGAACGTCTTCGACGGGCACATCGCCACCCAGTACATGGAGTCGTCCCCGCGCGGCGACATCGAGGTGACCACCCCGGCCTCGGCCGGCGACCTCCGCTCCGACGCCTCGTACTTCGGCCCGTCCTACATGATCGACAAGCTGTGGACGGACGTGGGCGCCGGGGTCGACATGGAGTCGGTCCTCATCAACTGCCACTACCCGGTCGACGCCAACAGCTTCGTGCTGATGTACGGCGCGATCGTCAAGAAGCTGCCCGGCATGACCGACGAGGAGGCCGCCGAGGCCGCCCGGATGGCGTCCGAGGGGCTGAAGGTCGGCTTCGAGCAGGACGTGGAGATCTGGCGGAACAAGACCCGGATCGACAACCCCCTGCTGACCGAGGAGGACGGTCCGGTCTACCAACTCCGCCGCTGGTACGAGCAGTTCTACGTCGATGCCGCCGACGTCAAGGACGAGATGGTGCGCCGGTTCGAGTTCGAGATCGACACCGAACGGGCCAACACGGCCTGGCGCGCCGAGGTCGCCGACAACCTCGCCCGCCGCGCGGCCGGGGCGTGACGGTGCGGCCCGTGATCTGCGGGACCTGCGGCAACCAGGTCCTCTGCGAGAAGTTCAGCGCCGCCCACACCCAGGTGCAGTGGACCGAGGACGCGGCCGACAACTGCCCGCGGATCGGCGCGCGGGTGGCGGCCGGCGAAGCGAGCGCCCGGGTCCGCTCGTGCGACGCGTTGCGCGCCAGCATCGCCCGCGCGGTCGAGGACGGCACGTTGGTGGTGGCCGACAAGGACGGCAACCCGGTGCCGGACGCGACCGCGCGACCGGTGGTGGCCGATGTCTGAACCGCGTACCCACCGGCTGCGGATCGCCGAGGTGATCGAGGAGACCGCCGACGCCCGCTCGCTGGTCTTCGAACCACAGCAGCAACTCCCTTACGTTCCAGGGCAGTTCCTGACCTTCAAGCTGCCGGGGCGGGACGGCGGGGTGGCGGCCCGCTGCTACTCCCTGGCCAGCTCCCCGCACACCGGCGAACCGATGAAGGTCACCGTCAAGCGGGTGCCGGGCGGTCACGGTTCCAACTGGCTGTGCGACCACGCCCGGCCCGGCACGGAACTGGAGGTGCTGGCGCCGGCCGGCACCTTCACCCCGCCCGGCCTCGACACCGACCTGCTGCTCGTCGCCGGCGGCAGCGGCATCACCCCGGTGATGTCGGTCCTGAAGTCGGCGCTCACCGAGGGCACCGCCCGGCACGTCCTGCTCTACGCCAACCGCGCCGAGTCCGCCGTCATCTTCCGCGGCGAGCTGCGCGAACTGGCCGAGGACTACCCGGACCGGCTGGTGGTGCTGCACTGGTTGGAGAGCCTCCAGGGGCTGCCGGACCCGGCCCGGCTGGCCGCGGTGCTCGCGCCGCACGTCGGCCGCGAGGCGTACCTGTGCGGTCCGCAGCCGCTGATGGACTCCGCCGAACAGGCCCTGCGCTCCCTGGGCGCGCCCAGGGAGCGGCTGCACCGGGAGCGGTTCTTCTCGCTCAGCGGGGCCGCGGCGTTCGAGGCGCCGGAGCCGACCGGGGCGGCCGACGCGGCCGACGCGGCCGGGCCGGTCGACCGGGACGACGCGGTGGCCGCGACCGCCCACGTCGAGCTCGACGGCGAGACCCACCAGGTCCGTTGGCCGGCCGGCACCCCCTTGCTGGACGCCCTGCTGGCCGCCGGGGTCGACGCGCCGTTCTCCTGTCGCGAGGGCGCCTGCGCGGCCTGCACCTGTCGGGTCGTCAGCGGCGAGGTGTCGATGGCCCACAACGAGGTGCTGGACGCGGAGGACCTGGCCGAGGGCTACGTCCTGGCCTGCCAGGCGGTCGCGGCCGGCGGCGAGGTGAAGATCAGCTACAGCTGCCGGGGGGGGGGGGGGGGGGGGGCGGGCCCGGGGCCCGCCGCCCCCACCGTGCGTTCCCCGCCGTTCCCGCGCGCCGCGGGGGCCGTGCCCTCACATCCACTCGCTGTCCCGCATCCAGGCCAGGGTGTTGGTCATCGCCGCGGGCGACATGGCCGGCCCCAGGTGCGGCACCTGAGCGGGGCGGTGCGGCCGGACGGTGCGCCGACCCGGCCCGAACAGCGATCGCCACACCGTTCGCGCGCAGTCCGCGACGGCCGGGGCGAGCCGGTCCAGTTCCCGGTGGGCGCCGTTGCCGGAGAGCGAGATCGCGGCGATCGCCCGGCCCGAACCGCGCAGCGGCACGGCCACGCACGACACCCCCCGGTACGCCTCCTCGTGGTCGTAGGCGACGCCGCGGGACCGCGCCGTCGCCAGTTCGGCGCGCAGTGCCTCCGGCCGGCAGATGGTCCGCGGCGTCCGGGGCCGCAGTCCGCGCCGGACCACCTGCTCCACCACCGCGTCGTCGCTGAACGCCAGGATCGCCTTGCCGGAGGCGGTGCAGTACGCCGGCTGCCGGCCGCCGACCCGCGAGGGCACCGCGGTGTCGGCCGCCCCGCCGATCCGTTCCACGTGGACCACCTCGGCCTCGTCCAGCACCGCCAGGTGCACCAGATGGCCGGTCGTCTCGTGCAGTTCGTGCAGGTGGGGCAGGGCGGCCCGGCGCAGCCGGTGGTGGTGCGAGGCCAGTGCGCCCAGCTCCAGCACCCCCATGCCGAGCCGGTAGCCGCGGCCCTCCCGTTCCAGCCAGCGCAACCCCTGCAACTGGTCCAGGATCCGGTGCGCCGACGAGCGCGGCACCCCCGAACGCTCCACCACCTCGGTGAGGGTGAGCCGGGCCTCGGTACTGCTGAACGCGTTCATCACCCGCGCGGCCTTCTCCAACAGCGACAGTGGTCCACAGTCGCCCCCGGCGCTCTGTTCCGGCATCGGCACACCTCCCACAACAGCGGCGAAACCCCAGGTCCGGGCCGAAGCGGAGGCCCCCTATCGGGTTCTCGCGGATTGTTGCGAACGTTGCCAGCCCTCCCGCTGAGTGGGAAGAGGGTATTTCGTTTCGGAATAGTAAAGCGTAGGTTCCTGCCACCCCTGCCGCGGGACGGCGCGGCAGGGCCCTACCTCAGATCGAATCGAGAGGGGATGCGCATGCGCGACGAAGACGTCCTCGCAGCGGTCCGCGAACTCGCCCCCACCCTGCGTGAACGCGCCGCCGAGGCGGAGGAGCTGCGCCGGGTGCCGGACGCCTCCATCAAGGACCTCACCGAGACCGGTTTCTTCCAGCTCCTCCAACCGCGGGCGTACGGCGGACTCGCCGCCGACCCGCTGGTGTTCTACCGGGCCGTCAAGGAGATCGCCCGGGCCTGCGGCTCCACCGGCTGGGTCGCCTCGGTCATCGGCGTCCACCCCTGGCAGGTGGCGCTCTTCGACCCGCGGGCCCAGGACGAGGTCTGGGGCGACGACCCGCACACCCGCATCAGCTCCTCCTACGCGCCCACCAGCCAGGTCACCCCGGTCCCCGGCGGCTTCAAGGTCTCCGGCCGCTGGCACTTCTCGTCCGGCTGCGACCACGCCGACTGGGCGCTGCTCGGCGGACTGGTCACCGACGGCGACGGCAAGCCCGTCGAGATCTACACCTTCCTCATACCCCGCGCCGACTACCGCATCATCGACGTCTGGGACACCGTCGGGCTGCGCGGCACCGGCAGCAACGACATCGTCATCGACGAGGTCTTCGTCCCCGAGCACCGCGCCCTCGGCTTCGGCCCGGTCAGCGCGCGGGACTGTCCCGGCCACGCCGTCAACCCCGAACCGCTCTACCGGATGCCCTACGCCGCGGTGTTCACCACCACCATCTCCACCCCCATCGTCGGCATCGCCGAAGGCGCCTACGAGGGCTACGTCGCCGCCACCCGGGAACGCTTCCGGGTCTCCTACGGCCAGAAGGTCGTCGAGGACCCCTTCGCCCAGGTCCGGATCGCCCGCGCGGCCAGCGACATCGACGCCGCCTGGCTCCAACTCAGCCGCAACATCAGCGAGTTGTACGACCTCGCGGTGCGCGGCGAGGAGCTGCCGATGGCCCTGCGCACCCGCGCCCGCCGCGACCAGGTGCTCGCCACCGAACGCGCGGTGGCCGCCGTGGACCTGCTGATGGAGAACTCCGGCGGCAAGGCCATGCGCACCGGCCCCAACGTCGTCCAGCGCGCCTGGCGCGACGCGCACACCGGCCGCGGCCACGCGGCCAACGACCCGGAACGCGCCCTCGTCCTCTTCGGCCAAGGCGCCCTCGGCCTCGACATTCAGGACACGATGCTGTGACCACCCACGCGAAGCTCACCTACGAGAGCACCTCGAAGACCGCCAAGGCCGGGGAGCTCACCCTCCACTACAACGAGGCCGGCGACCCGGCCGCGCCCGTCGTGATCATGCTGCACGGCGGCGGCCCCGGCGCCTCCGGCTGGTCCAACTTCGGCCGCAACCTGCCGGTCTTCGCCGCGCACTTCCGCACGCTGCTGATCGACCAGCCCTGTTACGGCGCCTCCGACAAGCCCGAGCTGACCAAGGACTTCTTCTCCTTCGCGGCCGACGCCGTCGCCGCCCTCATGGACCAACTCGGCCTGGAGAAAGCCCACTTCATCGGCAACTCGCTCGGCGGCGGAACCGCCACCCGGATGGCCCTCGACCACCCGGAGAAGGTCGACAAGCTCCTCCTCATGGGCCCCGGCGGCATCTCCGTCAACCTCTTCGCCCCCGACCCCACCGAAGGCATCAAGAAGCTCTTCGCCTTCAACGGCACCGCCGCGCCCACCCGCGCCATGATGCGCGACTTCCTCACCACCCTCGCCTACGACCCCGCCCTGGTCACCGACGAGTTCGTCGAGGAACGCTACGCCCGCGCCACCGACCCCGAGGCCAAACTCGGCAACGACCGGATGGCCGCCTCGTTCGCCAAGTGGCCCGCCGACACCATGCTCTGGCGCGAGGCCCACCGCATCACCCACCCCACCCTGCTCACCTGGGGCCGCGAGGACCGGGTCAACCCGCTCGACGGCGCCCTGGTCGCCCTCAAGACCATCCCGCACGCCCGACTGCACGTCTTCCCGCACTGCGGCCACTGGGCGCAGACCGAGAAGTTCGACGAGTTCAACCGCCTCGCCCTCGACTTCTTCCGCCACTGACGCCACCCGGCACCGAAAGGCACGGCCATGGACATCCGCTCTCTGGGCTACCTGCGCATCGAGACCGCCCGGCTCGCCGAGTGGCGCACCTACACCCTCGACATCCTCGGCATGGTCGAGGCCGAGGGCAGCGCCGACGAGGTGCTGCACGTCCGCATCGACGACCGCATCCGCCGCTTCTCCTTCGAAGCCGGTGAACAGGACCGGCTGCTGGCCGCCGGCTTCGAGGTCGCAGGCCGAGCGGCGCTCGCCGAAGCCGCCGCCGAACTGGAGGCCGCCGGCGTCGCCGTCAAGCACGCCGACCAGGCCACCCTCGACGACCGCCGCGTACAGGGCCTCATCCACTGCACGGACCCGGCCGGCAACCCCCTGGAGATCTACTGGGGCCAGGCCCAGGACCACACCCCGCTCGGCACCCCGTACGGCAACCGCTTCGTCACCGGCGACCACCTCGGCCTCGGCCACGTCGTCCTGCCGGCCCCCGACATGGACGCCGCCGTCTCCTTCTACGAGGACCTGCTCGGCTTCCAACTGCGCGACCGGATGAAACTCCCCCCGATCGCCGTCCCGACCGGCGAACCCGGCCGCGACCACTACTGGATGAACTTCCTGAGCCCCAACGCCCGCCACCACAGCCTCGGCCTCTACCCCGGCGCCCTGCCGCCCGGCATCGTGCACTTCATGGTCGAGCTGGAGACCCTCGACGACGTCGGCTTCTGCCTGGACCGGATGCACAAGGCCGGCATCCCCATCGCCTCCTCCCTGGGCCGCCACTCCAACGACCACATGGTCTCCTTCTACGCCCAGGCACCCGGTGGCTTCCAGGTCGAGTACGGCTGGGACGGCCTCCTCGTCGACCCCGCCACCTGGGCCACCAAGGAGATCACCGCCGACAGCTTCTGGGGCCACCAGTGGAACGGCTGATCGAACCCACCACGTTCCGGGACGTCCTCGGCCGGTTCGCCAGCGGCATCACCATGGTCGCCACCCTCGACGCCGACGGCGCGCCCGCCGGACTGGCCTGCCAGTCCTTCGCCTCGCTCTCCCTCGACCCCCCGCTGATCCTGCTCTGCATCGGCAAGCACTCCACCAGTTGGCCGCGGATCGCGGCCGCCGGCCGCTTCGCCGTCAGCGTCCTCGCCGAGGAGCACCGCGCGGCGTGCGCCAGCCTCGCCGCGTCCGGCACCGACAAGTTCGCCGGGCTGTCCTGGCGGCCCGGCCCGCACGGCACCGTCCACCTGGACGGCGCGCTGGCCACCGTGGACTGCGCGCTGGACGCGGTCCACGAGGCCGGCGACCACCTCCTCGTCACCGGCCGGGTCCTGGACCTGGCCGCCCGCGAGGACGGCGCGCCCCTGCTGTACTTCCGCGGCGGCTACGCAACGGGAGCCTTCGCATGACCCACTCCCTCTTCCAGAAGATGGGGGCACCACCGATCGACGTGGCCCGGGTGACCTCCGCGCCACCCGTGCGCACCGAGGTCACCTGGGACGACCGCGACGTGCGGCTCTACCACCTCGCGCTCGGCGCGGGCGTCCCGGAGACCGACGAACGCGAACTGGCCTACGTCTACGAGCGGCACGCCCGCGGCCTGGCGGTACTGCCCACCTTCGGCACCGTCGCCGGCGGCACCGGCGGCATCGGCTTCCAGGTCTTCGACCTGCCCGGCGTCCACCTCGACCTGGCCCAGGCACTGCACGGCGCCCAGGAGATCACCGTGCACCGCCCGCTGCCCGCCGCCGCCCACGCCACCGCCGTCACCCACGTCCCCGCGGTGTACGACAAGGGCCGGGCCGCCGTCCTCGTCCAGGAGTCCACCCTCCTCGACGACGACGAACGGCCCCTGCTCACCCAGCGCAACCACATCTTCGTGCAGGGCGCCGGCGGCTTCGGCGGCGACCGCGGTCCCAGCGACCCCACCCCCGTCCCGGACCGGGCCCCCGACCACCTCTTCGACCTCCCGACGATGCGTCAACAAGCCCTCCTCTACCGCCTGACCGGCGACTGGAACCCGCTGCACGCCGACCCCGCCACCGCCCGCACCGCCGGCTACGACCGCCCGATCCTGCACGGCCTGTGCACCTTCGGCATGGCCGTCAAGGCCGTCACCGACCGGCTGCTGCGATCCGACCCGACCCGGGTCACCGGCTGCCGCACCCGCTTCGCCGGGGTCTTCTTCCCCGGCGAGACGCTGCGCCTGCACCTGTGGCACCACCCCGACGGCAACGGCTACCTGCTCCGCGCCACCGCACCGGACCGCGACGACGCCGTGGTCCTCAGCCACGCGGCCATCACCGTCCGCTGACCACCCACCGCACCAACGGAGCTGCGATGAAAGACAGTTGGGACCACACCTACGACGTAGTGATCGCCGGGTCCGGCGCGGCCGGCTTCGCCGCCGCCCTCACCGCCCGCCTGCGCGGCCTGCGCCCCCTGATCATCGAGAAGACCGACCGCTACGGAGGCTCCACCGCCCTGTCCGGCGGCGCGATCTGGGTACCCACCAACTTCCACCTCGACGACGCCGGCCTCGGCGACACCCGGGAGAAGGCCCGCGCCTACCTCGACGCCACCATCGGCGACCGCGTCCCCGACGCCCTCAAGGACGGCTACCTCACCAACGGGCCGAAGATGGTACGGGAGTTCCACGACCGCACCGTCGTCCGCTTCGTCTACACCCCCGGCTACTCCGACTACTTCCCCGAGGCCCTCGGCGGCTACCCCCAGGGCCGCTCCGTCGAACCCGCCGTCTTCGACTTCACCAAGCTCACCGCCGAACAGCGCGCCACCATGCGCCGATCCGAGCTGCCCAACTACGGCCTCACCATCACCAGTTACGACTTCCGGTACCTCAACATGGTCGCCCGCACCTGGGCCGGCCGCCGAGCCTCCGTCAAGGTCGGACTGCGCGCCGTCAAAGCCCTGGCCACCGGCGCCAAACCGCTCTCCCTCGGCGAGGCCCTGATCGCCCGGATGCGGCACTCCCTGCACGCCCTCGGCGGCGACCTGTGGCTGTCCACCCAGCTCACCGGCCTCATCGAAGAGGACCGCCGGATCACCGGCGTCCGCGCGCTCCGCGACGGCCGCGAGATCACCATCCGCGCCACCGGCGGCGTCATCCTGGCCTCGGGCGGCTTCTCCCACAACCAACAACTCCGCGAGAAGCACCTGCCCGCCCCCACCTCCGCCGCCTGGACCTCGGCCTCCGAGGGCCAGACCGGCGACGCCCTGCAACTCGGCATCGAGGCCGGCGCCGCCACCGACCTGCTCGACAAAGTCTGGGGCGCCCCTTCGGTCTGCCCGCCCGGCGCACCCCCCTTCTTCCTCGTCGCCGACCGCGGCATCCCCGGCATGGTCATCGTCAACCAGGCCGGCGAACGCTACGCCAACGAGGCGGCCCCGTACCACCAGTTCGTCGACGCGATGTACGCCGCACACACCCCCGAGGCGTCCACCGTCCCCTCCTGGCTGATCCTCGACGCCCACTCCAAGTCCCGATACCTCTTCACGGGCCTCTTCCCCGGCCAGCCGTTCCCCGGCAAATGGCTCTCCGAAGGCTTCGTCAAGAAAGCCGGCTCGGTCGCCGCCCTGGCCGAGGCCACCGGCATGCCCGCCGACCGCCTCGCCGCCACCCTCGACCGCTTCAACGGCTTCGCGCACACCGGCCGGGACGAGGACTTCCACCGCGGCGACAGCGTCTACGACCGCTACTACGGCGACCCCACCCTGCCCAACCCCAACCTCGCCCCGCTCACCAAACCCCCCTACTACGCCATCCCCGTCCACCCCGGCGACATCGGCACCAAGGGCGGCCTCGTCACCGACGCCGACGCCCGCGTGCTACGCGAGGACGGCACCCCCATCGACGGCCTCTACGCCTCCGGCAACGCCTCCGCCGCCCCCATGGGCGAGACCTACCCCGGCCCCGGCGCGACGATCGGCCCCGCGATGACGTTCAGCTGGGCGGCGGTCAACCACGTCGCTGCGCTCTAGGCTCTTCCCACGTTGTCGGCTTTCCCGCCGTGGGGGTTTCCGTTTGCGCCTGCGGCGCGTTGCCGCTGCGCGGGGCGTTGTCCGCTGCGCGGGGCTTGTGGGGTGCGGTGCCGGGTTG
>NZ_JBJMAB010000077.1:0-12494 GCF_045799175.1 Streptomyces sp. VTCC 41912
CACCACCCCCGCAGGCCCGTCACCGCACCCAACAGCCCCGCGCAGCGGACAACGCGCCGCAGGCGCAAACAGCACCCCCACGGCGGGAACGCCGACAACGCCCGCGCCGCCAGGCGCAAACGCCAACCACCACGGCGGGAAAGCCAAAAACGTGGGGCGGGACCCCCGCGGCTAGCCGAGCGGGACGCCGGCCTCCAGATGCAGCGGGCAGCCCCGTTCGCGGGCGCGGAGGGCCCAGCGGAGGCGGTTCCAGCGGACGGGCGGGAGCATGGACTCCGCTTCGGATTCGGTGACGAAGCGCCATGCGCGGAGTTCGGAGCCGGGCAGGAGGAGTTCCTGGATGCGGTCCTCGGTGAGCGTGCCGCCGTCGAAGAGCAGGCGCAGGCCGCCGTAGCCGGGTGGCTTGGGCGCTTCCCAGTCGAGTACCAACAGCCTTGGTGTGCAGCCGAGTTGGATGCCCAGTTCCTCGGCGACCTCGCGCACGCCGGCGCGGGCGGGGGCCTCGCCTGGTTCCACGATGCCGCCGGGGAACTCCCAGCCGGGCTTGTATGTCGGGTCGACGAGCAGGACGCGCTCCTGGTCGTCGAAGAGCAGGACTCCGGCGGCGAGGGTCTCCGCGGTCGGCTCGGGGGTCTGCACGATGTCGCAGGCGCCGGCGCCGGTGCGGACGGCCTCGGCGACCCGTTCGGCGGTCTGGCGGGGCGTCAGGGTCGTGGTGTCCACGACGTGGGCGTCGCTCTTGAGCCAGTCCAGTGCCTGCGCGTAGGGGCCCAGGTGCTCCAGGCACCAGCGGCGGACGGCGGCGTTGCCCTCGGGGTCGCCGGGGGTTTCCTCGCGGTGGGCTATCCGGGAGCGCAGGATCGTTTCCTCCGCATCCAGGAGGACATGTCGGACCGGTATTCGGCGGGCGGCGAGGGCGCCGAAGATCTCGTCGCGGTACTCCTGGCGCAGCAGCGTCATCGGGGTCACCAGGGGGCCCGGCACCTCGGTGAGCAGGGCCGCCGCGGTGTCCACGACCATCCGCCGCCAGGACGGAAGGTCCTGGTAGTCGTCGACCTCTTCGAGGCGCTTGGGCGGCAGCATCGACCGCAGCCCGGTGCCGAGGAGTTCGGGGTCGTAGAGCGTGCTTCCGGGAAGCAGGTCGAGCACTTCATGAGCCGCAGTGGTCTTGCCCGCACCGAACGTGCCGTTCAGCCAGACGATCACGGTTTCCCCTCTTCCCTAGACCCAGGTGAGTTGCCCGCAACACCCTGCCACGGAAACGCTCGGGACCACGGGCCGCGCGCAGCGCCGGGAACACGTTGGCGGAACACACCGCACGGGGGACGCCGGTCCGCCTCCCCCGCCGCGATGCCCCGGCAACCAAGCGCTCCCCCGCCCCTCCAGCACCGAAACCCCCACCCGCGCACGGTCTGCGGGCGGCCGGCGGCGGGGCGGTACGTCGCATATGCCGGGGTCCCATGGATCCCCGTCGGCCGGCCGCGCACCGCCGTTCAGCAGACCTGCAACCCGGGCACCGGCTGGTCGTTCTCCCCGCCGGTGAGGTACACGACGCTGACGTAGACGCCGGCGTTGCCGCTGTCGTCGTCGGTCTTGGCCCACCACACGTTGGTCCACTTCCCGTACGTCTCACGACGGCCCAACTTCGCCTGGCAGTAGAAGTAGTTGGTGCCGGCGTTGAGGTGGCCGACCTGCTGGAAGGACGCGGTGTAGGAGTTCGCGGTGCGCCACACGGGGCAGTTGGCCTTGCCCCCGCCGATGTTCGTGCAGGCCGGTCCGGGGGTCGGCGACCCGCCGCCGCTCCCGCCACTGGCACCGCCGGCCGCGGATCCGGAGCCGCCGGTGGACGTGCCGCCGTGGGCGCCGCCGGACGTTCCGCCGTGCGCCCCGCCCGAGGCGCCGCCGTCCGTGCCGCCCTGGTTGCCGCCCGCGGCCGCTCCGCCGGTCTGGCCGCCGGAACTGCCGCCCGGCGCACCGGGCTTGGGAGCACCGGAGGACGAGGGGGCCCCGGAGGGGGACGCCGCGTCGGTCGGCGAGGCGCCGGTGGCCTTGCCGTCGCCGCCCTTGCCGGCGGAGACGCTCGGCTGACCCGTCGCCGGCGTGCTGGCCGGTGCGGCCGGCTTCCGCCCGCCCGCGGTGTCCTGGTCGCCGGAACCCCCGCCGACCAGGGCGTAGGTGAGGCCACCGCCGCCGGCCAGTACGGCCAGGACCGCCGCCACCGCCAGCAGCACCCGACGGCGCCGGCGGGCCGGCAGCCGGGCGGTGTCGCCGTCCGGGCCGGTCGGGTACGGATGCGGTCCGGTGGCGGCGGTCGCGGAACCGGCCGCCGTCGTCGAGGTGTCGTGGACCGGCCGGGGCGGGTTCGCGCCGGGCGGCTGCGGCACGGCGCCGCCCTGGACGCCCGGGCCGCCGAGCCAACCGGCCGGCGCCACCCCGGCACCCGCGGGACCGGGCAGCGGCCCGGCACCCGCGGTCACGTCGGTGGCGGTCGGGGCGTACGGCGAGCCGGGCTGCGGGAACGACGGCGGCGGGGGCGGCGTGACGCCCGGGTCGCGGCCCTCCGCCACGGCCTGGAGCATGCTGCGGGCCTGGGCGGCCGACGGGCGGTCGGCCGGGTTCTTGGCCATCAGGGCGTACAGGACGGGCGCCAGCGGGCCGGCCCGGCGCGGTGCGGGCAGCGGTTCGGTGACGATCGCGGTCAGCGTCGAGTACACCGACGTGCGGCGGAACGGCGCGCTACCGCCCTCGACCGCCGCGTAGAGCGTCATGCCGAGTGACCAGATGTCCGAGGCGGGGGTGGGGTCCATGCCCTGGGCGCGTTCGGGCGGCAGGTAGTCGAGCGAACCGACCAGTTCGCCGCTGCGGGTGATGTTGGTGCTGGCGCCGTCCCCGGGGGCCTCGATGCTGGCGATGCCGAAGTCGGTGAGCACCACCCGGCCGCCGCGGGAGCCGGCCCGGTCCGGGGTCCGCCCGGCGCGCTCCAACAGGACGTTGCCGGGCTTGACGTCGCGGTGCAGCACGCCGACCTCGTGGGCGGCGTCCAGGGCGTCCATGACGGCGGCGCCGATCCGGGCGATCTCCTGCGGGTCCAACGGGCCCTGCGCGCCGATGGCGTCGTCCAGCGACGGTCCGTCCACCAACTCCATCACGATGACCGGGCGGCCGGCCTCCTCGATGACGTCGTGGACGGTGACCACGCCGGAGTGCCGGATCCGGGCCGCGGCCCGCGCCTCGCGCTGCATCCGGGTCCGCAGGTCGGCGAGTTCGGGGGCGGACGCGTCGGTGTAGGCGCGCAGGACCTTGAGCGCGACCTCGCGGCCCAGCACCTGGTCCTCGGCCCGGCAGACCACGCCCATGCCGCCGCGGCCGATCCGGCCGGTGACGCGGTAGCGGCCGCCGAGCACCTGCCCGGTCAGGTCGTCGTCCACGCCGCGCTGCGGGCCGCTGCGGGACGCGGAGCGCGGCGCACCGCCGGCCGGCGCACCGCCGGCCGGTCGGGGGCCGTTCGCGCCGTCCGCCGCACCGGTTCCGTCCGCCCCGCGCTGCTCGTGCTCCCCCGAAGTCACCGTGCGTTCCCCTCGCTACCCGTCTGGCGGGCCTCAGCGGCCCGTACGTCCTGGACGCCGGGGCATTGTGCCGCAACCCCTCAGGCGGCCGGAAGCCAGACTAAGGGGCGCAGGGGTGCGGCCGGTGCCCCTACGGGGCGGGGACGAACGCATCGAGACGGGACTGTTGCGCGGCCGCCGCGGCGGCCCCCACCACACCGGCGTCCGTCCCCATCTGGGCCGGGACCACGGCCAGTCCGGACACGAAGGACAGCGTGGCGTAATCCCGGAGGGCGGCGCGCAACGGGGCGAACAGGACGTCCCCGGCCCCCGCGACGCCGCCGCCGACGACGGCTATGTCGATCTCGACGAGGGTGGCGGTGGCGGCGATCCCCGCGGCCAGCGCCTGCCCGGCCCGTTCGAAGGAGCGCACCGCGACGGGATCACCGGCGTGCGCCGCGGCGGCGACCGCGGCGGCGCTGTCGTCCCCGTCGGGGCCCGGTCGCCAGCCGTTGGCCAGCGCCCGGCGGGCGATGTTGGGACCGCTGGCGATCCGCTCCACGCAACCGCGCGCCCCGCACGGACACGGGTCGCCGTCGAGGTCGACGCTGATGTGCCCGATGTGCCCGGCGTTGCCCGAAGGCCCCGGGTGCAACCGCCCGTCGAGGACCAGCCCGCCGCCGACCCCGGTGGAGACCACCATGCACAGGGCGTTGTCGTGGCCCCGCGCGGCGCCCTGCCAGTGCTCGGCCGCGGTCATCGCCACCCCGTCGCCGACCAGCGTCACCGGGCGCCCCCCGACCAGCGCCCGCACCCCGGCGACCAGCGGGAAGTCGCGCCAGCCGGGGATGTTGACCGGGCTGACGGTGCCGGCCTCGGCGTCCACGGGGCCGGCGCTGCCGATGCCGACGGCGGCCACCCGCGCCCAGTGGGGCCCGGCGGCCATCTCGCGGACGACCTCGGCCACCGCCCCCATCACGGTGGCGCCGTCCTGGTCGGCGGGGGTCCGCCGGGCGGCCCGGACGACGAGTCTGCCGCGCGCGTCCACCAGGGCGCCGGCGATCTTGGTGCCGCCGATGTCCAGCGCTGCGCTGAGGTCCGTCTGCATCGGTGTCGAATTCTCCTGGTGGGCCGGGGGGCCGGAGTACCGGCCCGGCATGAGAGCGCCAGTCTTCCGGCATTTGACAACGTTGTCTAGGGGCTATGCTCGTCGCCACCCGACGACCCGTCGGCGCGTGGCGCCGACGAGCGCACCCGACACCGCATCCGTCCCCCGGCAGACAGGACCGCACACGTGACCGAGACCGCCCGCGGCACTTCCCATCGCTACGGCACCCGCCCCACGATGAAGGATGTCGCGGCGCGCGCCGGCGTCGGCCTGAAGACCGTCTCTCGGGTGGTCAACGGCGAGCCGGGCGTCACCCCGGACACCGAACGCCGCGTCCAGGACGCCATCACCGCGCTGGGCTTCCGGCGCAACGACTCCGCCCGGATCCTGCGCAAGGGCCGGACCGCCAGCATCGGCCTGGTCCTGGAGGACCTCGCCGACCCCTTCTACGGGCCGCTCAGCCGCGCCGTCGAGGAGGTCGCGCGCAGCCACGGCGCCCTGCTGATCAACGGCTCCAGCGCCGAGGACCCGGCCCGCGAGCAGGAGTTGGTGCTGGCCCTGTGCGCCCGCCGGGTGGACGGGCTGGTGGTCATCCCGGCCGGCGACGACCACCGCTACCTCGCGCCCGAGATGGCCGCCGGCATCGCCACCGTCTTCGTGGACCGCCCGGCCGGCCGGATCGACGCCGACGTGGTCCTCTCCGACAACTTCGGCGGCGCCCGGGCCGCGGTCGCCCACCTCATCGCGCACGGCCACCGCCGGATCGGCTTCATCGGCGACCAGCCCCGCATCCACACCGCCAAGGAGCGGCTGCGCGGCTACCGCAGCGCGATGGCCGAGGCGGGGCTGCCGGTCGACGACTCCTGGGTCTCCCTGGGCTCCACCGCCCCGGACCGGGTGGGCGCCGCGACCACCGCGATGCTGGCCGCGCCGGAGCCGGTCACCGCCCTCTTCGCGGGCAACAACCGCGTCACCGTCACCGCCGTCCGGGTGCTGCGCGGCCACTCCCGCCCGGTCGCCCTGGTCGGCTTCGACGACTTCGAACTCGCCGATCTGGTCCGCCCCGCGATCACGGTCGTCGCCCAGGACTCCGCCCAACTCGGCCGGACCGCGGCCGGCTTGCTGTTCCGGCGGCTGGACGGCGTCGGCGAGCCGCCGCAGCGGTGGGAGATCCCCACCCGGCTGATCCCACGCGGTTCGGGGGAGATCCGGCCGGCCGGGGGCTGACCGGCGCCACCGGTGGACGGTGCGCGCGCCCGCGCGTGCGGCGTTCCCCCGTGACACCGCACGCGAACCGGCCGGGCCCCGGGGCGGGGCACGGCCGGCAGCGGTCAACCGGGGCGGCCGATGGTGCGGCCGCCCCCGAGCCGGTTCGACCGGCTCCGGTTCAGGCCGACTTCGTCGGGCGGCCCGCAAGGCCGTCGAGGTCGGCGCGGGTCAGTCCGGTGAGGCGGGCGACCTCGTCGCTGTCGACGGCGCCGCAGTCGAGGCCGCGAAGCAGGTAGCCGCTGAGCGCCTTGGCGGTCGCGGGCTCGTCGGCGATGTCGCCGCCGGCCTTGGCGACGTAGGCGGCGAGCCGGGCGGCGGCCTTCTCCAGGCCCTCGCGGTAGAAGGCGTAGACGGCGGCGTAGCGGGTCGGCAGGTGGCCCGGGTGCATGTCCCAGCCCTGGTAGTAGGCGCGGGCCAGGGCGCGGCGGGTGAGGCCGTGGTGCAGCCGCCAGGCGTCGTGGACCTGGGCGGTGGGGCCGACCGGCAGCACGTTGGTGGAGCCGTCGGAGACGCGGACGCCGGTGCCGGCGGCGGCGACCTGCATGACGGCCTTGGCGTGGTCGGCCACTGGGTGGTCACTGGCCTGGTAGGCGGCGCTGACGCCGCAGGAGGCGCTGTAGTCGAAGGTGCCGTAGTGCAGCGAGGTGGCGCGGCCCTCGGCCGCCTCGATCATGCGGGCGACGGTGGCGCGGCCGTCGGCGCCCAGGATGGACTGGGTGGTCTCGATCTGGATCTCGAAGCCGATCCGGCCGGGCGTGAGGGCGTGGGTCTCCTCGAACGCGTCCAGCAGTCGGGCCATGGCGGTGACCTGCTCGACGTAGGTCACCTTGGGGAGGGTCAGGACCAGGCCCTCGGGCAGGCCACCGGCCGCCATCAGACCGGTGAGGAAGACGTCCAGGGTGCGGATGCCGCGGTCGCGGACGGCGGCCTCCATGCACTTCATGCGGATGCCCATGTAGGGGGCGGCGGTGCCTCCCCCAGCCTCCGGCCGGGAGGTGCCCCCACGATAGGCGGCGGCGACCAGTGCGGCGGCGCGCGCGGCGGCCTCGTCCTCCTCGGCGTCGGAGCGGAGGCCGTAGCCGTCCTCGAAGTCGATCCGGAGGTCCTCGACGGGCTCGCGCTCCAGCTTGGCGCGGACCCGGTCGTACACCGGGCCGGCGAGGTCGTCGGAGATGCCGAGGACCGCGGCGAGCGCGCCGGCGTCGGGGGCGTGCTCGTCGAGCATGGCCAGCGCCTGGTCGCCCCAGGAGCGGATGGTGCCGGCGGTGAAGGCGTCGCCGGGGACGTAGACCGTGTGGACGGGCTGACGGGTGCCGGGGTCACCCGGGTAGCGCCGCGCCAGGTCGGCGTCCACCTCTGCGAGGGCGGCTCCGATGCCTTCGCGTACGGTGTCCGCGAAGCTCGTGGCCACGGTCTCCTGCTGCCCCATTTCGGTACCCTCCCGGTGCTTGTGCCCGATGCCGTCGCCGACTCAGGCATTTCCGCTTAACGGAATCAACAATCCGTATAGCGAAGCTAACGGTGTCGGTAGGCGAGGTCAACACCTTCCTTCCTCGTGGCGACGCAGGTCACCGGCCCGCACGGGGCCGACAACTCCGTCGCGCGGCCCGCCCGCCAGGCCCCACAATCCCGTCATGACATGGATCGCACCCCGGACCGAACGCCGCCGGACGCCCTCCGCCGCGGGCGAACGCGCGATGCTGCAAGGCTGGCTCGATTTCCACCGTGACACCCTGCTCACCAAGTGCGCGGGCCTGACCGGCGAACAGCTCGCCCGGCCCGGCACCCCGCCGTCCCCGCTGACCCTGCTCGGCCTGGTCCGCCACCTCGCCTACGTCGAACGCGTCTGGTTCCGGCAGCGGTTCGCCGGCGAGGCGATCGACGCCCTCCACTGCACCCCGGACGCCCCGGACGCCGACTTCGACGACCTCGACCCGGCGCGGGCCGAGGCCGACCACGCGGCCCTGACGGCCGAGATAGCGGCCTGCGACGCGGTGGTGGCCGACCGGGGCCTGGACGAGACCTTCACCGTCAACGGCCGCACCCTGAACCTGCGCTGGATCTACGTCCACATGATCGAGGAGTACGCGCGGCACAACGGGCACGCGGACCTGCTGCGCGAGGCGCTGGACGGCGAGACCGGGTCCTGAGAGGCCGCGGTCACGGCCGAAGGCCCCGTACGTCCGCTGCGTACGGGGCCTTCGGCCGTGCGGTGTCCACGGGCCCGCCGCGGGCCCGGCCGGGTCAGCCCTTGCGGGACGTGACCTCGTCGGTGAGCGCCGGGACGACGTTGAACAGGTCGCCCACCACGCCGTAGTCGACCAGGTCGAAGATCGGCGCCTCGGCGTCCTTGTTGATCGCGACGATGGTCTTCGAGGTCTGCATGCCCGCGCGGTGCTGGATCGCGCCGGAGATGCCCGCCGCGATGTACAGCTGCGGCGAGACCGACTTGCCGGTCTGACCGACCTGGTTGGTGTGCGGGTACCAGCCGGCGTCCACCGCGGCACGGGAGGCGCCGACGGCCGCACCGAGCGAGTCGGCGAGCGCCTCGATGACCGGGAAGTTGTCGGCGCCGTTGACGCCGCGGCCACCGGAGACCACGATCGCGGCCTCGGTCAGCTCCGGGCGGCCGGTCGACTCGCGCGGGGTGCGCGAGACGATCTTGGTGGCCTTGGAGGCGTCGGCGACGGTCACCGCGAGCTGCTCGACCGCACCGGCGGCCGGAGCGGCCTCGGGGGCGGCGGAGTTGGGCTTGACGGTGATGACCGGGGTGCCCTTGGTGATCCGCGACTTGGTGGTGTACGAGGCCGCGAAGACCGACTGGGTGGCCACCGGGCCCTCGTCGCCGGCCTCGACGTCCACGGCGTCGGTGATGATGCCGGAGCCGATCCGGACGGCGAGCCGGGCGCCGATCTCCTTGCCCTCGGCGGAGGAGGGCAGCAGGACGGCGGCCGGCGAGACCGCGTCGTAGGCGGCCTGCAGCGCGTCGACCTTGGGGGCGACGAGGTACTCGGTGAACTCGGGGGCGTCGGCGGCGAGGACCTTCACCGCGCCGTGCTCGGCGAGCACGGGGGCGGCGGTGTCCACGCCGGCGCCGAGGTGCACGGCCACCGGCTCGCCGATGCGGCGGGCGAGGGTGAGCAGTTCGAGGGTGGGCTTGCGGACGGCACCGTCCACGTGGTCGACGTAGACAAGGACTTCAGCCATGGGAATTGCTCCTGCGGGAAGAGTGCGGGCGAAGGGAGGACGAAGAGTTCCGACGGACCGTCAGATGCGGGCGCGGAGGCGGGAGATGGCCTCGGCCACGGTCGCGGAGCGGTGCCGGTCCGGGGCCGCGCCCCGGACCCGCGGCCTTAGATGAACTTCTGGCCCGCGAGGAACTCGGCGAGCTGCTTGGCACCCTCGCCCTCGTCCGTGACGATCGTGCCCTTGGTGCGGGCCGGGCGCTCGTCGGCCGAATCGACCTTGGTCCAGGCGCCCTCCAGGCCCACCTCGTCCGCCTCGATGTCGAGGTCGTCCAGGTCCAGGGTCTCCACCGGCTTCTTCTTCGCGGCCATGATGCCCTTGAAGGAGGGGTAACGCGCCTCGCCCGACTGGTCGGTGACGGAGACGACGGCCGGCAGCGCGGCCTCCAGCTGCTCGCTGGCGGTGTCGCCGTCCCGGCGGCCGGTGACCTTGCCGTCGGCGACGGCGACCTGGGAGAGCTGGGTCACCTGCGGGACGGCCAGGCGCTCGGCGAGCAGCGCGGGCAGCACGCCCATCGTGCCGTCGGTGGACGCCATACCGCAGACCACGAGGTCGTAGCCGGTCTTCTCGATGGCCTTGGCGAGCACGAGCGAGGTGCCGAGGGCGTCGGTGCCGTGCAGGTCGTCGTCCTCGACGTGGACGGCCTTGTCGGCACCCATCGACAGCGCCTTGCGCAGCGCGTCGGTGGCGTCCTCGGGACCGACGGTCAGGACCGTGATCTCGGCCTCGCCGTCGTTGGCTTCCTTGATCTGCAGGGCCTGCTCGACGGCGTACTCGTCGAGCTCCGAGAGGAGGCCGTCCACGTCGTCGCGATCGACGGTCAGGTCCTCGGCGAAGTGCCGGTCGCCGGTGGCGTCGGGCACGTACTTCACACAGACAACGATCCTCAAGCTCACGCCGGCTCTCCTACCTGCTTCGTCTCTTCAGAACTGCCTTGTGCTGGCAGCATAGGCGCCCCACGGGGCGGCTCCCGGTCGGATCCGGATCCCCGCGCCGACCGCCATATTACTCGCCAGTACATACACTCTGATGCCCCGAATCAAGGCCGTCGAAATGTGACCTTCCCAACGGCCCCGACCGGGCGACGAAGCAGGTACGGAGGAACCCGTCAGTCGCGCAACGCGTTGAAGCGGCCCTGGTGGTAGAGGAGCGGCCGGCCGGGACCCGCGGGGTCGCCGACGACCGGCTGGGCCAGCACGATCCGGTGGTCGCCGGCCGGGACGCGGGCCACCACCCGGCACACCAGCCAGGCCAGGACCCCGTCCAACAACGGCACGCCCTCGGGGCCGGTGCGCCAGGACGTCGCCGGACCGAATCGGTCGGCGCCGCTGCGCGCGAAGGTCGCGGCCAGCTCCTGCTGGTGCTCCCCGAGGACGTGCACGCCTATGTGCTCGGCCTCGGAGACGGTCGGCCAACTGGAGGCGCCGGTGCCGATGCCGAAGGAGAGCAGCGGGGGTTCGGCGGCGACGGAGGTCAGGGAGGTGGCGGTGAAACCGACGGGGCCGGAACCGGCCGCGGTGATCACCGCGACGCCCGCGGCGTGCTGCCGGAAGACGGAGCGCAGGAGTTCGGGGGAAGCGGTGCGGGGCGTGCCGACATCGGGCGAGGCCGTCATGGAGTTGTCCTTCTGCTGTGGGCTGCGCGCCCGGGCGGAACCGCCGGCGGCCGAACGGCACTCGGCGGCGGAGGTGTCGTCGCTGCTCACACGCCGGGACAACGCGCGCTGGCGGTCCGCACCAGATCGACGTGCGCGCGTCCGTAGAGAAGGAGATCAATACCTGGCCGCATGACGTCAGGCTGACGACGTGTGACCCGAAGCGTCAAGTGTCGCCCGGCATCTGGGAGATCAATCACGGACCGCCTCCCCCAGGGCCGCGATGACGTCGACCTTCCGGGGCTGACCGGCGGCCCGGCGGACGACCGTGCCACGCGCGTCGAGCACCAGCACCGTCGGCGTGCTCCGCACCTCCAGGCGCCGCACCAGCTCCAGCCGCTCCTCCGCGTCGATCTCGACGTGCGCCACGCCGTCGACCATCCCGGCGACCTCGGTCAGCACGCGCCGGGTGGCCCGGCAGGGCTGGCAGAACGCACTGGAGAACTGGACGAGCGTGGCCCGCTCCCCCAGCTCCGCACCGATCTCGGCGGCGCCCATCCGCACCTGGTCGTCCCGCACCGTCGTCCTTCCCGTCACCGCGGCCCCTACGAGGCGCACCGTCCGTCCCGCCATCCCTGGGTGCAGCGCTCCCGCCACCGCAAAGATTCCCAGGGCCGAAAACCGCCCCCGTCGGCCGGTGGAAGCCGCCCCACCTGCCGGTTCCGCCCCGCACGTGACGAGGATCTCGCGCCCCGAGGGCCCCGCACGCTGGCCGCCGGCGCGCACATCGGGCACGATCTCCCGGAGCCGCACAGTTACGACTGCGTAGGTTTCCGCCGGGAGAACCCTCCCCAGGCACAGAGAAGGGGTCCCCCGCACATGGCCGAGCTCGTCTACCCGCCCGTCATCGGCGCGGCCCGTACGCTCTTCAAGACGTTGGACCTGAAGTTCGACGTCGCCGGTGCGGAGAACATCCCGCAGCACGGCGGAGCGGTCCTGGTGAGCAACCACATCGGCTACCTGGACTTCGTCTTCTGCGGAATGGCGGCCCGCCCGGCCAAGCGACTCGTGCGGTTCATGGCGAAGGAGTCGGTCTTCCGGCACAAGGTGTCGGGACCGCTGATGCGGGCCATGAAGCACATCCCGGTGGACCGGACGCAGGGCGTGCACGCCTACAAGCACGCACTGTCCGCGCTCCGTTCCGGCGAGATCATCGGGGTCTTCCCCGAGGCGACCATCTCCGAGTCCTTCACCCTGAAGAACTTCAAGTCGGGCGCCGCGCGCCTGGCCCAGGAGGCCGGCGTCCCGCTGCTGCCGATGGCCCTGTGGGGCACCCAGCGGCTGTGGACCAAGGGGCACAAGCGGCAGTTGGGCCGCCACCACTTCCCCATAACGATCCGGGTCGGCGAACCGGTGGAGGCCGACCCGGCCGACCCGGCCGAGAAGATCACCGACCGCCTCCGGGCCCGCGTCCAGGACCTCCTGGAAGCGGCCCAGCGCGCCTACCCCGTACGCCCCCGGGACGCCGACGACACCTGGTGGATCCCGGCCCACCTGGGCGGCACGGCGCCTATGCCGGGACGCGGTGCGTAAGTTTTTCCTTCCCACGTTGTCGGCTGTCCCGCCGTGGGGGTTTCTGTTTGCGCCTGCGGCGCGGGCCGCTGCGCGGGGCTGGTCGGGTGCGGTGCCGGGGGTGCGGGTGGTGGGGTGCCCGGACTGCTGCGCTTTACGT
>NZ_JBJMAB010000078.1:0-11302 GCF_045799175.1 Streptomyces sp. VTCC 41912
TTCTCTGCACCAACTCGGTTTTCTGAACCCACCAGGAGACATCCATCATGAGCGAGATCACTGAGACCATCCCCGCCGACCGACGCTGCTGGTCGGTGAGCTGGCCGCAGTACACGCCCGTGGACGTGACGCCGCCTGAGCTGCGGCCGTCGGCGTTGGCCCACCACGTGCCCAGTTGGGCAGAGGCAGCGGCGACCCCGGACGCCGTGACCGACTGGGCCCAGCGCCAGGCCGTCGCGCTGGTGCCGTTCCAGCGTGACGCCCAGGGCTGGCCGCTGCACCCCGCTGGGCGCACCGGCCGCACCGGCCGCAACCTCGGCCGATGGGGCGAGAACGCGGCCGCCGACCCGATCGTGATCGCGGGCACCGGCCCGGACCGGCGGATCCTGCTGATCACCCGGGAGGACATCCACCAGGAGGCGATCCCCGGCGGGATGGTGGACCCCGGCGAGAGCGCACCGGCAGCGTTGGTGCGCGAGTTGCGGGAGGAGACCGGAGTGGACCTGAGCGACCACCAGTCGGTCATCCTGGGCCGGGACCTGGTGGACGACTGGCGCCAGTCGGACCACGCGTGGGTGGCCTCCACCAGCGCCCTGTACGTCCTGCCCATCACCGTCACCGCGACGGCCGCCGACGACGCCCTGGACGCCACCTGGTACCCGGCGGGCTCGATGGCCGCCCTGGAGACCGCCATCGCCGCCGCCGGCCGCACCCTGTACGCCGCCCACCGGCCACTGATCGCCCGCGCCCTCGCCCACCTCGACCGCTAGCCCACCCCCACCACCAGGGAGAACACCGCCATGAGTACGCAGCACATCACCGTCACCACCACCAGCGGCGAGACCACCCAGACCACCACCACCGACCCCGCCGTCGCCCGCGAATACGAGAACCTCCCGTTCGAGGCTGACCACATCGCCTCCGTCACCGTCACCGTCACCGACGACTGACGCCCCGCCCGAGAGCGTGCAGAGCCACCTGCGCACCCGCCTCCGACATGCTGGTGCAGACAACTGACCAGAGTTTCCACCACGGCGGCCGCGCTCATGGCCGAGGCCGCGCGCACCGGCACGAAGGTCGTGGCGATCGGCGACCACCTCCAGTATTTCCTTCCTTCCCGGAGGTGGCCAGCCGGCCGACCCAAAAGTTTTTTTGGGCACCTGAACTGCGTCAACTCGGCGTGCCGACCCGGGCAGTCAGCGGACCAGTAGACATGCAGACCTGGAGTCTGCATACTCGAATTACCGCAAGCGAAAAAGCAAGCGGAAACGAAAGCGCAAAAAGCCTCAGGAGGCATGGATCATGGGTAAGCGTGACCGCAACCGCAACGAGGACATCGTCGGCACCATCATCGAGGGCGACAACGAGGACACCATCAGCCGCAGCTTCTGAAACTCCGCGACAACCGAACGAAGCCGGGGCCCGCTACCAGCGGGCCCCGGCTTCATGCATGGAGCGATCTACGAGGGGATTTCCCACAGTCTCCTGAGCGCACGGAATGGGCTGGCCCCATCGAACTGGGCCCGGACGTGGATCTGCCACGCGGCGTCCGCCGCGTCGTCCAGCCAACGGCACCCCAGAAAGGTCTCGTTGCCCTTACTGACCGTCAGCTGCGCCCCGATCACGGCGGCCAGTTCCTCGCGGTACGAGGGGTGCGAGTAGCGCTCCAGCACTTCCTCGGCGGCCGAGCGGAGCGACGTGAACGTTCCGTCCGCGGCCTCGTAGGTGGCGCTCCTAAGAAGCGCGTTCATGGTGCCCCGGGCCGAAACCCCGCCCGTGATCCGATCGACCTGGTCCCAGAACTCGTTGTCATCCCAGCCGGGCAGCATCGCGAGGAGCTCTGCCAGATGCTGTTCCTCGGGCGCGTCACTTCGGTCCACCGGTTCGATCCCCTCCCTAGGCCACGCCGGCCGTGGCCGTTACGCGACTGTAGGGCCGCGAGGACGGGAGAGGAGACCGGTACGAAGTTCTTCAGCCTCGGGTGTTCCACGAAGGTCTGAAACGCGCTCGGGTAGAGGATGCCGAGCATGACGACATCGGTCCCTTGCTCAGGACAGTGCGTTGGCGGCCGTGGAGATGGCATGGCGGCGACGCTTTGCGAGAACTGCGATGAGGCGCTCTGTGTGCTGTGCCGAGCGGTCCCGGTTGAACAGGTCGGCGACCAGTGTGAGAGGTGCGCCTACGAGCCGCCGGGTTTCGACTCTTTCGACTCCTGGCGGGACGAGGAGGACGACGAGGAGGCCAAGGTCATCCAGTTCCATCCGCGTGAGAGCAGTCTTGGAGTCGCCCGGAAGAAGTAAGTTCCCGCTGACCTGCGGCGTTACATCTATAGGTATTTCTGTGTACGTTTGACGGGTGATCACCCCTCACTCCCCGCGCCGCGAGCGCCTCCGGCTCATCATGGTTCGCCGGGTCTCCACCATCGGCCAGGCCGTCGACGGCTACGGCCTCGACGCCCAGCAGACCGACTGCCGCCGATGGAACAACGGCACGGGCCACCGCATCGTCCACTCCGTCGTCGACGGGGACACCGTCACCACCTCTGGCGCGAGCACCGTCGACGAGCGTGAAGGGCTGATGGATGCCCTGGAGTGGATCAAAGAGGACCGAGCGGACGGCATCCTTGCGCCGAACCTCGACCGGCTCGCCCGCGAACTGACCGTCCAGGAAGCCGTCCTCAGCTACGTCTGGGCCCTCGGCGGCCGTGTGTTCACCGCCGACCACGGCGAGCACCTGGAGGACGACGTCGACGACCCGATGCGCACCGCCATGCGACAGATGCGCGGCGTCTTCCATCAGCTCGACCGCGGGATGATCCGCAAACGGCTACGCGACGGCCGCAACAGCAAGGCAGCCAAAGGCGGCTACGCCTATGGCGCACCGCCCTTCGGCAAGCAAGCCAAGGACGGCGAACTCGTCGACCTCGACGACGAGAAGGACGTCGAGGACCTGATCCGGCGCTGGGCCGACACGGAGGGCATCGGCCCCCGGCCGATCACCCGGCGCCTCAACGAAGCCGGGATCCCCGCAAAACGCGGCGGCAAGTGGCACCCGACCACTGTGGCCCGAATTCTCAGCCCCGAGGCCCGTCAGGCCGGCGTGGACCGCTCCGCACGCGACCGGGCCCGCAAGAAGGAAGAGACACGTCTCGCTCGCGCGGAGAAGCTGGTCAAGCTCCACGTCCGGTGACGAGGAACGGCGTCCGGTGGGTCAGCGGGTGTCGGAGCCCCGGGGCCCCAGGGGACGACGAGCGGGCCGAGGCGCCGGGGCCGTGGGCTGCGCCGGCTCCTCGACCCACTCGGAGAGGGTCGCGCGTTCTGCGGCGGACATGGCGCGAGGGTCGCGGACGCGCTGTGTGCCGGCCCCCAGTGGACGGCGAGTGGTGCTCATGCCGGCATCATCCCGCCCTCCGGGAGCAGTTGCACCCAGAGGGGGCCCCACGGTTGCCTCCACAGGTGGACCGCTCGTTGCACCGGAGGTCTCACCGGAGGTGTGACCCTCTGCGGGCAAGCCTGCCGCGTTTTCGCTGGTCACACCCCCTGGGCAAGCCTTGCCGAGAGAATGACACCTCTCTGTGCGGGTCACAGAGAGGTGTGGAGTGGTGCGGCGCGGCCGGCTGGTGAGCCTCGCCGTGCGTCAGATGCCCCTGCCCCTCGACGGCCTCCGTGGCGGCGGCGTGTACCGGGTGGGTGCAGCGTTCCGCGCCCGGATCGCGGCCCGCTCCGCCTCCTTCTTCGCTTCCCGCCGCTGCTGCAGCGCGTGCCGGCCGTCGCTCTCCACCTCGTGCAGCCGCGGGAACTTCGCGGAGATCTCGGAGCGCAGCTCCGTCTCGCCGCGGGCCTGCGCCGCCTTGCCGTGAGCCTCCTGGGCCTGCTCGCGGTACCCGGCAGCGTTGCCGGTGAGCCGGCCGAGCCGCTGCTGGTCGCTGACGTCGAGGGAGTGGCCGATGCGCTCGACCGTGGTGCGCACCTGGGCGAACCGGTCGGCGGCCTCGGCGACGTCCCGGGGCGGCGGGGCGGTCCCGAGGGCGTCGGAGAACCGGCTCCCCTTGATGAGGTCCCACGCGTCCGTGACCGCGGTGCGAGCGGCGTTCTGCGCCTGGTTCTCCTGGGTCCAGGCGTCGGCGCGCTCGGCGGTGTACCGCTCGGTGAGTTCGCGCTGTTCCCGGCGGGAGGTGCGCGCCAGACGCAGGGTGAGCCATGTTTTGTTGTCGGCTTGCGCCAGTTTGCCTAGCCAGGACGTGCGCGTCTCGGCGACCTGCTGCGCGGCGGCCGCCGTGTCCAGCTCCCGGCGGGCGGAGGCGAGGAGCACCTCGGCCTGGTCCAGGAGCTGGTGGCCCTCGGCGGTGTACTCCTGCCCGCGCGTCAGTCCCTCGGCCGCGGCCCGCTCCAGCCGCTGGGCAAGCCCCCGCGCGGCCGACTCGTCCCGCTGGGCAAGCCCCTCTGCTTCCTCGGCAATCTGGTCGTTGCGTGCGATCGTGCGCTTCAGGCCGCTGTCGCTCCACTTCCCGTACGGGCGCCTCGTCCACGGCGTGACGGCCCGCTCCTCCTTGAGCAGCTGCAGCCGCTGCAGCTGCTCCTCACTGAGCCGCGGTTCTTGCTGACGCTGTGCCTCCTCCTGGGCGCTGTGCACCGCCTTGTCGACGGCGGCCGGCGGCGGCGCGGCCGCGCCCGGGGCACGGGCCGGCTCGACCTCACGGTCGCGTTGCAGGGGCAGCGGCGCGGGCGCCGGCGGCTCGTGGAGCAGGTCGGAGACCATCCCGTCCGGCCGGGACTGCCCCAGGAACCGGGCGAAGGCGTCGACGGCCCGCTCCAGGCGCTCCCGCTCGCTGCGCGCGGCCCCGAGCCGGGCCTGGGTCTGCTCGTTCTCGACGACGTCCAGCGGCAGCCAGAGGTGGTTCTCCCGCCGGGCCCGGGTGATGCCCGGGTACGTGGCGAAGGCGTTCGCGCCGTGCCCGTACATCAGCGAGGTGCTGCACGTCAGGCCCTGGCTCGCGGCGATCGTCATCGCGTACCCGAGCGACAGCGCGCCGGAAGCGATCTGATCGGGCGTCATCCACCCCGACTCGTAGCGGACGCCACCCTCGGCTCGGCTGTCCTGGACCCGCCAGGTGACCTCGATGCGGTGGTCGTCGTTGAGCGCGGTGATGACGGCGCGGTAGCCGTTGAGCATGTCCGGCCCGTCGCCCCGCCTGGCCCGGTAGTCGTTGACGCGGATGCGCACCGCGTCGCCCACGGCGAGGGTGATCGTCTCGCCGCCCGGCCGGGCGTAGGTGTGCTCATCACCGAGTTCGCCGGCCGCGCGCCGGATCTGCTGGGCCCCCAGATTGAGGGCGTCGACGTCCGTGTTGCGGGCGGCGAGCACCACCAGGTGCTGGAGAAGGTCGTAGGTGTCGGGCCACTGCGCCCGGCGCAGCTCGTCCCAGGTGGTCAGGATCTGGGAGCGCGCCTCGTCGGCGGTCTCGGCCGCGTGGACACGGCCGCCGGCGGCCAGCAGCTCCAGGGCGTGGTGGTGGTCGCCGGTGCGCCAGACCTCCAGCGCGGCCCGCTCGGCGGCGTCCTCCTGGCGCCGGTTCTCCCTCAACGTCACCCCGCGCACGATGCGGTGGGTCTCGCGGAACCACCCGCCGACGCCCACCGCCTGGAGCTGGAGGTGGTCGCCGATCGCCACGACCTTCGTGCCCGTGCGCGCGGCCTCGGCCATGAGCGCGGCCGCCGACCGGTCGTCGACCATCGTCGCCTCGTCGACGACCAGGACGTCGACGCCCCGCAGGCCCTTGCCGCCGCGGATCTGCTGCAGCCAGGACGCGACCGTGCGGGCCGGGATGCCGGACACCTCCGTGAGGCCCTTCGCGGCGACCGCGGTGAGCGTGGCGCCGGCGTAGGTGGTGCCGGTCGCGTCCCACCCGATCCGGGCCGCCTCCATCAGCGTGGACTTGCCGGCGCCGGCGACACCGATGAGGGCGTCGATCCCGTGACCGGCGGTCAGAATCCGCATCACGGCGGCGCGCTGCTCGGCGGACAGCTCGTAGCCGGCGGCGACCTGGAAGACATCGATGGCGGCCGCGGCCTGGTCCTCGCGCAGCTGCACCGCCCCGCCCTCGAACTGGTCGAGGGCGTGCTGGCGCACGGTCGCCTCGGCGTCCAGGACGTCCTGGGTGGTGTACCGGGCGATCGACGACATGACCGTCGACCCGACGGTCGGGACCCGCACCGCGTAGCCCTCGGCGGCCAGGACCTCGTCGACGAGCTGCTCCAGGCGGTCCGGGTCGCCGTCGATGCCGTACTGCAGCTCGTTGGCGACGGCGGCCAGGGCCTGCGCCCGGCTGAAGACCTTCTCGTGCGCGGTCAGCCCGGTCTCGGGGTCGAAGACGGCCGCGGCGATGTCGGCCGGCGGCGGGATGCGCGGACCGCCGCCGGGGCCGTCGACGCCCTCGCCGTCGTCCGGGCCGGGCGGCCCTGGGGCCGCGGCCGCCACCATCGCGTCGACGTCGTCCACGACCTCGTGCGCGCGTTGCCGCCAGCTGCCGCGCATCGTGGCGCCGTCCGCGTCGAGCTTCTGCCGCTTGGTCGCCATGGAGACGGCCTGCTTCTCCTGGCGGCTCGCGTCGGCGCCGGCCCGCTCGTCGACGAGCGCGGCCCGGCGCGAGAAGTGGTCGCGCAGCTGCTCGGGAATGCCGGCAATCTCCCACGCGCCGGTGCGCTCGTTGCGCTCCCGCCGGATGCCGAAGTGCTGGTGGGTCAGCGCGCGGACGCGGGCCTTGAAGTAGGCGTCGGCGGCGGACGCGTGGCGGTGCAGGTCTTGGCCGCTGTTGGCGATCGCCCTCCACTGCCCGTCCTCGCACAGCGCGAGGTTGGCGATGGTGACGTGCAGATGCAGGTGCGGGTCGCCGGGCTCCCCGGCCTGGACCGGCCGCGCGCTTTGGTGCTCGACCGACCAGGCGAGCAGACCGCCGGTGGCGAGCCGGACCGGCGTGCCGTCCTCGCTGCCGACCGCGTACCCCACCCATCGTTCGATCTGCCGGAAGGTGTCGACCTTGGCCTGGTGCACGAGCGTGCGCAGGTCCTCGGCGGGGAGCTCGTCCAGCAGCGCGTGGACCACGCTGTCGCTCTTGGGGAGGTCGAGGACGAGGTCCCAACCGCGCACTCGGTCGTCGACCCGGCGGCCCTTGTGCTCCCATGCGGTGGCGAGTTCGGCCTCTCCGTAGACGTCGGCCAGGGAAATACCGGCGGCGCGTGCGAGTTTGTGGAGGGTGGTCACCTGCATGCGGTGCATTTCACCGAAGCGGCGGACATTGCGTTTCTGGGTCTCGAATACGGCCGCTTGTTTTGGTTTTCCTTCAAACAATGCGGCCGGCTCAACACCCCTTACCGTAGCGGCCTCTTCGATGGCCTCGACCAGTCGGGCAGTGGTGAGCTGAGCCAATGCGTGGGCGCGGACGGACGTGCGGGATTTGATGAGGCGGGCGCCCGTCTTTGGGTGGCATCCGTTCATCAGCCGGCGGGCCGCTTCCTTGCCCTCCTCGCCCAGCTCGGCGCCGGCGACCAGGTCGACAGCCTCCAGGCCGCTGCCCATCCAGATCAGGGCTGAGCCGCCCTCGGAGTTCAACCGGTAGTCGACGGCCTGGCCCTCACCGTCGTCCGCGGCGACGGTGCTCTTCTCGGCGTCGGCCTCGACGACGACGCAGCCGGCTTGCTGCCGCAGCCGGTACTCGACCTGCTCGTCGACCGTGATCTTTGTGACCCAGGCCACCGGCCACCCTCCCCGTTTGTGCGGTTGTGCTCTCCGCCGGCTTGCCGGGGTTCCCCGCGAGGGGAACCCCCTTTGTCCTTCTCCGCTTTTCGATCTTCAACCTGACGGAGACAAACAGGCTCACTCCACATGCATCTCAACGACCCTGTGCCGGTGCACAGCACCATGCCACTGGCCTCACTCCACCAACGAGTCGGGGTTCCTCAAACCGGCTCCGCGTCCCCTCGCGGGCAGGGAATCCTCCGGCTGCCCGCGGGCAGGGCAGGGCGGCCGCGCTGTCGAGAGACAGGGCTTCGGTCGACGGCCCCGCCGATACAGGTCAGCTTTTTCGTTGGCGAAAATGCCTGCGGCTAAGCGTGCGGGAAACTTCTGGGGACAGCGGGGCTCTACGCTAAGACGCGAAGAGACCCCCGGCACTAACCCTGCCGGGGGTCTCTTCCTTCGTCACCGGTCAGTGGAACCAGACAAGGACCGGAATTCTGATCTGTCGCTCTTCGCGGATTACGGTGTATTCGATGATGACCGACTCTCCCGCGATTTCCAGCGAATAGCGCACTCCGAGATCGTCCATAGGGTCGCCGGGCGGTTCTCGGTTCGCGTCGATAGCGGCACCGGCCTCAATTCCCAGGGCGACAAGGAAGTTGAGGACCTTCTTGGAGAGGTCCGGCGGCATGTCGAGCATGACATTCGCCGGAACTTCTTCGGTCCAAACGGTCCAGCCGCGCCGTGGGCGGTCGGTCATCCGGCCCGCCTTTCCGTTTGCTCCAGGAGGTCCTCGACGGCGACCAGGTTGCGGCCAGCCGCGGCGTTGGCGCGGCTGGTCTCGGCTCCCCGAGCCTGATCGAGCATCGCCGTCTTCCACCAGCGGCGCATGACGCCGGGGACGTCGGTCTCCTCGGCGGCCAGGACCTCGCCGTAGAAGCGGGCGCGCCGCTCCCCCGTGAGGGCCGCACCGATGGCGTTGATGGTGTGGGGGATCGCGGGGGCCCGGCTGTCTGCCGGGTGTTCGGGTTGGGCGCTCACTGCGCTCTCCCTTCAAGTCGGTGGTCCGGGTCCGAGTGTCCTACAGCTTCGGTCACGGGCCCGAACTCGCTGAGCAGCTCACGCCAGCCGAAGAGGGTGGCACCGGCACCCCGCCGGCCTGGCGGTTCCTCCAGGTGCCACTCTCCGGTGCGAGGCGTCGTACGCCACAGTTCACCCTCGTTGTCGACGACGGCCAGCACCGTGTCCGTGGCCGGAGCGGGGTCGTCTGTGGTCCAGGTGCGCAGCTCCGGGCACTGGTTTCGCCGCAGTTCGAGCAGTGCCGCGCGGGCGGCAGCCTCTCGCTGGGGTACCGGTTCGGCCTGCACGTGTGGCAGTCGTAATGCGTCGGCCAGGACGGGGTACGGCATCGCTCGATCCCTTGTGTTGTCAGCGGTCTCCGAGGAGCTGAGCGACCATCGGCGCGGCCTCCTCGTTGACGCGGCGGGCGACCTCGTGGACGACCTGCTTGGCCTCCTCGACCAGGCCGCGGCCCTCGGTGTGCTTCGGGGTCGGCAGGTCCCAGCCGGTGGCGGAGATCAGGATGTGCGAGACGGTGAGGACGGCGGGGCGGCCGGGCTTGAGGTTGGGCTCCCAGGGGTGGCGGTACTTGTCGTCGCGGGTCGCGATGTCGTACTGGGTCGTCCAGTCCTGCCACGGGTGGCGGGGCCGGCGGTCGGCAGGCAGGTCGCTGAACCACAGCGGCACGGAGACCTTGAAGGCGAGCGAGCCGACGCCGTCCTCGTTCTCGGCCCAGACCGCTTCGATTCCCTGGAGGTCGGGGCGGAACATCACGTAGCCGGTCAGTACGGGCGGCGTGGCCACGCGCCAGGCCGCTGCGGCGAACTCCTCGGTCGGCAACGGGGTGCCAGGGTTCTCGTCGTGGAACTCCTCCAGGCGCTGGCTGAGGTAGACGCCGTAGCGGCTGTGGCCGTCGCTGGCGCCGGAGCGGTCACCGGGCTCATCCACGGACACGAGGGTCGTGGGGGTCCAGTCGGTCATCGGTTCGCTCCCTCTCTCTGGAACGGTGCGGGGGCCGCTGGGTGACGGCCCCCGGGCTCATCTTGTCGTGCGGGGCTGACAGTGCGGAGGCGGTCAGGCGATATCGTCCGGGAGCGGTCCGCCCCGGCCACCGTCGAGGTCGACCATGAGCATGTCGGTGGGGTTCAGGGTGTCGGCGGTGTAGCGGATGGTCTCGGGCTCGGGTTCGGTCCGGTTGTGGACTCCGGCGGGCAGGAGGTCCTGGCCGACGTCGCGGTGCTCGATGGTGGCCTCGTCGCCGGCGGCGAGCAGCAGCTCGTAAGACAGGCGGGCCAGGCCGACGCTGCGGTGCCTGCCACCGGTGCAGCCCCACGCGATCGTGACGTCGGCGCCGGTGTCCTCGGCGAGGCCACGGGCGGTGGCGACCGCGTTGACCGCGAGCCGCTCCGCGCCCGGGGTGTTCATGACGTGGTCGTAGACCTCCTGGTCCAGCCCGGTGCGGTGCTTCAGCTCCGGGTTGTGGAACGGGTTGCGGAGCAGCGCCCGCAGGTCAACGACGAGGTCGGCGGTGGGAGTCGGGCCGTGGCCGTAGCCGAACGAGATGATGCGGATGCTCACTTGTCGTTCTCCTCGGTCTTGTCGGTCGCCTGGTAGACGTTGACGGTGCCGACGACGTCGCCGCTTCCGGTGTGGATCGCCCCGCCGTTGACGGTGCCGATCTGGATGATGGTGCCGGTGTTCTGGTCCACGTCGGCCGTGTTGTTGACGTCGCGCATGGTGGTCAGACACTCCTGTTCGTTGATCAGGTGGCAGGTGTCGTGTCGGTCGCAGTTGCACAGGCCGCAGATGCGGCACATCTCGTCGGCCTCCAGGTCGCAGGCCGGGCATCCTCCGGTGAGGGCCAGCTCCGCGGCCTCCGCCGCGAAGAGCTGGTCCAGGTTCACGAACATCAGCTGTCCTCGAACCGTTCGGTGGCGCAGGAGCCGCAGAGGGTCATCTGCGTGTGGTCGGTGCGGTCCGGGTCGAGCGCCGAGGTGAACGGGTCGTCCATCACCTCGACACCCGACTCCCGCTTCCCGCACACCTCGCACCGCAGGACCAAAAGCGGCGCCAGGAAGTCGAGGGCGTGGCGAATGCGGTCGCCGGTGCTGTCCTGGACGTGGCCCTGGGCCTCGTCCAGCAGCTCCGTGACGCGGTCGATGTCCTCGTGGTCGACCTCGGTCACAGACACCGTGATGGTGCCGACGACGTCGGCGACGGCCGCGAGAACGCCGGCGTCCGGGTTGGCCGGGTCGTACAGCGCCTTGAGGGCGGCGGCGTGCGGGCCGACCTCCTCGGTGCGGCACCCGGCGTCGCGGATGCGGTCCAGGCCGACGCGGACGATGGCGACGGCCGCCTGCAGTTCCTGGTCGAGGGTGAGCTTCGGGCTGCGGTCCACTGGGGTCCTTCCAGAGTTGCGGAGTATCTAGCTGGATTGAGCGTGTGCTGGCTTTTCAGAGGGCTGCGATGAGGAGCGCGGCGACGCCAAGGAAGAGGTGGTGGAAACTCT
>NZ_JBJMAB010000079.1:0-10298 GCF_045799175.1 Streptomyces sp. VTCC 41912
TCACCGCACCCAACAGCCCCGCGCAGCGGACAACGCCCGCGCCGCAGGCGCAACGGCGAGACGCCCCACGGCGGGACAGCCGACCACGTGGGATTCACCCAGCGCTACGCGCTGGAACGCAACGGCCGTCTTCCACCTGGTAGTTCCAGCGGGCGCCGTCCGTGACGAGTTCCTTGACGGCGCGGACGAAGCGGTCGACGTGCTCGTCGGGCGTGCCGGCGCCGAAGCTGACGCGGATGGCGTTGAGGGAGCGCTCCCCGGGGGCCGCCTCCGGGGCGCCGCACTCGCCGGGTTCCTGCGGTTCGCTGCCGAGCAGGGTGCGGACCAGCGGGTGGGCGCAGAAGAGGCCGTCGCGGACGCCGATGCCGTATTCGGCGGAGAGGGCGGCGGCGAAGTGCGAGCTGTTCCAGCCCTCGACGACGAAGGAGAGGACGCCTACGCGGGGGGCGTCGTCGCCGAAGAGGGAGAGGACGCGGACCTCGGGGACCTCCGCGAGACCCGCCCGCACGGTGTCGATGAGTTCCTGTTCGCGGGTGATCAGGGTGTCCCAACCCGCTTCGGTGAGCGCCTTGCAGGCCGAGGCGATGGAGTAGGCGCCGATCACGTTGGGGGAACCCGCTTCGTGCCGGGCGGCGCTCGTGTGCCACTCGACGTCCACGCCGCCGTCGGTCCGGCGGGCGACCTTCCGGCTGGCGCCGCCGCCGGCGAGGTACGGCTCGGCGTCCTGGAGCCAGTCGGCGCGCCCGGCCAGTACGCCGGCGCCGAACGGCGCGTACAGCTTGTGGCCGGAGAACGCGACCCAGTCGACGTCGAGTTCCGCGAGGTCCACCGGGTGGTGCGGGGCCAGTTGGGCCGCGTCGAGGACGATCCGGGCGCCGTGGGCGTGCGCGGCGGCCGCCAGTTCCCGCACCGGCCACAGTTCGCCGGTGACGTTCGAGGCGCCGGTGACGCAGACCAGCGCCGGGCCGTACGGCTCGCGGGTGGCCAGCGCCTGCTCCAGGGTGTCGACCGCCTGCTGCGGGGTGCGCGGCGCGTTGAGGTAGGTCACGGAGACGTCCGCGCGGCGCTCCCAGGGCAGCAGCGAGGCATGGTGCTCGGTCTCGAAGACGAACACCCGGGTGCCCTGCGGCAGGGCCGCGGCCAGCAGGTTCAACGAGTCGGTGGTGGAGCGGGTGAAGACCACCTGGTCGTCGGTGCGGCAGCCGAGGAAGTCGGAGACGGTCCTGCGGGCGTTCTCGAAGAGGTCGGTGGAGAGCTGCGAGAGGTAGCCGGCGCCGCGGTGGACGCTGCCGTAGTACGGGGCGTAGGCGGCGACGTCGTCCCAGACCCGCTGGAGCGCCGGCGCGCTGGCGGCGTAGTCGAGCGCGGCGTAGACGGCCTCGCCGCCGGTGACCAGCGGGACCAGGACGTCCCGGCCCAGCACGGGCAGCGGGGCACAGACGGAACGGTCGGCGGCAGCGGAAACGGACATGGCGAACTCCCGGGAGGCATGAGCGAATTCGCTGCGGCGGGGGGGCGTCGCACGGTACGCGGAAGGTACGCGGGACCCGCCCGGCACGACGCCGCAGCGTGGAGAGAAAAGGGTGGCGCGGAAGAGGGGCCGTGGGCCCTAGCGCATTCGCTTCATCACGGAAGGACTCCCTCGGGGACCAGGATCCCTGGCGAGGGATCCGCGCTTGCCGCAGACCTCGCTGCCTGCGGCCTGGTCATCACCCGGGGCACCCCGCCACGGAAGGAGGGTTGCCGGACAGCGGGCCGGGGCCTACATCGCTGTCACTCGTGACCTGCGCAGAATCATGCCACACGATCATTCGTGCGCAAGTCCCGGTCCGCATGACGGACCGGGACGTGCGTCACATCGTCGTCAGGCGTTGCTGGCCGCGACCCAGCGTTCCAGCGAGCGCTTGGCGGCCCCCGAGTCGAGCGCCGCGGCGGCCTTGTCGAGGCCGTCGCGGATCCGCTCGGTCAGCGGGGCGTCGGAGGGCGCCAGCGCGGCCAGCGCGGCCGCGGAGTTCAGCAGCACCGCGTCCCGCACCGGGCCGGTCTCGCCGTCGAGGAGCCGCCGGGCCACCTCGGCGTTGTACGACGCGTCGGCGCCGCGCAGCGCCTCCACCGGGACCAGGTCGATCCCGACGTCGCGCGGGTCGAAGGGTTCCTCGCGGACCCGGCCGTCCTGCACGATCCACACCCGGGACGTGGCGGTGGTGGTCAGTTCGTCCAGCCCGTCGTCGCCGCGGAAGACCAGTGCCGACGAGCCGCGCTCGGCCAGCACGCCGGCCAGGATCGGCGCCATCCGGGCGTCCGCGACGCCGGTGGCCTGGGCCTTGACCCGGGCCGGGTTGGTCAGCGGCCCCAGCACGTTGAAGGTGGTGCGGATGCCCAGCTGGCCGCGGGCGGCCGCCACGTGGCGCAGGGCGGGGTGGAACTTGGCCGCGAAGCAGAAGGTGATCCCGGCCTCCGCGGCGACCTCGACGACCCGCCGCGGCGTGAGGTTGAGGTTGACGCCCAGCTTCTCCAGGACGTCGGTGGCGCCGCTGGCCGAGGACGCGGCGCGGCTGCCGTGCTTGACGACCTTGGCGCCGGTGCCGGCGACCACGATCGCCGACATGGTGGAGATGTTGACGGTGTTCGCCCCGTCGCCGCCGGTGCCGACGATGTCGACGCTGGGGCCGGGCACGTCGATCAGGCTGGCGTGCGCGTACATCGTCCGGACCAGTCCGGAGATCTCCGCGACGGTCTCGCCCTTGGCGCGCAGCGCCACCGCGAAGCCGGCGATCTGCGCGTCGGTGGCCTCGCCGCGCATGATCCGGTCCATGACCCAGGCGGTGTCGTCGGCGGTGAGGTCGCGGCCGTCGAGGAGGGCGTTCAGCACGGCCGGCCAGGAGCGGTCCGCCACGCTGCCGCCGCCCACCGGGGTCACAACGTCCATGGTCCACGCTCCTGGTTCGTCACCTGCTTGTGCCGCTCACCCTATCGAGCCGTGGGCATGCCGGAGGGCCCCGTCCTATCCGTGGACGGGGCCCTCTGGGTGGCGTACTACCAGCGGTGCGCGGCGGTGCCGCGCCCGCGGGGATCAGTGGTGGCCGTGGCCGCTGGTGATCTCCTTGTACTCCTCGACGGTCGGCTTGGGGATGACGTTGTCCTCGCCGTAGTAGCCCTTGGAGAGCTTGGCGCGCAGCTTCTGCGTGCGCTTGAGCTTGCGCTGGACGCCGTTCTCGTCGACCTCGGGACCGAGTTCGAGCGGCTCGGGCTGCTCGTGCTGGGTCAGGACGTGCAGCTGCTCCTGGTTGAGCGGCTCGTGGACCTCGATGAACTCACCGTGCGGCAGGCGCTTGATGATGCCGGACTCGCGTCCGTGCAGCACCTTGTCCTTGTCGCGGCGCTGGAGACCCAGGCAGATCCGCTTGGTGGCGATGAAGGCCAGCACCGGCCCGACGAAGAACGCGATCCGGACGAACCAGGTGATCGAGTTGATCGACAGGTGGAAGTGCGTCGCCCACAGGTCGTTGCCGCCACCGATCAGCATCACGAAGTACGCGACGAGCCAGGCCACGCCGAAGCCGGTGCGGGTGGGCACGTTGCGCGGGCGGTCCAGGATGTGGTGCTCGCGCTTGTCGCCGCGGACCCAGGACTCGATGAACGGGTAGACCGCGATGGCGACCAGGACCAGCGGGAAGACCAGGATCGGGATCAGCACGCCGAAGTTGATGGTGTGGCCCCAGAAGTTCCACTCCCAGCCCGGCATGACGCGCACCAGGCCCTCGGCGAAGCCCATGTACCAGTCCGGCTGCGCACCGGTGGACACCTGGTCCGGCCGGTACGGGCCGATGGCCCACACGGGGTTGATGCTGGCGACCGCGGCGATCACCGAGATCACACCGAAGACCAGGAAGAAGAAGCCTCCGGCCTTGGCCATGTAGACCGGCAGCAGCGGCATGCCGACCACGTTGTTGTTGGTCTTGCCGGCACCCGGGAACTGCGTGTGCTTGTGGTAGAAGACCAGGATCAGGTGCGCCACCAGCAGGCCGAGCATGATGCCCGGCAGCAGCAGCACGTGGACCGTGAAGAACCGCGGGATGATGTCGTGCCCGGGGAACTCGCCGCCGAAGATGAACATCTGCAGGTACGAGCCGACCAGCGGCATCGCCAGGATGACGCCCTCGATGAAGCGGACACCGGTGCCGGACAGCAGGTCGTCGGGGAGCGAGTAACCGGTGAAGCCGGTGAACATGCCCAGGACGAACAGCAGGAAGCCGAAGAGCCAGTTGACCTCACGCGGCTTGCGGAACGCACCGGTGAAGAACACCCGCATCATGTGGACCATCATCGCGGCCAGGAAGACCAGCGCCGCCCAGTGGTGGATCTGCCGGATCAGCAGACCGCCGCGCACGTCGAAGCTGATGTTCAGCGTCGACTCGAAGGCCTGGGTCATCCTGATCCCGTGCATCGGCACGTAGGACCCGTGGTAGGTGACCTCGGCCATGCTCGGGTGGAAGAACAGCGTCAGGTAGACACCGGTCAGGATGATGATGATGAAGCTGTAGAGCGCGACCTCACCCAACATGAAGGACCAGTGGTCCGGGAAGATCTTGCGCATGTTGGACTTGGCGAGGCTGTAGATGCCCAGCCGGCCGTCGGCCCAGTCGGCGATCCGCTCGCCCCGTGGCGCCTGGCCACGGCGGGTAGTGGTCGCGGTCGTCTCGTTACTCATCCGCGCTCCCAGAAGCTCGGGCCGACGGGCTCCGCGAACTCGCTTGCGGCCTCGAGGAAGCCGTCCTTCACCGTGATGTGCAGCTGCGGCAGGGCGTGGCCGGCCGGGCCGAAGATCACCCGACCGCCGTCGGAAAGGTCGAAGGTCGACTGGTGGCAGGGGCAGAGCACGTGGTGCGTCTGCTGCTCGTACAGGCTGATCGGGCAACCCACGTGGGTGCAGATCTTCGAGTACGCGACGATGCCCTCGTGCGACCAGGCGAGTTCCTGCTTGTCCTTGATGTTCTGCGGCTGGATCCGCACGAGCATCAGGGCGTCCTTGGCGATCTTGTTGGCGAAGTCCTCGTCGTTCTCCTCCAGGCCCTCGGGCTTGGCGAACGTGAGGGAGCCGACCGCGATGTCCTCGGGACGCAGCGGGAGGTTCGTCGACTGGTTGACCAGGCGGACGCCCCTCTTCCAGCCGGTGGTCCGCAGCTTCTTCTCGGGCAGCGGGCCGAGGTCGCGCAGCAGCACGACGCCGGAGAGCGGCACCAGGGCCAGCGCACCGAACATCGTGTTGCGGATCAGCTTGCGCCGACCGAACTGCGACTCCTTGGCGCCCTGGGCGAAGTCCGCCAGGACCTTGGCCTTGACGTCGGGGGTGGCCTCGATCGGGTGCCGCTCGTCGGCGACCTCCTCGTCCGACATCAGCGTGCGGGCCCAGTGGACCGCGCCGGCGCCGATGCAGAAGAGCGCCACGCCCAGGGTCAGACCGAGGGCGAAGTTCAGCCCGCTGATGTGACCGAGCGGGAAGATGTAGACGATCTTGTCGATCGGGATGGCCACGTACGACGCGATGAACGCGACGGTGGCGAGCATCGACACCAGGAAGAGCATGGCGACGGTGCGCTCGGAGCGCTTGGCGGCCCGCTCGTCGATGTCCTGGATGCGGTGCTCGTGGGGCGGCAGCCCGGGGTCGGCGAAGGGGTTGTCCGCCTTCCCCACCGCGCCCTCGTGAGGCGTCTCCCGCTCACTGGGAAGGTTTTCTTCTGTCTCACTCATGACTTCTTGGCCTTCGTAGTCCGGGCTGCGACCCAGATGGCGACCGCGACACACGCACCCAGGCCGAAGATGTAACCGAAGAGACCTTCGGTCACCGGGCCCAGACCGCCGAGTTCCATACCGCCGGGGCTCGCGGTCTTGTCGCCGTTGACGGCGCCGAGGTACGCGACGATGTCCTTCTTGTTCTGCGGGCTCAGCGTGCCGTCACCGAAGGAGGGCATGTTCTGCGGGCCGGTCTGCATGGCCTCGTAGATGTGCTTCGGGTCCACGCCCTCAAGGGTCGGCGCGAACTTGCCATTGGTGAGGGCGCCGCCCTTACCGGTGAAGTTGTGGCACTGGGCACAGTTGGTGCGGAACAGCTCGCCGCCCTTGCCGATGTCGGCGCCGTCGGCGCTGTACTGCGCCTTGTCCGGCACGGACGGGCCCGGGCCCAGCGACGCGACGTAGGCCGCGAGCTGGTCGATCTGGGCGTTGTTGTAGATGTTCCGCTTCCGCGGCACCTGGGCGCCGGGCTGCTGGGCCGGCATACGGCCGGTGCCCACCTGGAAGTCGACGGCGGCAGCACCCACGCCGACCAGGCTCGGCCCGTCAGAGGTGCCCTGACCGCCGGTGCCGTGGCAGCTTGCGCAGCCCACGGCGAAGAGCTTCTTGCCCTCCTTGATGGCAAGAGACTGGGCGGTGTCATCGGCTTGAGCCTTGTCCGCCGGCGCGAACGCGGCGTACAGCCCCCCAGTGACCGCCAGCGCGAAGAGTAGGACGACGAGCGCCGCCAGCGGATGGCGCCGTCGTGCGGAGAGCTTTTTCACGGATTACCCCGGTGTCAGGATCTTCTGCGTCGATGCTTGGCTGTGTCTGTCCGATATGCGAGTCCGGTCGGACCTCTTACCGGATCAGGTAGATCGTGGCGAAGAGGCCGATCCAGACGACATCGACGAAGTGCCAGTAGTAGGACACGACGATGGCCGCGGTGGCCTGCGTGTGGGTGAACCTCTTGGCCGCGTACGTCCTGCCCAGGACCAGCAGGAAGGCGATCAGACCGCCTGTCACGTGCAGTCCGTGGAAACCGGTGGTCAGGTAGAACACCGAGCCGTACGGGCCGGACGAGAGCGAGAGGCCCTCGTGCTTGACCAGCTCCGTGTACTCGAAGACCTGACCGCCGATGAAGATGGCACCCATGATGAAGGTGATCGTGAACCAGGTTCGCAGCTTCTTGACGTCGCCGCGCTCGGCCGCGAAAACGCCGAGCTGACACGTCAGCGAGCTGAGCACCAGGATCGTGGTGTTGGTCGCGGAGAACGGAAGATTCAGCGCATCAGCGGAGTGCTTCCAATACGCCTCGCCCGTCACCGATCGAAGGGTGAAGTACATCGCGAAGAGGGCCGCGAAGAACATCAGCTCGGAACTCAGCCAGATGATGGTTCCGACGCTGGTGAGGTTCGGCCGATTGACCGACGGGTGCGCGTGCCCGGTTTCTACTGTCGTTGCTGTCGCCACGACCGACATTATGTCGGTCGCTTATCCCGCCCTCACTCCGGGGGGTGCCGTTCGGTGTGTCAAGGCCGTATGCGCTGCTCGTTCGGGCCGGCTCGGCGGTCGCTCGAAGGGGGGAAGTGCGCAGCGCCGGACGGCGCACGGACCCTGGGAAAGCCGCTCCTGACGGGACGTCGACCGCATTTCGGGGCCGTACGCCCTCTGCTGCCCGGGGCCCGTCCGGGAGTAGCATCGCGCAACGGTTTGATCAGGAGCCGTATCCGCTACGTAGGTCCGCGACAAAGGTGGAGGAACGATGCAGGCGACTGCCACGGTGCTGGTCTACAGCGACAACGCCAACACCCGCGAGCAGGTCCGGCTGGCGGCCGGACGGCGCCCGGCCCCCGACGCCCCGCAGATCGAGATCCTGGAGTGCGCCACCGCCCCGGCCGTGCTGGAGGCCCTGGAGCAGGGCGGGATCGATGTCTGCGTCCTGGACGGCGAGACGGCTCCGGCGGGCGGCATGGGCGTCTGCCGGCAGATCAAGGACGAGATCTTCCAGTGCCCGCCGGTGCTGCTGCTGATCGGCCGTCCGCAGGACGCCTGGCTGGCCACCTGGAGCCGTGCGGACGCCGCGGTGACCCATCCCCTCGACCCGGTGGCGTTCGCCGACGCGCTGGCCGGTCTGCTGCGCCGGCGGCGGCTCGTCCAGGACGTGGTGCCGGCCTGACCGAGGCGCTCGAAGGGGCCGTGAACGGCCCCTGAGCGGCCCTCAGACCTGCGGGCGGAGCCGGGCGTCGGCGGCGGGGTTCTGCTGCCGCTCGGCCGCGCCTGTGGTCGTGGCGGCCTGGTTCTTGAGCGCGCTGCCGGCGCGCCAGTCCTTCCAGGGCATGTTCCAGTCGCCGAAGCCGTTGTCGAACGGCGTCATGGTGGCCCCGCCGCTGTTGACGACCTTGACGACGTCGCCGACCCGGACGGTGTTGAAGAACCACTGGGCGTTGCCGGTGGACATGCCGGTGCAGCCGTGGCTGACGTTTGCGGCGCCCTGGGAGCCGACCGACCAGGGGGCGGCGTGCACGTATTCGCCGCTCCAGGTCACCCGGGTGGCCCAATAGACCGGCAGGTCGTAGGCGTCGGAGCTCCCGGCGGCGATGCCGACGGTGGCGCTGCGCATCCGGACGAAACTCTCCTTGCCGAGCACGACCTTGACGCCGTTGCGGGTGGAGAAGCCGGGCTTGCCGGTGGTGACCGGGATGGTGTTGATGGCCTTGCCGTTGCGCAGCACCGTCATCTGGTGCGCGGCGGCGTCGGTGACGGCCTCGATCCGGTCGCCGGTGGTCAGCCGGATCGGTTTGGCGGGGCCGCCGTAGAGCCCCCCGGCGATCTTCAGGCCGTCGAGGTTGCTGTGGACCGCGACGGCGGCGTGGGCGGGCCAGTAGTCCTTGGGGCGGAAGTGCAGCTTCTTGCCGTCCACCCAGTGCCAGGAACCCTCCACGCGGGGCGTGGAGTCGACCTTCAGGGCGCTCTCGACGACGGCCCGGGCCTTGGGGTCGGTGACCGGCTTGCTGAGCTCTGCGGTGACCGGCTGGCCGACGCCGTACTCGCCGCTCTCCGGGCCGAACTTGACGGTCAGCCGGTCGTCCGCGTCCTTGGTGTTGACCACCAGGGTCTTGCGGCCCGGGGTGCCGTCCTCCTCCTCGGTGCTCACCTGCACCGTGTAGCGCGTGCCGGCGGCCAGGGGCGCGGTGGTGCGCCAGTGCCGGCCGTCGGCGCTCAGTTCGCCGCGGATGTAGCGGCCGGTGGAGTCGGTGGCGGTCACGTCCGTGATCCGCGAGTCGTCGCCCTTGAGGGAGACCTCAAGCGGCTTGTCGGGGTCCGCCTTGTGCCTGCCGTCCGCCGGGATGTTCGCGGATATCTGGTCGGACGCGTCGTAGGGGTTGGCCGAGAGCGATTCCGACGACGAGCCCCCGCACGCGGTGGTGCTCACCGCGAGGGGCACGAGCAGGAGGCCGCAGCTCAGCACCGTCCGGGTTCGAGGTCTGTAACTCATGCCCCCAAACGTACGAAGAATCCCTTTCGGCGGCGCGCTGGAGGACTGCAAACGGGTCGGGCCCGGACACCTGTTGGGGTGTCCGGGCCCGACCCTGCGGCGTGTCTGCCGCGGTTCTCGCGTGGTGCGTACTACTGGGTGCGGTTCTCGCCGCGGTAGTACTCGAAGACCCAGCCGAAGAGGGCCGCGAGGATCACCGGGAGGGAGAAGTACAGCAGCCAGAAGCCGAAGACGACGCCCAGGAAGGCGAGCGCGCCACCGATGCCGAGGAAGAGCGGCTGCCAGCTGTGCGGGCTGAAGAAGCCCAGCTCACCAGCGTCGTCCGCGACCTCGGCGTCCTCGTTGTCCTGGGCACCCGCGTCGATCCGCCGGGCCGTGAAGGCCAGGTAGTAGCCGACCATGATGCACAGGCCGAAGGCCAGGAAGAGCGCCGTGGTACCGGCCGGCTCCTTCGACCACACGCCGTAGACGACCGCCATGGCGAGGATGAAGACGCTCAGCCAGATGAACATCTTGCCCTGGATCTTCACTTGCCCGCCTCCTTGCCGCCGGCCAGCGCCTTGTCACCCTCGCGACCGTTCTGCAGCGCGTCCAGCGCCGCGATCTCCGGGTGGTGCAGATCGAACGCCGGGGATTCGGAGCGAATGCGCGGCAGGGTGAGGAAGTTGTGCCGCGGCGGCGGGCACGAGGTCGCCCACTCCAGCGAGCGGCCGTAGCCCCACGGGTCGTCCACCTCGATCTTCTCGCCGTACTTGGCGGTCTTCCAGACGTTGTAGAGGAACGGCAGGATCGACATGCCCAGCAGGAACGAGCTGATCGTGGAGATGGTGTTCAGCGTGGTGAAGCCGTCCGCGGCGAGGTAGTCCGCGTAGCGGCGCGGCATGCCCTCGGCGCCCAGCCAGTGCTGGACCAGGAACGTGCCGTGGAAGCCGATGAACAGCGTCCAGAAGGTGATCTTTCCGAGCCGCTCGTCGAGCATCTTGCCGGTGAACTTCGGCCACCAGAAGTGGAAGCCGGCGAACATCGC
>NZ_JBJMAB010000080.1:0-9773 GCF_045799175.1 Streptomyces sp. VTCC 41912
GGGTGCTGTTTGCGCCTGCGGCGCGTTGTCCGCTGCGCGGGGCTGTTGGGTGCGGTGACGGGCCTGCGGGGGTGGTGCGCAGGACTGCTGCGCTTTACGTCCTGCACACCACCCCCTCCGGCCCGTCCCCTCCCGTTGGGGGTGGGTGGAAAAGCGGGTGAGTGGGGCTCGGAGTGGGTGGCCCCCGTTCGGTCATTCCATGGCCATTACGGGCACTTTGCTGTCAATCTGGCCCTATTGCTCCCATATCGACGGCCCGCGCCAGCCCACCCACAGCACCACCCCTCCACCGTTTTCCCACCCTTCAACGGGAGGGGACGGGGCTGCGGGGTGGGGGTAGGGCGGACGTAAAGCGCAGCAGTCCGCCCTACCCCCACCCCGCAGCCCCGGCACCGCGGCCGACCAGCCCCGCGCAGCGGCATCGCGCCGCAGGCGCAAACAGAAACCCCCATGGCGGGAGGGCCGACGACGTACGGGGACGCCCCGCGCAGCGGCATCGCGCCGCAGGCGCAAACAGAAACCCCCATGGCGGGAGGGCCGACCACCTGGGAAGAAGGCCGCGCCGCCAGGCGCAAACAGAAACCCCCACGGCGGGACGGCCGACTACGTGGGAATCAGCCCCGCTCGGCAAGGCGCTGAAGGAACAGTGCCTCCGCCAGTGACAGGCGTTCCAGTTCGTCGGGCGACACGCTCTCGTTGACGGCGTGGATCTGGGCTTCCGGCTCGCTGAGGCCGATGAGCAGGATCTCCGCTTCGGGGTAGAGCCCGGCCAGGGTGTTGCACAGCGGGATGGAGCCGCCGAGGCCGGACGTCTGCATTTCCTTGCCGTCGTACGCCTCGCGCAGTGCCGCGGCCATCGAGGCGTAGGCGGGGCTGGTGGTGTCCGCGCGGAACGGCTGGCCCTGGCCGACCTGCTCGACGCCGACCCGGGCGCCCCAGGGTGCGGCGCCTTCCAGGTGGGCGGCGAGCAGCTTGGTGGCGTCGACGGCGTCGATGCCCGGCGGCACCCGCAGGCTGACCAGGGCGCGGGCGGAGGCGTGTACGGACGGGGTGGCGCCGACCACCGGCGGGCAGTCGATGCCCAGGACGGTCACGGCGGGGCGGGCCCAGAGTCGGTCGGCGACGGTGCCGGTGCCGATGAGTTCGACGCCGTCCAGGACCTTGGCGTCCTTGCGGAAGTCCGCGTCGGAGTACTGCAGGCCGTCCCAGGTGGCGTCGGCGGCGAGGCCGTGCACGGTGGTGGAACCGTCCTCGGCGCGCAGCGAGTCCAGGATCCGGATGAGGGCGGCCAGGGCGTCGGGGGCCGCGCCGCCGAACTGGCCGGAGTGCAGGTTGCCCTCCAGGGTGTCGACCTGGACGTGCACCATCGTCATGCCGCGCAGCGTGGCGGTGACGGTGGGCAGTCCGGCCCGGAAGTTGCCGGAGTCGCCGATCACGATGGCGTCGGCCGCGAGGAGTTCGGGGTGTGCCTCGGCGTACCGTTCCAGGCCGCCGGTGCCCTGTTCTTCCGAACCCTCGGCGATGACCTTGATGTTGACGGGGACGCCGCCGTGCTCCTTGAGCGCGCGCAGCGCGGTCAGGTGCATGATCATGCCGCCCTTGCAGTCCGCGGCGCCGCGGCCGTACCAGCGGCCGTCGCGCTCGGTCAGCTCGAACGGCGGGGAGATCCAGGCGTCCTCGTCCAGCGGCGGCTGCACGTCGTAGTGGGCGTACAGCAGCACGGTGGGCGCGCCGGCGGGGCCGGGCAGGTGGCCGTAGACGGACTGGGTGCCGTCCGGGGTGTCGAGCAGGGCGACGTCCTCGAAGCCCTCGGCCCGCAGGGCGTCCGCGATCCAGTGGGCGGCCCGCTCGCTCTCGCTCTTGGGGAACTGCGCGAAGTCCGCGACCGACTTGAAGGCCACCAACTCGGCGAGTTCGGTCCTGGCCCGCGGTTGCAGGGCGGCGACGGTCTGGGCGAGCTGGCTGTCAGGCATGGAACGCTCCTTGTGGGCGCGGCGTTGGGTACGTGGGGGCACGCGCGGCGGGGTGGGCCGGGCGGGCCCGGACGTACGCGTGGGCGTGCTCCGATCTTCCCACAGGCGGCTAGCCCGGACGCGGCCCGTAGGATGCGGGCGGTACGCGCAGCCAGGCATCGGACGGGAGCGGAAGCACAGGTGAGCAGCGAGCAGGCGGCCGAAGGCAACCAGCAGGTGTGGGACGTCGTGGTGGTGGGCGCGGGGCCCGCCGGCGCCTCGGCGGCACACGCCGCGGCGTGTGCGGGACGCCGGGTGCTGCTGCTGGAGAAGGCCGAACTCCCCCGTTACAAGACGTGCGGCGGCGGCATCATCGGCCCGTCCCGGGACTCCCTTCCGCCCGGTTTCGAACTGCCGCTGCGCGACCGGGTGCACGCGGTCACCTTCGCGCTCAACGGGCGGTTGACCCGCACCCGCCGTTCCAAGCACATGCTCTTCGGGTTGATCAACCGTCCGGAGTTCGACGCCGCCCTGGTGGAGTCCGCGAAGGACGCCGGGGCGCGGGTGCGGACGGGTGTGACGGTCACGCGGGTGGAGCAGCACGGGGCCAACGTTCCCGACCGCCGGACGGTCGCGGTGGTGCTCGGGGACGGCGAGGTGGTGCTGGCCCGGGCGGTGGTCGGCGCGGACGGCAGCGCGAGCCGGATAGGCGCGCACGTCGGCGTCAAGGTCGACCAGGTCGACCTGGGGCTGGAGGTCGAGATTCCGGTGCCGGAGACGGTCGCCGAGGACTGGGCGGGCCGGGTGCTCCTGGACTGGGGGCCGATGCCGGGCAGTTACGGCTGGGTGTTCCCGAAGGGGGACACCCTGACCGTCGGGGTGATCTCGGCCCGCGGCGAGGGCGCGGCCACCAAGCGCTATCTGGAGGACTTCGTCGGCCGGCTCGGTCTGGCCGGCTTCGAGCCGCGGATCTCCTCCGGGCACCTGACCCGTTGTCGGGCGGACGACTCGCCGCTGTCGCGGGGGCGGGTGCTGGTCTGTGGTGACGCGGCGGGCCTGTTGGAGCCCTGGACGCGGGAGGGGATCTCCTTCGCGCTCCGGTCCGGTCGGCTGGCGGGCGAGTGGGCGGTGCGGATCTCGGAGGCGCACGACGCGGTGGACGCCCGGCGCCAGGCCCTGAACTACGCCTTCGCCATCAAGGCCGGGTTGGGCGTGGAGATGGCGGTCGGCCGTCGGTTGCTGGCCGTCTTCGCGCGCCGCCCCGGGGTGTTCCACGCCGCGTTGACCGGGTTCCGGCCCGCGTGGCGGGCGTTCGCGAAGATCACCCGCGGTACCACGACGCTCGCCGAGATGGTCCGCACGCACCCGCTCGCCCGGCGTGCGCTGGATGCCTTCGACCGGGCGGAGGCGTCCGCTGTGACCGCGCCCGCCGACCGGCCGGTGGAGGTCAGCGACCCGGAGCCGGCGGCCGAACGGCAGTGACGAGCCAGCCGGCGCCGCGCAGTCGGACCGCGCCGCCGTCCTCGTAGGGGCGCAACGCCTCGGTGAGGGCCGCCCGGGCGCGGTCCCGGGATTCCGGGGCGGCCCGCTCCAGCAGGTGGCGGCCGGGGCCGGAGTCGAGGAGGAAGGCCGCCGCGTCCCCGGCGTCGCGGCCCCAGGTGCCGGGCGCGGTCACCGGCGTCACGGTGGTCCCGGCGAATCCGGCCGCGGAGAGCACCTCCCGGACGTGGTCGGTCATCGCCGGCCTCGCGCTCACCCGCCCGGCCGCCGCCCAGCGGATCCGCACCGCGCTCCGCGACGGCGCGCCGGGATTCGACGCGATGCAGGAGGCGATCACCGACTACCTCGACGCCGAACGGCGCCTGGGGCGGCTCGCGCCCGACACCGACACCGGTGCGGTCGCGCTCGCCCTCGTCGGCACCGTCCACCACCTGCTGATGACCGGCTGGGCCGGGGCGCCCGATCCCCGCGGGCAGGCGGAACGGCTGGTGACGATGCTCGTCGGGCCGGCCGGGGCCGCGGCCGGCGACCCCGGCTGATCCGGTGGTCGGACGTACTCCCCGGGGAGTAGCCGGGACCACCGCCTCCGGCGGACGCCGCCGCGCCGCACCGCGGTCTAGCGTGGCGGCATGGACAACGCACGGCCGCCCTGGGCGCGGCGCCGCCACGACGCGGCCGGGGGCGGGTGGGCGACGGCCCCGGCGCCCGGCAGCCGCCCCCGCGGCCGACTGCCCTGGCGTTCGACGCTGGCGGTGGCCGTGCTGGTCACCGTCGGCAGCAACGCCGCGGCCCACGGCCAGACCGACCGGGTCCCGCTCGACCCGCTCGGCCATGCGCTGCTCCTCGCCGGGGCCGTGCTGCTGCTCTTCCGCCACCGCTTCCCGCGGGCCACCGCCGTCGGCACCGCGGCCTGCTGCGCCGCCTACTTCACGGCCGGTTACCCCTACGGGCCGGTCTTCGTCACGCTGGCGCTCGGTGCCTTCGCGGCGATCGTCGCCGGGCACCGGGTGGTCGCCTGGTGCGCTGTGGGCGGGGTGTGGCTGCTGCACCTGTTGGTCGCGCACTGGCTCTACCGATGGCTGCCCCCGTACCTCGGGCCGGCACCCTGGACGCAGGAACTGGTCGTCACCGCCTGGGTGGCGGCCGTGCTGGCGGCCTCCGAGCTGGTCCGGGTGCGCCGCGAGCAACTGGCCCGGGCACGGGCCGAACGCGCGGCCGCCGAACGCCGCCGGGCCGACGAGGAGCGGCTGCGGATCGCCCGTGAACTCCACGACGTCCTCGCGCACAGCATCTCGGTCATCAACGTCCATGCCGGCGTCGGGCTGGCACTGCTGGACTCCGACCCCGAACAGGCGCGGACCGCCCTGACCACCATCAAGGCCGCGAGCAAGGAGGCGCTCGGCGAGGTCCGGCAGGTCCTCGACACCCTGCGTTCCCCGGGGGACGCCCCGCGGGCGCCGGCGCCCGGCCTGGACCGGCTGCCCGAACTCACCGAACAGGCCCGCGGCGCCGGCCTCGCCGTGGACGTCACCACCGAGGGCGACACGGTCGCCCTGCCGCCCGGCACCGACCTCGCCGCCTTCCGCATCGTCCAGGAGGCGCTGACCAACATCGTCCGGCACTCGGGTTCGCGCACCGCCCGGGTCCGGCTCCGTTACGCTCCCGGTGCGCTGGAGATCCGGGTCGACGACGACGGCCCGGCGACCGTCGGCGCCGAGCAACCGACCGGCGGCAACGGGCTGGCCGGGATGCGGGAGCGGGCCGCGGCCCTGGGCGGCACCATCGAAGCCGGCCCGCGGTCGGACGGCGGCTTCCGCGTCCTGGCCCGCGTCCCGCTCACCGTCGGGGGCCGCGCCGTCCCAGAGGAGGAGTCGTGATCCGGGTACTGCTCGCCGACGACCAGCTCCTGGTCCGGGCCGGTTTCAAGGCGTTGCTGGACGCCCAGGCCGACATCGAGGTGGTCGGTGAGGCGGCCGACGGCCAGCAGGCCCTGACCGGCGTCCGGGCGCACCGGCCGGACGTGGTCCTGATGGACATCCGGATGCCGGTGGTCGACGGCCTGGCCGCCACCCGGGGGATCACCGGGGACCCCGCCCTGCGGGACGTCAAGGTCGTCATGCTGACCACCTTCGAACTCGACGAGTACGTCTTCGAGGCGATCCGCTCCGGTGCCTCCGGCTTCCTGGTCAAGGACACCGAACCGGACGAACTGCTGCGGGCGGTGCGCGCGGTGGTGGCCGGGGACGCGCTGCTCTCGCCGGGGGTGACCCGCCGGCTGATCGCGGAGTTCGCCGCCCGCTCCAAGGAGCCCGCGCCGGCCGCCGCGCTCGGCGCGCTCACCGAACGCGAGCGGGAGGTGATGGCCCTGGTGGGCATCGGGCTCTCCAACGAGGAGATCGCCCGCCGGCTGGTGGTCAGCCCGCTCACCGCCAAGACCCACGTCAGCCGCACCATGGTCAAGCTGGGCGCCCGGGACCGCGCCCAACTGGTCGTCCTCGCCTACGAGTCGGGCCTGGTGCGGCCGGGCTGGCTCGGCTGACGCCCCGGGCCGGGCGGACGGGGGCCGCGGGACGGCCCGCGAGCCCGCCGCCGGTGCCCGTGGCGGGGCGTCAGCTCGGCGCGGCGGTAGCTCGCGCGGCGCGGACCCCGCACCGATCAGATGGCGCCACGCTCCCGCCACAGCGCCGGCAGGGACGGGTCGCCGGAGACCTTCAGGCCGTCCCACGGCAGGCGGTTCCACAGCGCGAGATACAGCTCCTCGGCCGGGCCCTCGACCGTGCAGTCCGCGGTGGCGTCCGCCGCGGGGGGCGTGTCGTGCCGCTCGGTGCGCGGCGGGCCGTCGGGGGTGAGGCGCACCGTCCACTCGGCGCCGGGGGTGTCGTCGGCGCGCAGCCGCAGCGTGCCGGGCGTCTCGGGTCGCACGCGGCTGCGGTCGCCGGCGTGGAAGCCCCGCAGGAGTTCGTCGATGCCGTCGGCGGCGAAGCGGGCCGGCAGCGGCGTCAGCGCGACGCCGGCCGCCTGCTGGGCGTCGGCGCGGTGCACCGACGTCTCGTGCGCCTGCCGGCGCGCCCAGAAGGCGAGCGGCGAGGGGGCCGGCAGGAACGTCCACGTGCGCAGGTCCGCCGGTGCGGTGTGGAGCGCCAGGACGAGGTGGTGGTGGCCCTCGCGCAGCCAGGGCACCAACTCGTCGTCGGTCAGCTCCGGCAGCTCCGGGATGGGACGCCGCTGCTCCTGGGGCTCGGTCACCAGGCCCGTCACCCACCGGTGGACCGTCCCCACGTGCCGCACCAGGTCCCGCATCCGCCAGTCGGGACAGGTCGGCACCAGGGCGTCGGGGCCGGCCTCGTCGGCGGCGTCCGCGAGCAGCCCGCCGTCCAGCCGCAGGGTTTCGACGAACTCAGTGATCTCCATGCGTCCGAGTGTGCCAGCCGCCACTGACACCGGCCGGCGCCGGGGCGGCCGCCACCGGACCGACGCACCGGACGCTCGCCGCCGCGGGGCCGCCACCGACCGGTGCGGACCCGTCACCCGCCGCCGCGCACACCGCCGTCCCGGAGCCGAATGCCCCCTCGCGCCAACAGGGTTGACGCGGTTTCCGTTCCGGGCGACTCAGGTGCCGGCCGGGCGGGGCCCGGCCGTGCCGCGGTGCGATCCGCGCGTCAGGTGCGCGATCAGCGCCGCCACCGCCGCCAGCAGCGCGAGCGTGGTCAACGCGACCGGCAGGCCCCACGCCTCGGCGAGGAAGCCGATCGCGGGCGGTCCCAGCAGCATGCCGCCGTAGCCGATCGTGGAGGCCACCGCGACCCCGTTCGGGCCGCCGGCCGCCCCGGCGCGCGCGAGGGCGATCGGGAAGATGTTGGCCAGCCCCAGACCGGCGACCGCGAAGCCGACGCAGGCGCCCCAGGCGGTCGGCGCGAGCGCCCCGAGCAGCAGACCGGACGCGGCCGTGGTGCCACCCGCGACCAGGGCCCGCGCCGGGCCGAACCGCTCGACGACTGCGGTCCCGGAGAGCCGCCCGACGGTCATCGCCAGCGCGAACACCGCGTAGCCGGCCGCCGCGAGGCCCGGCGCGGCGGCGAGGTCCTGGGACAGGTGCAGCGCGCCCCAGTCGGCCAGCGCGCCCTCGCCGTACGCGGTGCACAGCGCGATCACCCCGAAGACGAGGACGAGCCGGCGGGGCCGGCCGGGCGCGTCGGCCCGCCGGGGACGGTCCGGGCCTGCCGCGGCGCGTTCCTCGGGGCCCTGCGCCGCACTCCCGGCCCCCGCGCGCTCCCGCAGCAGCACGGCGCCCGCGCCGGCCGTCGCCAGCAGGCCGCACGCGGCGAGCGCCGACAGGTGCGCGGCCGGTGAGAGGTGCCCGGCGACCAGCCCGCCGAGGCCGGCACCGACCATGCCTCCCAGGCTGAAGGCGGCGTGGAAGCCGGACATCACCGGCCGGCGCAGGGTGGCGATCAGTTCGACGGCGGCGCTGTTCATGGCGACGTTGAGGGAGCCGTACGCGGCACCGAAGACCAGGAGCGCCAGGCCCAGCGCCGTCGCCGAGTGGGCGAGCGGGGGCAGCAGGATGCTCAGCGCGAGGGCCGCGCCGGAGGCGACGGTCACCGGGTGGCTGCCGAAGCGCCGGCACAGCCGTCCGGTGAGCATCATGAACGCCACCGCCCCGGCCGACACGCCGAGCAGGGCGAGTCCGAGGGCGCCCGCGCCGGCGCCGGTCTGCGCCTTGATCGCGGGGATCCGGACGACCCAGCCGGCGAAGAGGAAGCCGTCGACGGCGAAGAACGCGGTGAGCGCGATGCGCAGCCGCCGCGAACGGTGACCGGCCGCCTCCGGGGCGGCGATCGCCGCCCCGCTATGCGTCGGTCGTGCGGTTTTCGGGAGGTTGGTGGGCTTGTGGCCCCGATTGCGAGTCAAGGCCGTGCGTATTTTGTTCAGCGTCGGCACAAAGCCAGAATAGAAGGGTGACCCAGACTCGGACAACCAGGCTGGAGCGGGGCCGCAGCGCCCTCGGACCCGCACTGGAGCTCGTACACACCGGACGCGCGCCCACCCGTGCCGTGCTGACCACCGAACTCGGCGTGACCCGTGCGACCGCGGGGGCGGTGGCCGCCGAGCTCGAAGCGCTCGGCCTGATCACCGTCGACTCCAGGCCGCACGCCTCCGCGGGCTCCCAGGGACGGCCCTCCCACCGGTTGTCCCTCAACGACGGCGGCCCGGTCGTGCTCGCCGCACAGATCCACGCCGACGGGTACCGCGCCGCCCTGGTCGGCCTCGGTGGCCGGATCGTCGCCACCACCCCCAGCTGCGGCATCATCCCCGCGGATCCCGCGCACGTCCTCGCCGAGGTCGTCGAGGCCGGCGCGGCCCTGCTGCGCGACACCGGGCGGCGCTGCCTCGGCGCGGGCCTCGCCGTGCCCTCCGCGGTCGCCGAACCCGACGGCGAGGCGCTCAACCCGCTCCACCTCGCCTGGCCCTCCGGCGCCCCGATCCGCGAACTCTTCCTGCACGCCCTGGCCGACGCCGGCATCCCCGGCGTCACCGAGAAGATCGGCTTCACCGGCAACGACGTCAACCTCGGGGCGCTCGCCGAACACCGGCACGGCGCCGGCCGCGGCGCCCGCCACCTGCTGTGCGTCGCCTCCGGACACCGCGGCGTCGGCGGGGCGCTGGTGCTCGACGGCCGCCTGCACAGCGGAAGTTCCGGCCTCGCCCTGGAAGTCGGCCACCTCACCGTCAACCCCGAGGGCGCGCCCTGCCACTGCGGCAGCCGCGGCTGCCTGGACGTCGAAGCCGATCCGCTCGCCTTCCTCGTCGCCGCCGGCCGCGAACCGGGACCGGAGTTCTCCCTGCTCCACCAGGCCGGCGAACTGCTCCGCACCGCCTACACGGACCCCGGCGTGCGCACCGCCGCCGACCTCCTCATCGACCGGCTCGGCCTGGGCCTCGCCGGCCTGGTCAACATCCTCAACCCGGACCGGATCATCCTCGGCGGCCTGCACCGCGCCCTCCTGGAGGCCGACCCCGAACGGCTCCGCGCGGTCGTCGCCGACCGCAGCCTCTGGGGACGCAGCGGCGGGGTGCCGATCCTCGCGTGCAGCCTGGACCACAACAGCCTGGTGGGGGCGGCGGAGTTGGCCTGGCAGCCGGTGTTGGATGATCCGTTGGTGGTGCTTTAGCGGGGGTTTTGCCCACGTGGTCGGCTGTCCCGCCGTGGGGGTTGCTGTTTTGCGCCTGCGGCGCGGGTGTTGTCCGCTGCGCGGGGCTGTTGGGTGCGGTGACGGGCCTGCGGGGGTGGTGTGCAGGACTGCTGCGCTTTACGTCCTG
>NZ_JBJMAB010000081.1:0-5823 GCF_045799175.1 Streptomyces sp. VTCC 41912
CAACGACCACTCGACAAACTCCCCCAACGCCACCTCACACTCCGCAACCCGCTCCGCGAACACCCGCGACTCATCCACCAGTTGCGCCCCCATACCAACCCACTGCGACCCCTGACCCGGGAACACGAACACCGTCCGCCCCGCCACGTCGGCCACGCCGCGGGCGACCACGGGCGAGGCGCCGTCGGTCGCGACAGCGTCCAGTGCGGTCAGCGCGGTCAGCGGGTCGGTGCCGGCGGGCGGGACGACGACGGCGCGGTGGGCGAAGCGGGCGCGGGCGGACACCAGGCTGAGGCCGATGTCGAGCGGGCCGGCGGCCGGTTCGGCGGTCTCGACGTACGTGCGCAGGCGCTCGGCCTGGCCGCGCAGTGCGGCGGCGCTGCGGGCGGTGACCACCCACGGGACGACGCCGCCGGCGACCGGGGCCGGTGCGTCGGCGGGCCGCTGCGCCCCGGCGGCGGATGCCGCGGTCGGCGCCTGCTCCAGCACGGCGTGGGCGTTGGTGCCGCTGATGCCGAACGAGGAGACCGCGGCCCGGCGCGGCCGGCCGGTCACCGGCCACTCCCGCGCCTCGGTCAACAACCGCACCGTCCCGGCGGACCAGTCCACGTGCGACGACGGCTCATCCGCGTGCAGGGTCCGCGGAAGCCGGCCGTGCCGCAGCGCCATCACCATCTTGATGACGCCGGCGATGCCGGCGGCGGACTGGGTGTGGCCGATGTTGGACTTGACCGAGCCGAGCAGCAGCGCGTCCTCGGGATCGCGGTCGCGGCCGTAGGTGGCGAACAGTGCCTGGGCCTCGATGGGGTCGCCGAGCGGGGTGCCGGTGCCGTGCGCTTCCAGGGCGTCGATGTCGCCGGGCGCGAGGCGGGCGTTGGCCAGTGCCTGGCGGATGACGCGCTGTTGGGACGGGCCGTTGGGCGCGGTCAGGCCGTTGGAGGCGCCGTCCTGGTTGATGGCGGAACCGCGGAGGACGGCGAGCACCGGGTGGCCGTTGCGCTGCGCGTCGGAGAGCCGTTCGACGAGGACGATGCCGACGCCCTCGGCGAGGGTCATGCCGTCGGCGGCGTCGGAGAACGCCTTGCAGCGGCCGTCCTGGGCGAGGGCGCGCTGCCGGCTGAACGCGATGAACGGGTTGGGCGTCGTCATCACCGTGGCGCCGCCGGCGACGGCCAGGGTGCTCTCGCCGTTGCGCAGCGACTGGCAGGCCAGGTGCAGCGCCACGAGCGAGGAGGAGCAGGCGGTGTCGACGGTGACGGCCGGGCCTTCGAGGCCGAACACGTACGACAGGCGGCCGGACAGCACGCTGGGGCTGCTGCCGGTGACCATGTGGCCCTCGGCTCCGTCGCCCGCGCCGAGGCCGTACTCCTGGTAGCTGGAGCCGATGAACGTGCCGGTCAGGCTGGCCCGCACGGTGTCCGGTCGGATGCCGGCCCGTTCGAACGCCTCCCAGGTGGTCTCCAGCAGCAGCCGCTGCTGCGGGTCCATGACCAGCGCCTCGCGGGGCGCGATGCCGAAGAAGGTGGGGTCGAAGGCGTCCGCGTCGTGGAGGAAGCCGCCCTGGGTGGAGTAGGTGGTGCCGGGCCGGTCGGGGTCCGGGTCGAAGAGGTTGCCGGTGTGCCAGCCGCGGTTGACGGGGAAGTCGCTGATCGCGTCGGTGCCGGAGTCGACGAGGTCCCACAGCTGTTCCGGGGAGCCGACGCCGCCGGGGAAGCGGCAGGCCATGCCGATGATGGCGATCGGCTCGTCGTCGGCGGCGCCGGTGGCGACCGGGCCGGCGACTTCCAGGACCGCGCCGAGGACCTCCGCGCGCAGGTAGTGCGCGAGTTCCAGCGGTGTCGGGTAGTCGAACACCATGGTGCTGGGCAGCGGCAGGCCGCTGAGGGTGCCCAGGCGCTTGCGGAGTTCCACGGCGGTCAGCGAGTCGAAGCCGACGTCGCGGAAGGCACGGTCCGCGGGGACCGCGTCGGCAGAGTCGTGCCCGAGGACGGTGGCGGCCTCGGTGCGGACGAGGTCGGTGAGCAGGCGCAGTTGGTCGGGTTCGGCAAGGGCGCGGACCCGGGTGACGAGTGCGGAGGCGTCGGCCGGTTCCGGTCCGGTGCGCCGGTCGTCGGCGAGGGCGCGGATCTCGGGCAGTGCGGAGAGCAGGGCGCTGGGGCGGGCGGAGGTGAACAGCGGGGCGTAGCGCTGCCAGTCCACGTCGGCGACGGTGACGGTGACGTCCTGGCGGACCACGGCGCGGCGCAGTTCGGTCAGGGCCGGGGCCGGGTCGAGCAGGCCGAGGCCCTGGCGGCGCAGGGTCGCGGAGACCGCGTCGTCGGCGGCCATGCCGGCCTCGGCCCACGGGCCCCAGGCGACGGAGGTGGCGGTCAGCCCGCGGGCGCGACGGTGCAGGGCGAGCGCGTCGAGGTAGGCGTTGGCGGCGCCGTAGGCGCTCTGGTTGCCGCTGCCCCAGACGCCGGCGATGGAGCCGAAGAGGACGAAGAAGTCCAGTTCGCGGTCGCCGAGCAGGGCGTCGAGGTGGGCGGCGCCGGCGAGTTTGGCGGCGGTCAGGGCGGCGAAGTCGGCGGTGCTGAGGCCGTCGAGCGGTCCGTAGTGGCCGACGCCGGCGGTGTGCACGACGCCGGTCAACGGCAGTTCCCCGGGCAGGTCGGCGAGGAGCGCGGCGAGCGCTTCGCGGTCGGCGGCGTCGCAGGCGACGACGGTGACCGCCGGCCCGAGTCCGGCCAGCTCGGCCCGGAGCGCGGCGGCCCCGGGGGCGTCGGGGCCGCGACGGCTGGTGAGGACGAGGTGCTGGGCGCCGGCGCGGGCCAGCCAGCGGGCGACCTCGGCGCCCAGGCCGCCGGTGCCGCCGGTGATCAGGACGGTGCCGGACGCGGTGAACTCCCCGGCCGCGGGCAGCTCGTCGACGGTGTGGCGGACCAGGCGCCGGCCGGACACTCCGCCGGCCCGCAGCGCCACCTGGTCCTCGCCGTCCGGAACGTCCTTGACGGCGAGGATGCCGGCGAGCCGCTGCCCGGCCCGCTGGTCGAGGACGTCCGGCAGGTCGACCAGGCCGCCCCACAGCCGGGGGTGCTCCAGGGCGACGCCGCGGCCCAGTCCCCAGGCGACGGCCTGGACGGGGTGGGTGACCGGGTCGTCGGGGCCGGTGGAGACGGCGCCGCGGGTGGCGGTCCACAGCCGGCCCCGGGCGTCGGTGTCGGCGAGGGCCTGGACGAGCGCCACGGTCAGCGCCAGTCCTCGGGTGAGCGGTGGGCAGTCGTCCGCGGGCCGTTCGTCGAGCGGCAGCACGGACAGCACCTGGGTGGTGGCGTCCACGCCGTCGGTCCCGGTCAGCCGCTCGGCGAGGCGCCGGCGATCCGCGCAGGAGTCGTCGAGGACGAGGCGGTGCACGCGGGCGCCGTGGGTGCCGAGGGCGTCGGCCAGTGCGTCCAGGAGGTCGGCGTCGTCGGCCGCGGTGGCGTCGGAGGCCACCAGGAGCCAGGTGCCGTCGAGTACCGGGGCGGCGGGCTTGCTCAGCCGCGTCCACTCCACCCGGTAGCGCAGGGTGTCGAGGAGGTGCTTCTCCTGGTTGCCGCGCCGCCAGGACGTGAGGGCGGGCAGCAGGGTGTCCAGCGGCGGGTGGTCCTCGGCGTCCAGCCCGAGGATGGCGGCGAGCTCCCGGGCGTCGCCGCGCTCCACCGCGGCCCACAGCCGCTGGTCGGCGGGGTCGGTGGCGGTGGCGGCCGGGGCGGGCAACTGCGGCCAGTAGTGCTCGTGTTGGAAGGCGTAGGTCGGCAGGTCGGTGCGGCGGGCGCCGGTCCCGGCCAGGTACCCGGCCCAGTCCACGTCCACGCCGCGCACCTGGAGGCGGGCCACGGCGGTGGCCGCGGACGCCTCCTCGGAGCGTCCGGCGCGCAGCACCGGCACCAGTTCGACGTCGGGGTCGTCGCCGAGGGTGTCCTGGGCCATCGCGGTGAGCAGGCCGTCGGGGCCCAGCTCCACGAAGGTGGTGGCGCCGGCGTCCCGCAGCGTCCGCACGCAGTCGGCGAACCGCACGGCCTCGCGGACGTGCCGCACCCAGTACTCCGCGGTGCACGCCGCCGCGTCGTCGGCGCGGGCACCGGTGAGGTCGCAGACCAGGGGGATGCGCGGCGCCCGGTACGTCAGCCCTTCGGCGACGGTGCGGAAGGCCGCCGTCATCCCGTCCATGTGCGGCGAGTGGAAGGCGTGGCTCACCCGCAGCCGCTTGGTCTTCCGTCCGCGCGCGGCGAAGGCGGCGGCGATCTCCCCGGCCGCGGTCTCGTCGCCGGAGACGACCACGGACTGCGGCCCGTTGACGGCGGCGAGGGCCACCGCGTCGGTGAGGTGTCCGGCGATCTCGTCCTCGGTGGCCTGGATCGCGTACATGGCGCCGTCGGCCGGCAGTGCCTGCATCAGCGTCGCCCGTGCGGCGACCAGGCGGCAGGCGTCCGCGAGGTCCAGCACCCCGGCGACGTGCGCCGCGGCGATCCCGCCGATCGAGTGGCCCGCCACCAGGTCGGCCCGGATGCCCCAGCTCTCCACCCACCGGTACAGCGCGACCTCGACGGCGAACAGCGCGGGTTGGGTCCACCCGGTCTCGTCCAGCAGGGCGGCCTCTTCGCTGCCGTCCTCGGCGAACACCACCTCGCGCAGCGGCCGGTCCAGCAGCGGGTCGAGCGCGGCGCAGACCTCGTCGAACGCCGCGGCGAACCGGGGCTGTCGTGCGTGGAGTTCACGTCCCATCGCGGCCCGCTGGCTGCCCTGTCCGGTGAACAGCACGGCGATCCGGCCGCGTCCGGCGGCTTCGCCCTCCACGACGGCGGGGTCCGGCCGGCCGGCGGCGAGCGCGCCCAGCGCGGCGCGCAGCTGGTCGTGGTCCTGCGCCACGACGGCGGCCCGCCGTTCGAAGCGGGTCCGGGTGGTGGCCAGGGAGAGCGCGACGTCCACGAGCGCGGCGTCCGGCCCGTTCTGGAGGTGTTGGAGTAGCCGGGCGGCCTGACCGCGCAGGGCGTCCCGGGTGCGCCCGGTCAGGAGCAGCGGCACGGCGCCGGGCGAACGCCGCGGTGCACCGGCCGCGTTCGCCGCCCGGGGAGCCGGCGCCTGTTCGACGATGACGTGCACGTTGGTACCGCTGATGCCGAACGAGGAGACGCCCGCGCGCCGGGCCCGGCCGGTCTCCGGCCAGGCGGTCTGCTCGGTCAGCAGTTCCACCGCGCCCTCGGACCAGTCCACGTGCGAGGACGGTGCATCGACGTGCAGGGTCCGTGGCAGGACGCCGTGCCGCATCGCCAACACCATCTTGATGATGCCCGCGACACCGGCCGCGGCCTGGGTGTGACCGATGTTGGACTTCACCGAACCCAACAGCAACGGCTGCCCGGCATCGCGGTCACGGCCGTACGTGGCGAGGAGCGCCTGCGCCTCGATCGGGTCACCGAGAGTGGTGCCGGTGCCGTGCGCCTCGACCACGTCCACGTCACCGACGGTGAGACCGCCGCTGGCCAGTGCCTGGCGGATCACCCGCTGCTGGGACGGTCCGTTGGGCGCCGTCAGACCGTTGGACGCGCCGTCCTGATTGACCGCCGAGCCGCGCACCACGGCCAGGATCTCGTGACCGTTGCGGACCGCGTCCGACTGACGCTCCAACACCAGCATGCCCACGCCCTCGGACCAGCCGACACCATCCGCCGCGTCCGCGAACGCCTTGCACCGCCCATCGGACGACAACCCCCGCTGCCGGGCAAAGTCCACGAACACCGCCGGCGTCGACATCACCGTCACCCCACCGGCCAACGCCAACCCGCACTCACCACTGCGCAA
>NZ_JBJMAB010000082.1:0-4654 GCF_045799175.1 Streptomyces sp. VTCC 41912
CGGACGACGACACCGCGGGCCACGACGAGGCGGACGCCGGCTCGGCGGAAGGGGGCGCCTCGGCGGGTGCGGCGGACGACGACACCGCGGGCCACGACGAGGCGGACGCCGGCTCGGCGGAAGGGGGCGCCTCGGCGGGTGCGGCGGACGACGACACCGCGGGCCACGACGAGGCGGACGCCGGCTCGGCGGAAGGGGGCGCCTCGGCGGGTGCGGCGGACTGCGCCGGCAGTCCGGCGGAGAGTCCGGCCTGACCCTCACCACCAGCTGGAATCCAGCCGGCCTTCGATGGCGCGGATGTTGTCCCGGGCACAGCGGTCACAGGAGTACCGGCGCTCGCCGTTCTCGACCGAGCAGGTCCACGTCGGCGGGGTGCCCTCGGCCACCGCGCCGCAGCACGTGCACACCGTGCCGTCGGAGGTCAACTCCGCCTGTTGCTGCGTCTTCTGGTCCACCATCCGACGATATCCCCGCAAGGGCCGTGAAGCGGGACGCAACGCACCGCGGGGCCCGTCCGGTCGGACGGGCCCCGCGGTGCTCACGGGCTCAGTGCACGGTGCGGGTCCGCCCGGTCACTGCATCACGGCCATGGCCAACGCCCGGCGGGCGCGCAGCGACGCGCGCTCGGCGCGCCGCTGCATCCGCCGCGCGGCCGCGAGCCGATGTCCTCTGCGTTGGGACTCGGCTTCGGAAAGGCGTTGTTCCACATGGGCCCTGGCCAGGGCTTCTGGCATGAGTTGCATGGCGAGGTTCCTGTTCTGACGCGACTCGATCGCGCTGACGTTCGTGGGTGCGGTGGTGTCGGTGAAAGACGGGTTCATCGTGGGGTCCTGCTTCTGGGGGTCCCGGGTGAGGGGACGGTCGATCGTTCCTGTGCGCGCGGTGTTCATGCCACGACCGGGTTCTTGCGCGGACGACCCCGCGGACGCTTCCGCGGCACGACGACGCCCTGCACGAAGAGCTCACCGCCCCACACGCCCCACGGCTCGCGGCGGTCCTTGGCGCCGGCCAGGCAGGCGTCCCGCACCGGGCAGGTCTGGCACAGCGTCTTGGCGTACTCGACGTCGGCCGGGGACTCCGCGAAGAAGACCTCGGGGTCGTAGGTGCGGCAGGGGACGGAGGTGCCGAGGCGGTCGATCTCGTCGTCGAGCTCGGTGAGGGGCAGCAAGGGGTTCTCCTGGGGGTCTGGCGGAGGGATCAGGTCGGTGGCGGACGGGGTGTGCGTCTGGAGTTGCACGGTGGTGTGTTCCTCGTCTGTTCCGGCCCGGCTGGTGGCGGGCACGTTGGGCAAAACAAAAGGACCGCGGATCCCGGTGTGGGTTCCGCGGCCCTGGAAGGTGCCGACCTGATCGCCGATCAGGCTGGATCTCTCCAGGATTCGAGGCCGCGGTAGGCCCACATGTCATGCTGCGACTGGTACTTCCGGGGTTCGGCACCGTTGGCCGCCGTCGCGAAGGCAAAGGCATTCGCCCGTGCCGTCGCCACCGCTGCTGCGGGTGCCTCGGTCGGTCGCACGATCGGCTCGCCCACCGTCGGAACGGCGAGGGCGTCGGGACGCGCGACCTCGGTACCGGACAGACGGCCGGAGCCGGACAGACCGGTGCCAAGGAGCGAGACGCCAAGAGCGCAGGGGGCGACGACCGAGAGATCGGTCATTTTGTTGGTCTCGATGAAGCTGATCACTGGGCTCGCCTCCTCTCGGCGTCTAGGGGACCGGGAAAACCCGATCCGGGGCGTTCAAGTACAGCACGGAATCATCGGATCCCGGAAGTTCCGGTGTTTCCGCTGCTTCCGAGAGGCTATGGGGATGCGCTCCGCGCGCGCAAACTATTTTTCCGACGAGTTTTCCGCGGCGTCGTCGGGCCCCTCCGCGAGGTCCCCGCCGGGCTGCGCACCGGGCTCCTCACCGGCGCAGATCGCCAGTACGTCGGCGCCGAAGCGGTCGAGCTTGCGGCGGCCCACGCCGGGAATGACGGCCAACTCCTCGGCGGCCGTCGGGACGGCCTCGGCGATGGCCATCAGGGTCTTGTCGGTGAAGACGCAGTAGGCCGGCTGGCGGGTGCCCGCGGCCTGCTCGGCGCGCCAGTCCCGCAGCCGCTCGTAGAGCGCCTCGTCGAGCTCCGAGGGGCAGTCCTCGCAGCGCATCAGCTTCATCTCGCCGGGATCGGTCAGCGTGCGGTTGCAGACCCGGCAGCGGGCCGGGCTGCGGTGCGCGCGCGCCGGCCGGCCGGCGGCCGCCGGGGCACTGCCGCCGCGCTCGATGCCGCCGGTGAGCAGCCCGGCGGTGCGGCGGCGGGCCGAGCCGGTGCCGGGCCGCAGGCCGTCGAGGAAGCGGCTGGCGCTGCGCACCGCCCGCCCGCCGGGCGAGCGGGCCAACGACCAGGACAGCGCCAGGTGGCGGCGGGCGCGGGTGATGCCGACGTAGAGCAGCCGGCGCTCCTCCTCGACCTGCTCGTCGGTGCGGGCGTGGTGGAGCGGCAGCATGCCCTCGGTGAGGCCGACCAGGAAGACCGCGTCCCACTCCAGGCCCTTGGCGGCGTGCAGCGAGGCGAGGGTGACGCCCTCGACGGTGGGGGCGTGCTGGGCGGCGGCCCGCTCGTCCAGTTCGGCGACGAGGTCGGCGAGGGTGGCGGCCGGGCGGGCCCGGGCGAAGTCCTCGGCGAGCCGGACCAGGGCGGCGAGCGACTCCCAGCGGTCGCGGGCCGCGCCGGAGCCGGCCGGCGGCCGGTCGGTCCAGCCCGTGTCGCTGAGCACCGCGCGCACCTCGGACGGCAGGTCGGCGGCGCCGGCGAGCAGGGTGTCGTTGCCGCCGAAGCGGGCCGCGCCGCGGAGCTTGACGCCGGCCTCGCGGACCTCGGGCCGTTCGAAGAACCGCTCGGCGCCGCGCAGCTGGTAGGGCACGTCGGCGTCGGCGAGGGCCTGCTCGTAGACCTCGGACTGGGCGTTGATGCGGAAGAGGACGGCGATCTCGCTGGCCGGTACGCCGGCGGCGATCAGGTCGCGGATCCGGCGGGCGGTGCCCTCGGCCTCGGCGGGCTCGTCGCCGTACTCGGTGAAGACCGGCTCGGTGTCCGGCTCGCGCTGCGAGACCAGCTCCAGGCGGTGCTCGGCGGCGCGGCCCCGGGCCCGGGAGAGCAGGCCGTTGGCGAGGTGGACGACCTGGGGGGTGGAGCGGTAGTCGCGGACGAGCTTGACGACCGTGGCGTGCGGGTGGCGGACGCGGAAGTCGAGGAGGTGGTCCGGGGTGGCGCCGGTGAAGCTGTAGATCGTCTGGCTGGCGTCGCCGACCACGCACAGGGTGTCGCGGTCGCCGAGCCACAGCTCCAGCAGCCGCTGCTGGAGCGGGCTGACGTCCTGGTACTCGTCGACGACGAAGTGCTGGTACTGGGAGCGGACCTGCTCGGCGATGTCGTGCCGGTCCTGGAGCACGCCGACCGTGAGCAACAACACGTCCTCGAAGTCGATGGTGCCGCGGTCCCGCTTGAGCTGCTCGTACGTGGCGTATATCTGCCCGATCTCGGCGGGGTCGCGGGGCGCCTCGCGGCCGGCCTTGGCCGCCGCGGCCGGATAGTCGGCGGGCACCGTCTGGGTGACCTTGGACCACTCGATCTCGCCGGTGACGTCGCGCAGCTCGTTGCGGTCGAGGCGGAGGCGGCAGCGGGCGGCGGCCTCCGCGATCAGCGGGCCCTTGCGGTCGAGGAGCCGCGGCAGCTCGCCGCCGACCGCCCGCGGCCAGAAGAACTGGAGCTGGCGCAGGGCCGCGGAGTGGAACGTGCGGGCCTGGACGCCGGCCGCGCCCAGCTGCCGGAGCCGGCCGCGCATCTCGCCGGCGGCGCGGGCGGTGAAGGTGACCGCGAGCACGCTGGCGGGCTGCAGGATGCCGGCCTGGACGCCGTAGGCGATGCGGTGGGTGATCGCGCGGGTCTTGCCGGTGCCGGCACCGGCCAGGACGCACACGGGTCCGTGCAGGGCCGTGGCGACCTCCCGCTGCTCGGGGTCGAGCCCTTGGAGCACCGCGTCGGCCCCGCTCGGCGGAAGCGCGTGGGGAGAGCCGCCCGGAACCTGCGGGAAGAGAGTGGCGTCCGTTGCTGCTGTCACCCCGCCATGCTGCCAGGTCCGCGGGCGCACCCGGGAAAACCGTCCACAGCGCCCGGGGGCCGGTCGTACCGGCGGGCCCGGCTGGGGACGGCCGGGGGCCTTGCGGGGCCCGGCCGAGGGACGGTGGTGGGGGCCGGCGGGCGGCCGGGAATGGTCCGGGGCCGGTGGACGTTGTCGACATCAGTGCCACGGCGTCGGAGCGATGCGCGTGGCACCTGATCACGATCCACACCGAGCTAAGGAGCGCGGGGCGCATGGCGGGCACTGTGACGATGTACAGCACGACCTGGTGCGGTTACTGCCGTCGGCTGAAGGGCCAGATGGACCGCGAGGGCATTGCGTACACCGAGGTCAACATCGAGCAGGACCCGGAGTCCGCGGCGTTCGTCGAGAAGGCCAACGGCGGCAACCAGACGGTGCCGACCGTGCTCTTCGCCGACGGCACGACGCTGACCAACCCGTCCCTGGCGCAGGTCAAGGAGAAGGTGGCCGCGGCCTGAGGGCCCGGCGCACCGCAGGAGCGGGGGGCGGGGGGGGGGGGGGGGGGGGGGGGGGG
>NZ_JBJMAB010000083.1:0-4514 GCF_045799175.1 Streptomyces sp. VTCC 41912
GACTGGGCCGAACGCACCAGGCCCCACACCGCGGCAGCGGCCACGTCGTGCCCGGTCGTCGCGCCCCGGGTCACGAACACGAACTTCGAGTCCGCGCAACGCTGGTCCGTCAGGCGGGTCTGCACGAGTTCCAACGCGCGGTGCGTCAGCTCGTGCGTGGCGGCCGGGGTGTCGACGGCGTCCTCGGGTCCGCCCGGCGCGGGCGTCGCGAGGGGCAGCACGACGAGTGCGGCGGCCGGTTCGTCGGTCGGCAGGGCGGTGCGGACGTCGACGTCCGCACCGGACGCACCGAGACTGGCGGCGACGTCGAGGAGGTCCTCGCCGACGACCGTCACCGGCACGGATGCGCTCGCGGTCGAGGTCCCGGTCGCGGTCGAGGTCGGCGCGTCGCTTGACCGGGGAGCGTCCCCGGAGATCGAGGCCCAGTCGAGGCGGAACAGCGCGTCGCGGGCGAGTGCCGCGCCGGCGCTCAGCGCGTTGGCCGAGATGCTCCGCATGGCGAGGGCCTGGACGGTGGCGACGGGTGCGCCGGTGGGGTCGGCGAACGCCAGGGTGAGCGTTTGGTCGGCGGCGCGGCCGAGTCGGACGCGGACCACGGATGCGCCGGAAGCGGCCAGGGAGACTCCGTGCCACGAGAAGGGCACGCCGGCCGCCTGGGCGTCGTCCCCGTCCGGGGCCACGAGCCAGGCGGCGTGCAGACCCGCGTCGAGCAGCGCCGGGTGCAGTCCGAACGCCTCGGCGTCGGGACGTCCGGCCTCCGGCAAGGCGGCCTCGGCGAACACCTCACCGTCCCGTCGCCACACCGCCAGCAGACCTTGGAAGGCGGGCCCGTAGGCGAATCCCTCGGCCGCGCGGGACGCGTAGAAGTCGGTCAGGTCGACGGGCTCGGCGCCCGTCGGCGGCCACACCGTGGCGTCGAAGGGGACGGTCGGCGCCGTCGGCGGGCCGCTGGCCAGGACACCGGTGGCGTGTTGCGTCCACGGGGTGTCCGTGGCCTGCTCGGGGCGCGAGTGGATGGTGAGGGTGCGCCGGCCGGTGGCGTCGGCGACGCCCACCCGGACCTGGGTCCGGACCGCTCCGCGCGCCGGCAGGACGAGCGGGGCGGCGAGCGTCAGCTCCTCGACGTGGTCGCAGTCGACCTCGTCACCGGCGCGCAGGGCGAGTTCCAGGAGTGCGGTGCCGGGCAGCAGGACCTGGCCCATGACGGTGTGGTCGGCCAGCCAGGGGTGCGACTGGAGCGAAAGGCGGCCGGTGAACAACATCCCTTCGTCCTCGGCGAGTTCGACGACGCCGTTGAGGAGCGGGTGGGCGGCGCCGGCAATGCCGAGGGCGGTGGCGTCGCCGGTGCCGCGGCTGGCGGAGGGCCAGAACGGGCGGTGTTGGAACGCGTACGTCGGCAGGTCGACCGGGTGGGCGCCGGTGGGTGCCAGGAAGGCGGGCCAGTCGAGCGGGGTGCCGGTGGTGTCCAGTCGGCCCAGTGCGGTGAGCAGGGTGCGTTCCTCGGATGCGTTCCTGCGGAGCGCGGGGACGGTGACCGCCTCGTCGGCGAGCGATTCGCGGGCCATGGCGGAGAGGACCCCATCGGGGCCGAGTTCCAGGAAGGTGCGGACGCCCTCGGCCTCCAGGACCGTCACACCGTCGGCGAAACGGACGGCCTCGCGGACGTGCCGCACCCAGTACGCGGCCGAGCCCAACTCTTCGGGCGAAGCCAGCCCGCCCGAGAGGTTGGACACCACGGGCAGGGACGGCGCTGCGTAGGACAGTCCTTCCGCGACGGTGCGGAAGTCTTCCAGCATCGGGTCCATCAGCGGCGAGTGGAAGGCGTGGCTGACCCGCAGGCGGGTGGTGCGACGTCCCTGGTCGGCGAAGTGCTCCGCGACGGCCCGTGCGGCTGCATCGACGCCGGAGACGACCACGGAGGTGGGCCCGTTGATCGCGGCAATCGCCAAGCCGTCCGTCAGGTGCGCGACGACCTCGTCCTCCGTGGCCTGGACGGCGAACATCGCACCACCCGACGGAAGCGCCTGCATCAAACGAGCACGAGCCGCCACCAGACGGCACGCATCCGCCAACGACAACACACCCGCGACGTGCGCCGCCGCAATCTCACCGATCGAGTGACCGGCGACGAAGTCCGGCCGCACACCCCAACTCTCCACCAAACGGAACAGGGCGACTTCCACGGCAAACAACGCCGGCTGCGCCCAACCCGTCTCACTCAACCGATCGGCATCCTCACCCCACATCACCTCCCGCAACCCAATCTCCGACGACAACTCCGCATCCAGGCACCCGAGCACCGCATCCAACGCCTCGGCGAACACCGGGAAACGGCCGTACAACTCACGCCCCATCCCCAACCGCTGCGAACCCTGGCCCGAGAACAACACCGCGCGGCGGCCCGGGTGCGGTGTGCCGGTGAGGGTGGAGGGGTTCGGCTCGTCCGCCGCGAGGGCGGCGAGGGCACGCGTCGCCTCGTCGTGGTCGGCGCTCAGGACGACTGCGCGGTGGGTGAATCGGGAGCGTTGGGTGGCGAGGGACAGGGCGATGTCGGCGGGTGCGAGGTCGGGGTGCCGCTGCACGTGGGCGAGGAGGCGTGCGGCCTGGTCGCGCAGCGCTTGTGGTGACTTGCCGGACAGCGGCCAGGGCATCACGGTCAGGTTCACGGACGGCATCGTGGACGGCATCGTGGTCGACGCCCTTGGCGACGCCGTTGTCGACTCTGCGGTCGGCGCGGCCTCGTGCGGCTCCGACGCCGGCAGCGCCGGGTGCCGGGTGCCGTCCGGCTGTTCCAGGATGACGTGGGCGTTGGTACCGCTGATACCGAACGACGAGACAGCGGCTCGCCTGGCCCGGTCGGTGGCGGGCCAGGCGGTTTCCTCGGTGAGGAGGGTGACGGCGCCCGCGGTCCAGTCGACGTGGGAGGACGGTGTGGTGATGTGCAGGCTGCGGGGCAGTACGCCGTGGCGCATGGCCAGCACCATCTTGATGACGCCCGCGACGCCGGCGGCGGCCTGGGTGTGGCCGAGGTTGGACTTCACCGACCCCAGGAACAGCGGGCGGTCCGGATCACGGTCCTGACCGTAGGTGGCCAGGAGCGCCTGGGCCTCGATGGGATCGCCCAGGGTGGTGCCGGTGCCGTGCGCCTCGACGGCGTCCACGTCGGCCGGGGACAGGCCGGCGCTGGCCAGTGCCTGACGGATCACCCGTTGCTGGGACGGGCCGTTCGGCGCCGTCAGGCCGTTCGACGCGCCGTCCTGATTGACGGCCGAACCGCGCACCACCGCCAGGATCTCGTGACCGTTGCGGACCGCGTCCGAGCGGCGTTCCAGCAGTAGCATGCCGATGCCTTCGGACCAGCCGACGCCGTCGGCGGACTCGGAGAACGGCTTGGAGCGGCCGTCGGGGGCGAGTCCGCGTTGCCGGGAGAACTCGATGAAGGTGTCGGGGATCGACATCACGGTGACGCCGCCCGCGAGGGCGAGGGTGCATTCGCCGCCGCGCAGTGCCTGTGCGGCGAGGTGCAGGGCGACCAGCGAGGAGGAGCACGCGGTGTCGACGGTCATGGCCGGGCCTTCGAAGCCGAAGGTGTACGAGACCCGTCCGGAGGCGACGCTCAGCGCGCTGCCCTGGCCTTGGAAACCTTCGAACTCGGCGCCGTCGAGACGGGTGCCGTAGCCGCTGTACATGACGCCGGCGAAGACGCCGGTACGGCTGTCGCGCAGGGTCAGCGGGTCGATGCCGGCCCGTTCGACGGCCTCCCAGGAGGACTCCAGCAGCAGTCGCTGTTGGGAGTCGGTGGCCATCGCCTCGCGTGGGCTCATGCCGAAGAAGTCGGCGTCGAACGAGGCGGCGTCGTGGAGGAAGCCGCCGGCGCGGGCGTAGGAGGTGCCGGGGTGCGCGGGGTCGGGGTCGTAGAGGTTGTCGAGGTCCCAGCCGCGGTTGGTGGGGAAGTCGGAGACGACGTCGGCGCCGTCGCCGAGGAGCTGCCACAGGTCCTCGGGCGAGGTGATGCCGCCGGGGAAGCGGCAGCTCATGCCGATGACGACGATCGGGTCGTCGGTGGCGTCGGTGGCGTCGGTGGCGTCGGTGATGGACGGCGCGGAGCGGTCGGGGTCCGACTCGGCGTCGGGGCCGAGGAGTTCGGCGAGGAGGTGGTCGGCCAGGGCGCCGGCGGTGGGGTAGTCGAAGACGGCCGTGGCGGGCAGCCGGAGGCCGGTCGCCGTGCCGATGCGGTTGCGCAGTTCGACCGCGGTGAGGGAATCGAAGCCCAGGTCGCGGAAGGCACGGGCGGGGTCGACGCCGTCGCCTGCGGTGTGGCCCAGCACCATGGCTGCCTGGTCGCGGACGAGGGTGAGGAGGGTTTCGCGTCGCTCGGCGCGCTGGAGTCGGGTGAGTTGGTCGGCGAGGCCCGTGTTGCCGGGCGTGGCGGCGGTCGTGCGGCGGACGGGTGCCTTGACCAGGCCGCGGAGGACGGGCGGGACGGTGGGCTGGTTGCGCAGCGCCGTCACATC
>NZ_JBJMAB010000084.1:0-3977 GCF_045799175.1 Streptomyces sp. VTCC 41912
GTCTCGATGCCGAGGGACAGCGGGGTGACGTCCAGCAGGAGGACGTCCTTGACCTCGCCCTTGAGGACACCGGCCTGAAGGCTGGCGCCCATGGCGACGACCTCGTCCGGGTTGACGCCCTTGTTGGCCTCCTTGCCGCCGGTCAGCTCCTTGACGAGCTCGGCGACGGCGGGCATACGGGTCGAGCCGCCGACCAGGACCACGTGGTCGATCTCGGACAGCTGGATGCCGGCGTCCTTGATCACGTTGTGGAACGGGGTCTTGCAGCGGTCGAGGAGGTCCGCGGTCAGCTGCTGGAACTGCGAGCGGGTGAGCTTCTCGTCCAGGTGCAGCGGGCCCTCGGCGGAGGCCGTGATGTAGGGCAGGTTGATCGTCGTCTCGCTGGACGACGACAGCTCGATCTTCGCCTTCTCCGCGGCCTCGCGCAGGCGCTGGAGCGCCATCTTGTCCTTGGAGAGGTCCACGCCGTGGCCGTTGGCGAACTGCTTGACCAGGTAGTCGACGACGCGCTGGTCCCAGTCGTCACCACCGAGGTGGTTGTCACCGTTGGTGGCCTTCACCTCGACCACGCCGTCGCCGATCTCCAGGAGCGACACGTCGAAGGTGCCGCCACCGAGGTCGAAGACGAGAATGGTCTGGTCTTCCTTCTCCAGACCGTAGGCCAGGGCGGCCGCGGTGGGCTCGTTGACGATGCGCAGGACGTTGAGGCCCGCGATCTCACCGGCCTCCTTGGTGGCCTGGCGCTCGGAGTCGTTGAAGTACGCCGGAACGGTGATGACCGCGTCGGTGACCTTCTCGCCGAGGTAGGACTCCGCATCCCGCTTCAGCTTCTGCAGGATGAACGCAGACATCTGCTGCGGGTTGAAGTCCTTGTCGTCAATGTTGATCTTCCAGTCAGTGCCCATGTGGCGCTTGACCGAACGGATCGTCCGCTCGACGTTGGTCACCGCCTGACGCTTGGCGACCTCGCCGACCAGCACCTCGCCGTTCTTCGCGAAGGCGACGACGGACGGCGTGGTCCTGGCGCCCTCGGCGTTGGTGATGACGGTGGGCTCACCGCCTTCGAGAACACTGACGACGGAGTTAGTCGTGCCCAGGTCGATGCCGACCGCACGTGCCATTTCGATTCCTCCAGCTGACTTGAGTGGAACAGGCTCAAGGGTGCAGCACCGATCCGAACCTGTCAACAGACCTGAGTCGGAGGCGCTCAAGTTTTATGTCGCGCTTATCGTCATCGGGTCGTTGCGGAGGACGCCGGGGGCCGCCGGGCGGTTGCCCGCGCGACACAGATCACCGGCCGGGCGGCTTCATGGGGCCCGGAATACTGGGTAACCTCAGCGCAGACCCGAAAAGTTACCGCTTAGTAGTTCCGCTCAGATCTCCACGGCCCGGCCGTTCCGATCGCGCGGATTCCTGAAGATTTCTCCCGCTCTCGCAGGTCCGAGGAGCCTCCCATGCAACTCGCCGCGATCATCGTGTCGCTGGTCCTAATCGCGGTCGGCGTCGCGCTATTCGGCCGCGCCATCCTGCAGATCTTCCGCCAGGTCCGGCTCGGCCAGCCCGTCCCCGCCGGCACCCGCACCGACGAGCCCGTGCAGCGCACGGTCACCGTGGTCAAGGAATTCCTCGGCCACACCCGGATGAACCGCTGGGGCGTCGTCGGCGTGGCGCACTGGTTCGTGGCGGTGGGCTTCTTCTCCCTGCTGCTGACGATCGTCAACGCCATCGGACAGCTCTTCAAGGCCGACTGGATCCTGCCGATCATCGGCGACTGGACGCCGTACAACGTCTTCGTCGAGTTCGTCGGCACCATGACGACGCTGGGCATCCTGGCCCTGATCGTCATCCGGCAGCTGTCGAAGCCGAACCGGCCGGGCCGCAAGTCCCGCTTCGCCGGCTCCAACTTCGGCCAGGCGTACTTCGTCGAGGCCGTCATCCTCATCGTCGGCATCTGCATCTTCACGCTGCACGCCCTGGAGGGCGCCCAGCACCATGTGGACGGCTACGAGGCCTCGTTCTTCATCTCGTACCCGGTCGTCGCGTGGCTGAAGGGGATGAGCGTCGGCACGCTCCAGAACCTCACCTACTTCTTCGCCGGCCTGAAGATCGCCACCTCGTTCATCTGGATGATCACGGTCGCCCTCAAGACCGACATGGGCGTGGCCTGGCACCGGTTCCTGGCCTTCCCCAACATCTGGTTCAAGCGCGAGGCGGACGGCGGCACCGCGCTCGGCGCCCTGCAGCCGATGACGTCGGCCGGCAAGCCGATCGACTTCGAGGACCCGGGCGAGGACGACCAGTTCGGCGTCTCCCAGGTCGAGCACTTCTCGTGGAAGGGCCTGCTGGACTTCTCCACCTGCACCGAGTGCGGCCGCTGCCAGTCGCAGTGCCCCGCGTGGAACACCGGCAAGCCGCTCTCCCCGAAGCTGCTGATCATGTCGCTGCGCGACCACGCGCACGCCAAGGCCCCCTACCTGCTCGCCGGCGGCGGCAAGTCGATGGAGGGCGAGGAGCAGGCGAGCGAGGAGCAGCTCAAGGACGTCCCGGCCACCGCCCTCGCGGAGGCCGAGCGCCCGCTGATCGGCACCCTCGAAGAGAACGGCGTCATCGACCCCGACGTGCTGTGGTCCTGCACCACCTGCGGCGCCTGCGTCGAGCAGTGCCCGGTCGACATCGAGCACGTCGACCACATCGTCGACATGCGCCGCTACCAGGTCATGATCGAGTCCGCGTTCCCGTCCGAGGCGGGCACGATGCTCAAGAACCTGGAGAAGAAGGGCAACCCCTGGGGCCTGGCCAAGAAGCAGCGCCTGGCCTGGACCAAGGAGGTCGACTTCGAGATCCCGGTCGTCGGCAAGGACATCGAGGACCTCACCGAGGTCGACTACCTCTACTGGGTCGGCTGCGCCGGCGCCCTGGAGGACCGCGCCAAGAAGACCACCAAGGCGTTCGCCGAGCTGCTGCACATCGCGGGCGTGAAGTTCGCGATCATGGGCGGCGACGAGGCGTGCACCGGTGACTCCGCCCGCCGCCTGGGCAACGAGTTCCTCTTCCAGCAGCTCGGCCAGCAGAACGTCGAGGCCCTCAACATGGCCTTCGGCGAGGACTCCGAGGACGAGTCGACGAAGAAGCCCCAGGCCTCCAAGAAGATCGTCGCGACCTGCCCGCACTGCCTCAACACGCTCGGCAACGAGTACCCGCAGCTCGGCGGCGACTACGAGGTCATCCACCACACCCAGCTGCTCCAGCACCTCGTCGACGAGGGCAAGCTCGTCCCGGTCACCCCGGTCGAGGGCATCATCACCTACCACGACCCGTGCTACCTGGGCCGCCACAACAAGATCTACACGCCCCCGCGCGAGATCATCGGCAAGGTCCCGGGCCTGCGCAACGAGGAGATGCACCGCCACAAGGAGCGCGGCTTCTGCTGCGGCGCCGGCGGCGCCCGGATGTGGATGGAGGAGCGGATCGGCAAGCGCATCAACAACGAGCGCGTCGACGAGGCCCTCTCCCTCAACCCCGACATCGTCTCCACCGCCTGCCCGTTCTGCCTCGTCATGCTGACCGACTCGGTCAACGGCAAGAAGAACGACGGCAAGGCCAAGGAGTCGATCCAGGTCGTGGACGTCGCCCAGCTCCTGCTGGACTCCGTCAAGACGCCCCTGGACCCCCCGTCCGACGACGAGGAGCCCGCGGACGCGCCGGAGCCGGCACCGGCGAAGTGACCTGACGACACCCCGAACGCCGAGACACCGGTCCCCTTGGGGGCCGGTGTCTCGGGTTTCTACCTACGTTGTCCGCTGCGCGGGGCTTCGTCGTACGTGGTCGGCCGTCCCGCCGTGGGGGTTGCTGTTTTGCGCCTGCGGCGCGTTGCCGCTGCGCGGGGCGTCGTCGTACGTTGTCGGCCGTCCCGCCGTGGGTCGTCTCGCCGTTGCGCCTGCGGCGCGGGCGTTGTCCGCTGCGCGGGGCTGTTGGGT
>NZ_JBJMAB010000085.1:0-3284 GCF_045799175.1 Streptomyces sp. VTCC 41912
CCACACGACCGCACCAAATGCCGAGCCAACACACCACCCAAACCACCCGTACCACCCGTCACCCACACCGTCCCGTCCGCGGACCACGGAGTGACGGCGGGAGTGCTCGGGACGGGGGTGCGGGCGAGACGGGCAGCATGGGCGCGGCCGGCACGGAGGAGGAGTTGGGGTTCGTCGAGGGTGAGGGCCCGGGTCAGCGCGGTGCCGGAGGCCGGGTCGGTGTCGAGGTCGAGGAGGCCGAAGGTGTCGGGGTTCTCGGTCTGGGCGGAGCGGACCAGGCCCCAGACCGCGGCGGCGGCCAGGTCGTCGAGGTCGGTGCCGGCGGCGGCCACCGCGCCGGTCGTGACGAACACCAGGCGGGAGCCGGCGAGCCGGTCGTCGGCGAGCCACTGCTGCACGAGGGTCAGTGCGGTGCTGGTCAGGGCGTGGGCGGCCCCTGGGACGTCGGCGCCGGGTGCGGAGCCGAGCGGGACGAGGACGGTGGTGGGCGGGGTGGGGTCGGCGGCCAGGAGGTCGGCGAGGGTCGCGTACCGCGTGACGGACGGGCTGCCGAGGGCATCGGCGAGCGCTGCGGTGTCGGGGCCCAGGAGGGCGAGCGGGGTGGGTGCGCCGGTGTCGGGCAGCGGGACCGGGGTCCAGTCCAGGTGGAAGAGCGCGTCGTGGGTGCGGGCGGTGTCGGCGGTCAGCTGCGCGGCGTCCACGGGGCGGGCGAGCAGGCGGGTGACGGTGGCGACGGCGTGGCCGGCCGGGTCGGCGACGCTGAGCGCGAGGCCGTTGGTGCCGGCGGGGGCGAGGCGCACGCGCAGCGCGGTGGCGCCCGAGGCGTGCAGGGTGACGCCTTCCCAGGCGAACGGGAGGCCGGTGGTGTGCTCGTCGGTGAGGAGCGCGGGGTGCAGCGCGGCGTCGAGGAGGGCGGGGTGCAGCCCGAATGCTGCCGCGTCGTCGGTGGCCGGTTCGGGCAGGGCCACGTCGGCGTAGAGGACGGCACCGGCGCGCCAGGCGGCGCGCAGGCCCTGGAAGACCGGGCCGTAGCCGAAACCGAGGGTGGCGAAGTGCGCGTAGCAGTCGTCGGTGGTGAGGGGTTGGGCGTCGGCGGGCGGCCAGACGGCGGTGTCGAAGGGGGCGGCGGCGGGGGCCTCGGCGGTGAGCACACCGGTGGCGTGCAGCGTCCAGGTGCCGTCGGCGGTGTCGTCGGGGCGGGCGTGGACGGTGACGGTGCGGCGGCCCGTTTCGTCGGCGGCGCCGACGTGGACCTGGAGGAGCGTCGCGCCGTCCTCGGAGAGGGTCACGGGGGCGGCGAGGGTGAGCTCCTCCAGGTGGCCGCAGCCGGTCTCGTCGCCGGCGCGGACGGCGAGTTCCACCAGTGCGGTGCCCGGCAGCAGGACGGTGCCCAGGACGGTGTGGTCGGCCAGCCACGGGTGGCTGCGCAGTGCGAGGCGGCCGGTGAACAGCACGCCGTCGTCGGGGAGTTGGACGGCCGCGCCGAGCAGGGGGTGTTCGGCGGCGGCGAGGCCGGCGGCGCGGACGTCGTCCGGGCGGGCGGGGCGGGCGGCGGGCCAGAACCAGCGGTGTTGGAAGGCGTAGGTCGGCAGGTCGACGCGGACGGCGTCGGCGCCGGCGAAGGCGGCGGGCCAGTCGGCGTCGACGCCGAGCACCCGGAGGTGGCAGAGCGCCGCGATGACGGCCTGTTCCTCCGGCCGGTCCTTGCGCAGGAGCGGGACCGTGGCGGCGCCTTCGGGTGCGGATTCCTGGGCCATGGCGGACAGCACGCTGTCGGGGCCGAGTTCGACGAAGGTGGTGACGCCGTAGTCGGCGAGGCTGCGGATGCCGTCGGCGAAGCGGACCGCCTCGCGGACGTGCCGGACCCAGTAGTCGGCGGTGCGCAGGTCGGTGCCGTTGGCGATGGTGCCGGTGAGGTTGGAGACGACGGGGAGGGTGGGGGCGGTGAAGGTGAGGCCGTCGACGACCGCGCGGAAGTCGTCCAGCATCGGGTCCATCAACGGCGAGTGGAAGGCGTGGCTGACCCGCAGGCGGGTGGTGCGACGGCCCTGGTCGGCGAAGTGCTTCGCGACGGCGAGCGCCGCACCCTCGTGGCCGGACACGACGACGGAGGTGGGGCCGTTGACGGCGGCGATCGAGGCGTCGTCGGTGAGGAGCGGCAGGACCTCGTCCTCGGTGGCTTCGACGGCGAGCATCGCGCCGCCTTCGGGCAGCGACTGCATCAGTACGGCGCGGGCGACCACGAGGCGGCAGGCGTCCGCGAGGGAGAGGACCCCGGCGACGTGCGCGGCGGCGATCTCACCGATGGAGTGGCCGGCCACGAAGTCCGGTGCGATGCCCCAGCTGGCCAGGAGGCGGAAGAGGGCCACCTCGACGGCGAACAGCGCGGGTTGGGTGTAGCCGGTGCGGTCGAGGAGTTGGGCGTCCTCGCCCCAGATGACGTCGCGGAGCGGATGGCCGAGTTCCGCGTCGAGGACGGTGAGGACGGTGTCCAGGGCTTCGGCGAAGGCGGGGAAGCGCTCGTAGAGGACGCGGCCCATGCCGAGGCGTTGGGAGCCCTGGCCGGAGAAGAGGAAGGCGGTGCGGCCGGTGCCGGCCTTGCCGGTCACGGCGACCGGGTCGGTCTGGCCGGCGGCGAGCGCGGCGAGCGCCCGCAGCGCCTCGGTGCGGTCGCTACCGAGGACGACGGCCCGGTGGTCGAAGGCGGTGCGGGTGGCGACCAGCGAGTGGCTGACGTCGACGGGACGCAGCTCGGGGTGCGCTTCGACGTGGGCGAGGAGGCGGGCGGCCTGGGCGCGCAGGGCCTCGGGGGTCTTGGCGGACAGTGCCCAGGGGGCGGCCGGCAGTTCCTCGACCGGCCGGGTGGTGCGCGCGGCCGCGCGGGGTGCGGTGCCTGTCGGCTGTTCGAGGACGACGTGGGCGTTGGTGCCGCTGATGCCGAACGAGGAGACGCCGGCGCGCCGGGCCCGGCCGGTCTCCGGCCAGGCGATCTCGTCCGTCAGCAGCTCGACCGCACCCGCACTCCAGTCCACGTGCGACGACGGTGCGTCGACGTGCAACGTCCTTGGCAGGACGCCTCGTTGCATCGCCAGCACCATCTTGATGACGCCCGCGACACCGGCCGCGGCCTGGGTGTGACCGATGTTGGACTTGATCGAACCGAGCCACAAGGGCTGGTCGGCATCGCGGTCACGGCCGTAGGTCGCGAGCAGCGCCTGGGCCTCGATCGGGTCACCGAGCGTCGTACCGGTACCGTGCGCCTCGACCACGTCGACATCCCCGGC
>NZ_JBJMAB010000086.1:0-3207 GCF_045799175.1 Streptomyces sp. VTCC 41912
GTCGGTTGTGGCGTTGTTGGTTGAGTCTGCTGGTGCTGGTGCTGGTGCTGGTGCTGGTGCTGGTGCTGGTGCTGGTGCTGGTGTGGGTGTGGGGGTTGGGTATCTGCCGTTTGCGGTGGGTGCGGTGGAGATTTTTGGTGAGTTGCCGCGGGAGTGTTTGGCGCATGTGACGGTTGAGGGGGATGGGGTTCGTGCGGGTGCGGTGACGGCGCAGGTGGCGTTGTTGGATGCCGAGGGGACCGTCCTCGTCCGCATCAAGGACCTGGTCCTACGAGCCGACCAGCGCCCGTCGGACGCCGCGGCGGACCGCGGCCCGGAGCGCCTGCTCTTCCGCGGGCAATGGGAGCGTGCCGCGCTGCCCACCGGCGGCACCCCGCCCGACGGCCCCTACCTGCTGCTCGGCACCGACGAGGGCCAGCGCACCGAACTCGCCGCAGCGCTGCGGGCGGCGGGCCGGGCCGACGCCCGGATCGTGCTGGCGCGTCCCGGTACCGCCTTCCAGCGGCAGGACGCGCACACCTTCACCCTCGACCCGGGACGCGGTGCGGACGTCGACCGGCTGTTCGCCGACTGCGCCGCCGACGACCTCCTGCCGAGCGTCGTCCTGCACGCCTGGAACGACCCCGACGACGCCGATGACCCCGACGACGCCGACGGCTTCGCGGCGGGCGCGGTGGACGCGGCGCTGGCCCGCGGCCTCCTGACCCACTTCCACCTGGGCAAGGCGCTGTTGGCCCGCCGGATCAAGCGTCCCGTCCGGGTGCTCCACCTGCACACCGCCGGCGACGGCGGCCCGTCCCCCCTTCAGGACGCCGTGGCCGGGTTCGCGCGCAGCGTCCGGCTGGAGAACCCCCGACTGGTCCACCAGGTGGTCGGCCTCGACCGGCGGGAGCACGCCTTCACCGCCGCCGTCGCCGAACTGGGCGAGGCCACCGACCCCGCGGTGTGGGTGCGCCACGAGGACGGGCGGCGCCTGGTGCACGGGCACCGGCGGATCGACCTGCCCCGGCCCGCCGACCGCCCGACGCCGGTGCGCGAGGACGGCGTCTACCTCATCACCGGTGGCGCGGGCGGCCTCGGCCTGCTCGTCGCGGAACACCTCGCCGCACAGGCGCGCACCCACCTCGTGCTGGTCGGGCGCTCCGAGCCGGACCAGGACGTGCGACGGCGGATGGCGGCCATCGAGGCGCACGGCGGCACGGTGCGCCACCTGCGGGCCGACGTCGCCGACGCCGAGTCGGTGCGGGAACTCGTCGCCCGCGTCCGGGCCGAGCACGGCGCGCTGCACGGCGTCGTCCACGCCGCCGGGACGCTGCGCGACTCCTTCCTGTTGAAGAAGACCGCGGAAGAGTTCGCCGCGGTCCTCGCGCCCAAGATCGCCGGCGCGGTGCACCTGGACCACTACACCCGCGACGAGCAGCTCGACTTCTTCGTGCTGTTCTCCTCGATCGCGGCGGCCTTCGGCAACCTCGGCCAGACCGACTACGCCGCGGCCAACGCCTTCCTGGACGCCTTCGCCGAGCACCGCACGGCGCGGGTCGCCGCCGGGCGGCGCCACGGCCGCTCCCTGTCGATCGCCTGGCCGCACTGGCGGGACGGCGGGATGGCGCTGGCCGCGCACGACGCCGCGGTGCTGCGCGAGCGGATCGGGGTGGCGTCGCTGGGCAACGAGGAGGGCCTGGCCGCGTTCGACGACGCGCTGGCGCTCCCGGGTGGTGCGGTGCTGGTGGCCGCCGGGGACGCGGAGGTGATCGCCGGGCGGTTGGCGGCGGTCGGCACCGCGGCCGACGACCGGCCGGGCGGCGACGCCGGGACCGGGGCCGAGGCCGCCCCCACCGCGTCGGGCGGTGCGGACGACGGCGCGGAACTCCGCGGCCTCGCCGTGGCGTTCCTGCGGGAGCTGGTGGCACGGAAGATCGGGGCCGAGGCGTCCGGCATCGACCCCAAGGCCGCGCTACTGGCCCGGTACGGCATCGACTCGCTGGTGATCACCGAGCTGAACCGCGCCCTGGAGGACCGTTTCGGCGAGCTGTCGAAGACCCTGTTCTTCGAGCACGACTCGCTGGAGGAGATCGCCGACCACCTGGCGGAGACCAAGCCCGAGGCGCTGCGCCCCGCACCGGCCGAGGAGCCCGCCACGGAGGCGGCACCGGCGGTCGAGCCGGCCCGGCGCCCGCGCTTCATGACCTCCGTCCGCGTCGAGACCCCCGACCAAGACCCCGAGCAGGGCCCCGACCACGACCCCGAGCAGGGCCCCGACCACGACACGTCGGACGACGCCGTCGAGGACGACGCCATCGCGGTGATCGGGTTGAGTGGTCGGTATCCGATGGCGGATGACCTGGGTGAGTTCTGGGAGAACTTGGCGGAGGGGCGGGACTGCGTCACGGAGGTGCCGCGGGAGCGGTGGGATCATGAGCGGTTCTTCGACGCGGATGCTTCGCGGGCCGGTGGGACGTACGGCAAGTGGGGCGGCTTCCTGTCGGACGTGGACAAGTTCGACCCGCTCTTCTTCTCGGTCTCCCCGCGCGAGGCCGAACTCATGGACCCGCAGGAGCGGTTGTTCCTCCAGTCGGCCTGGCACGTCCTGGAGGACGCCGGCTACCGGGCGCGCACTCTCGGCCGCCGCCAGGTCGGGGTGTTCGTCGGCGTCATGTACGGCGAGTACCAGCTCTACGGTGCGGTCGACGCGCTGCGCGGCACCGGGCCGGTCACCGAGTCCTCGTACTCGCTGATCGCCAACCGGGTCTCCTACCTCCTCGACCTGCACGGGCCGAGCATGGCGGTGGACACGATGTGTTCGTCGTCGTTGACCGCACTGCACCTGGCGTGCGAGAGCCTGCGGCACGGCGAGAGCGAGCTGGCCATCGCGGGCGGCGTCAACGTCTCCGTCCACCCCTACAAGTACGTGCTGCTGAGCCAGAGCAAGTTCCTCTCCACCGACGGGCGGTGCCGGTCGTTCGGGGCCGGCGGCAGCGGCTACGTGCCTGGTGAGGGTGTCGGTGCGGTGCTGCTCAAGCCGCTCGCCCGGGCCGTCGCGGACGGCGACCACGTCTACGGCGTGATCCGCGGTACGGCCGTCAACCACGGTGGCCGGCCCAGCGGCAGCGGTTACACGGTGCCGAGTCCACGGGCGCAGGAGCGGGTGATTGCTGCGGCGTGGGGTCGGGCGGGGGTGGAGCCGGGTTCGGTGTCGTATGTGGAGGC
>NZ_JBJMAB010000087.1:0-3174 GCF_045799175.1 Streptomyces sp. VTCC 41912
TTGAGAACTGCACAGTGGACGCGAGCATCTGTGGCCAAGTTTTTAAGGGCGCACGGTGGATGCCTTGGCACCAGGAACCGATGAAGGACGTGGGAGGCCACGATAGGCCCCGGGGAGCTGTCAACCGAGCTTTGATCCGGGGGTGTCCGAATGGGGAAACCCGGCAGTCGTCATGGGCTGTCACCCGCTGCTGAACACATAGGCAGTGTGGAGGGAACGCGGGGAAGTGAAACATCTCAGTACCCGCAGGAAGAGAAAACAACCGTGATTCCGGGAGTAGTGGCGAGCGAAACTGGATGAGGCCAAACCAGTCACGTGTGATACCCGGCAGGGGTTGCGTGGTTGGGGTTGTGGGATCTCTCTTTTGCAGTCTGCCGGCTGTGAGGCGAGTCAGAAACCGTTGATGTAGGCGAAGGACATGCGAAAGGTCCGGCGTAGAGGGTAAGACCCCCGTAGCTGAAACATTAGCGGCTCGTTTGAGAGACACCCAAGTAGCACGGGGCCCGAGAAATCCCGTGTGAATCTGGCGGGACCACCCGTTAAGCCTAAATATTCCCTGGTGACCGATAGCGGATAGTACCGTGAGGGAATGGTGAAAAGTACCGCGGGAGCGGAGTGAAATAGTACCTGAAACCGTGTGCCTACAAGCCGTGGGAGCGTCGCTGGTGAGTTTACTCATCAGTCGTGACTGCGTGCCTTTTGAAGAATGAGCCTGCGAGTTTGCGGTATGTTGCGAGGTTAACCCGTGTGGGGAAGCCGTAGCGAAAGCGAGTCCGAATAGGGCGTGGAGTAGCATGCTCAAGACCCGAAGCGGAGTGATCTAGCCATGGGCAGGTTGAAGCGGAGGTAAGACTTCGTGGAGGACCGAACCCACCAGGGTTGAAAACCTGGGGGATGACCTGTGGTTAGGGGTGAAAGGCCAATCAAACTCCGTGATAGCTGGTTCTCCCCGAAATGCATTTAGGTGCAGCGTCGTGTGTTTCTTGCCGGAGGTAGAGCACTGGATAGGCGATGGGCCCTACCGGGTTACTGACCTTAGCCAAACTCCGAATGCCGGTAAGTGAGAGCGCGGCAGTGAGACTGTGGGGGATAAGCTCCATGGTCGAGAGGGAAACAGCCCAGAGCATCGACTAAGGCCCCTAAGCGTGTGCTAAGTGGGAAAGGATGTGGAGTCGCAGAGACAACCAGGAGGTTGGCTTAGAAGCAGCCACCCTTGAAAGAGTGCGTAATAGCTCACTGGTCAAGTGATTCCGCGCCGACAATGTAGCGGGGCTCAAGTACACCGCCGAAGTCGTGTCATTGCGATATTACTCCTAACGGGGATCGTGATGGGTAGGGGAGCGTCGTGTGCCGGGTGAAGCAGCCGTGGAAACGAGTTGTGGACGGTTCACGAGTGAGAATGCAGGCATGAGTAGCGATACAAGAGTGGGAAACTCTTGCGCCGATTGACTAAGGGTTCCTGGGTCAAGCTGATCTGCCCAGGGTAAGTCGGGACCTAAGGCGAGGCCGACAGGCGTAGTCGATGGACAACCGGTTGATATTCCGGTACCCGCTTTGAAGCGCCCAATACTGAATCAGGCGATGCTAAGTCCGTGAAGCCGCCCTGATCTCTTCGGAGTTGAGGGGAGTGGTGGAGCCGACGGACCAGACTTGTAGTAGGTAAGCGATGGGGTGACGCAGGAAGGTAGTCCAGCCCGGGCGGTGGTTGTCCCGGGGTAAGGGTGTAGGCCGTGTGGTAGGTAAATCCGTCGCACGTTAAGGCTGAGACCTGATGCCGAGCCGATTGTGGTGAAGTGGATGATCCTATGCTGTCGAGAAAAGCCTCTAGTGAGTTTCAAGGCGGCCCGTACCCTAAACCGACTCAGGTGGTCAGGTAGAGAATACCGAGGCGTTCGGGTGAACTATGGTTAAGGAACTCGGCAAAATGCCCCCGTAACTTCGGGAGAAGGGGGGCCATTTCTGGTGATGACATTTACTGTCTGAGCTGGGGGTGGCCGCAGAGACCAGCGAGAAGCGACTGTTTACTAAAAACACAGGTCCGTGCGAAGCCGTAAGGCGATGTATACGGACTGACGCCTGCCCGGTGCTGGAACGTTAAGGGGACCGGTTAGCTTGGATTCGTCCAGGCGAAGCTGAGAACTTAAGCGCCAGTAAACGGCGGTGGTAACTATAACCATCCTAAGGTAGCGAAATTCCTTGTCGGGTAAGTTCCGACCTGCACGAATGGCGTAACGACTTCTCGACTGTCTCAACCATAGGCCCGGTGAAATTGCATTACGAGTAAAGATGCTCGTTTCGCGCAGCAGGACGGAAAGACCCCGGGACCTTTACTATAGCTTGATATTGGTGTTCGGTTCGGCTTGTGTAGGATAGGTGGGAGACTGTGAAGCGCCAACGCCAGTTGGTGTGGAGTCGTTGTTGAAATACCACTCTGGTCGTGCTGGATGTCTAACCTGGGTCCGTGATCCGGATCAGGGACAGTGTCTGGTGGGTAGTTTAACTGGGGCGGTTGCCTCCTAAAGAGTAACGGAGGCGCCCAAAGGTTCCCTCAGCCTGGTTGGTAATCAGGTGTTGAGTGTAAGTGCACAAGGGAGCTTGACTGTGAGACTGACGGGTCGAGCAGGTACGAAAGTAGGGACTAGTGATCCGGCGGTGGCTTGTGGAAGCGCCGTCGCTCAACGGATAAAAGGTACCCCGGGGATAACAGGCTGATCTTCCCCAAGAGTCCATATCGACGGGATGGTTTGGCACCTCGATGTCGGCTCGTCGCATCCTGGGGCTGGAGTCGGTCCCAAGGGTTGGGCTGTTCGCCCATTAAAGCGGTACGCGAGCTGGGTTTAGAACGTCGTGAGACAGTTCGGTCCCTATCCGCTGTGCGCGTAGGAGTCTTGAGAAGGGCTGTCCCTAGTACGAGAGGACCGGGACGGACGAACCTCTGGTGTGCCAGTTGTTCTGCCAAGGGCATGGCTGGTTGGCTACGTTCGGAAAGGATAACCGCTGAAAGCATCTAAGCGGGAAGCCTGCTTCGAGATGAGGGCTCCCTCCTCCTTGAGAGGGTAAGGCTCCCAGTAGACGACTGGGTTGATAGGCCAGATATGGAAGCACTGTAAGGTGTGGAGTTGACTGGTACTAATAGGCCGAGGGCTTGTCCTCAGTTGCTCGCGTCCACTGTGT
>NZ_JBJMAB010000088.1:0-3000 GCF_045799175.1 Streptomyces sp. VTCC 41912
CCACACGACCGCACCAAATGCCGAGCCAACACACCACCCAAACCACCCGTACCACCCGTCACCCACACCGTCCCGTCGGGTTGCCAGCTGCGGGGCAGGGTGAGCACGAGCTTTCCGGTGTGCTTGGCCATGCTCATGTACCGGAAGGCGTCCTTGGCGTGCCGAACGTCCCAGGTGCGGACGGGGAGGGGCCGCAGGGCGCCGGTGCGGAAGAGCTCCATCAGTTCGGCGAGCATGGTGCCGATGGTTTCCGGCGCCACCCAGGCGAGGTCGAAGGACTGGTAGGAGAGGCCGTCCGGGATCGCCTCGCGGATGTCGGTCTTGCCCATCTCCAGGAACCGGCCGCCGGTGCCGAGCAGTCCCATCGAGGCGTCGACGAACTCACCGGCGAGGGAGTTGAGGACGACGTCGAGGCCGCCGTCCCCGGCGATCCCGGCGAAAGCGGTCGCGAAGTCGAGGGTCCGGGACGACGCGAGGTGGTCCTCGGCCACACCGAGCTCCCGCAACACCGCCCACTTGCCCTCACTCGCCGTCGCGAACACCTCGGCCCCGAAATGGCGGGCGATCTGCACCGCGGCCATACCGACGCCACCGGCACCGGCATGCACCAGCACCTTCTCCCCCGCCCGCAACCCGCCCAACTCCGTCAGCGCGTAATACGCGGTCAGGAACACCAACGGAACGGAGGCGCCCGTCTCCCAGGACCAGTCCTCGGGCAGGTGGGTGAGGCGGCGGGCGTCGTCCACGGCGAGGGAGCCGAAGCTGCCGGTGATCATGCCCATGACGCGGTCGCCCGGAGCGAAACCGGTGACCTGCGGCCCGACCTCGACGACCACACCGGCCGCCTCCGAACCGAACAGCCCGGCGTCACCCGGGTACATGCCGAGCGCGTTCAGCACGTCCCGGAAGTTCAGGCCCGCGGCCCGGACCTCGACGCGGACCTCGTGGCCGGTCAGCGGAGCCAGCGCCGCCGGGTACGGGGTGAGGGCGAGGCCGTTGAGACTGCCCTTGGCCGTGCTGTCGAGTCGCCAGGCACGTTCGGCCGGCGGGATGAGGGCGGCGTCCGCACCGACGCGGGCCAGGCGACCGGCGAGCACGCTGCCGTCGCGCAGCGTGAGCTGCGGCTCCTCGGTGTGCAGCGCCCGGGCCAGCAGGCGCCCCCGGTCGGCGGCAGCGGCACCGCGGTCGTGCGTGCCGCCCGGGGCGGGGTCGCGGTCGATGAGGACGAAGGCGCCCGGCGTCTCGGACTGGGCGGAGCGGATCAGGCCCCAGACCGCGGCGGCGCCCAGGTCCGTGACGTCGGCGTCGCCGGCGGCCACCGCGCCGGTCGTGACGAACACCAGGCGGGAGCCGGCGAAGCGTTCTTGTCCGAGCCATTCCTGGACGAGGGCGAGGGCGGCGGCGGTCAGGGCGTGGGCGGCCTCGACCGGGGAAGCGGTTCCGGTTTCCGTTGCGGTACCGGAGGCGGTTTCCTTCGTGGTGGCGCTTCCGGCCGCGATTGCGGTTGAGGTGAGGGGGACCAGGACCGTGCTCGGGACCTGCGCGTCGTCCGCGGCGAGGGCGGCCAGGTCGGGGTGGGTGGTGGTGCGGATCCCGGCGGCGGTGAGGTCGGTGGCCAGGCCGGCGTCGCCCGTTCCGATGAGCGCGACGGCGGCCGGCGCGCGAAGGGCGTCCTGGGTGCCTTGGCCGTCGTGCGTCGCCGGTCCGGCGGCGCCCTCGGCCACCGGCGTCCAGTCCAGGGTGAACAGGGCGTCCCGGACGAGGCCCGTGGCGCCGGTCAACTGGGCGCCGGACACGCGGCGGGACACGAGGTTGTCGATGACGGCGACGAGCCGGCCGGTGGTGTCGGCGACGGCGAGGGCCACGGACCGCCCGTCGTCGCCCGTCGGGGTCAGCCGGACGCGCAGCGCCGTGGCGCCCGTGGCGTGGAGGGTGGCGCCCTCCCAGGAGAACGGGAGTCCCCCGTTGCTCTCGTCTCCGTCGTGGGCGACGAGGGCGGCGTGCAGGGCTGCGTCCAGGAGTGCGGGGTGCAGACCGAAGTCGGCCGCGGCGTCCCCGGCGGCATCCGGCAGGGCCACCTCGGCGTAGACCACGTCACCGGCGCGCCAGGCGGCGCGCAGGCCCTGGAAGACCGGGCCGTAGCCGAAACCGAGCGCGGTGAAGCGGGCGTAGCAGTCGGCCGTGTCGAGGGGGGCGGCGTCGGCCGGCGGCCAGGCCGTGGCGTCGAAGGGCGAGCCGGCGGGGGTGGTGCCGCTGGTGGTCGTCAGGGTGCCGGTGGCGTGGGCGGTCCAGGACGCGTCGGTCGCGTGCTCGGGCCGGGAGTGCACGGTGACGGTGCGGCGGCCGGTGTCGTCGGCGACGCCGACCCGGACCTGGGTCCGCACGGCCCCGCGTTCGGGAAGGGCCAGCGGTGCGGCCAGGGTCAGTTCCTCGACGCGGTCGCAACCGACCTCGTCGCCCGCCCGGAACGCCAGCTCCAGCAGGGCGGTCCCCGGGAGCAGTGCCTGGCCCATCACGGAGTGGTCGGCCAGCCACGGATGCGTCTGGAGCGACAGCCGCCCGGTGAACAACACCCCCTCGCCGTCGGCGAGTTCGACCGAACCGTTGAGCAGTGGGTGTTCGGCGGCGGTCACGCCGACGGCCGCGGCGTGCGCGGTGGACGGGGTGCCGATGGGCCAGTAGGTGGCGTGTTGGAAGGCGTACGTCGGCAGGTCGACGCGGGCGGCGCCGGTGCCGGCGAAGAACGCCGACCAGTCGATGCGAGCCCCTGCCGCGTGGAGGTGAGCGAGTGCACTGAGTGCGGCGGTCTCTTCGTCCCGGTCCTTGCGGAGGACCGGGACGGTGACGATGTCGGTGTCGGAATCGGCCTCGGTGTCAGTATCGGTGTCGGTGTCGGCGGTCAGCGTCTGCTGGGTCAGCGCGGAGAGGACGCCGTCCGGGCCGAGTTCCAGGAAGGTGGTGGCGCCGTGGTCGGCGAGGGTACGGACGCCGTCGGCGAAA
>NZ_JBJMAB010000089.1:0-2691 GCF_045799175.1 Streptomyces sp. VTCC 41912
TCCGCTTGCCCACACCCAAGCAACCGACACATCCGTCCGGAGGACACGGCTACCAGTGTTGCGTTAGGAGCTCTAAGCCGCGTGCCTCTTGCCAGTTGGGCTAGACGGGCCGGTCGTTGCCCTCGCCGGCCGAGCCGGTCCGGGCACCGAGGGGACTGCACGCGCCCCGCAGCAGCGCACCGGTTGGGTGGTTGCTTACGAGCGGTGCAGTCCCCGCGCGCCGCCCGCAATGTGTCGTGCGGGCAACGCTGTTACGAGAGTGGGCACTCAGTCCGCCGTGTTCCCCCTTGGGGTGGGTGCGCGGTAATCCCTCTCTCATTCACTGTGGAGGGCGGAGGTTTCCCGCAGTGCTGAAGCGTGGCGTTGTGCCGAACAGAGGCCCGGTCTCTCTTCTCTCTTATTTTTTCTACGTGTTCTAAAAAAGTGGTGTAAACCGTCACTCCAACACCCCTCGCCCCGCTGTAGGGCAGTCCCGGCCCAAACCCGGAGTCAGTGATGCCCCAGGCACGGTCTACGCGCCTCCGTGCGGGCACAAGAGAGCCCCGGTGGTCAACGGGGCGCCGGGGCTGCCCTAGACCGCTACGCGGCGGTTGTGAGCGTCTGTGGGGCCAGGTTCCGGTGCGCGTTCGCTCCCGGTGTGGGGACGTGGTTCGGGCGTTGCTCGTCAGCAAGGTCATCGGCTGTCGTTGCCGCTGCTTCGATTGCGGGGTCAAGGTCTCCGGTGATGGCGAACTCCACCCGTCGCACGTCAAGTTTCCGCCATCCGCCCTTGCCGCCTGGCTTCACCATCAGGCGTGCGCCTGCCTCGATGAGCATGGCGCGTTTGCCTGCGGTGTCGGAGGCGTGCCACTCGTCGGCGAAGGTGCGGCCTGTGGGGACAATCTCGCGCCGGGGCTCGGTCTTCTCTCTTGCCTCCAGTTCGGCCAGTCGTGCGTCAAGTGCGTCTGCACGGCGCTGCCACTCGGCTTGTGCGGCCTTGGACTTCTGGCGCCCCTTCTGTTGCTGGTGCTCGGCGAACTCGTCAGTGGTGGCGGCGATTTCGGGTTGCGGGTCGTACCCGGGTATCTCGGTGACGCGGGTGAACTGCACGGGGCCAACCAGGCGCAGGAACTCGGCGGTGACGTACTCGTCCACCCACGTCCCTCGGATGGTGACGGGGGCCGGGCAGTACGTCCCGTACTTGTACGAGCTGCACCCGTAGGCCCCGGAGGACTTGTTGAGGTACATGCGGCTGCCGCACCCGGTGCAGTGGATCACCCGCAGCAGCAGCGCCACCGAGTCCTTACGCGTCGGTGCCTTCTCCGCCGTGGGCTTGGGCGCCAACAGTGCGCCGATCTGGTCGAACTCCTCGCGGGTCACGATCGGCGTTTCGGTCGCCATGACGGGGTTGCCCTGGTCGTCACGGACGGGCTTGCCCTTGTGCATCTTCCAGCCCAGCAGTGCGGGGCTGGTGAGCATTTCGACGATGCGCTGACCACGCCACGGGGTGGGCTTCCGCTTCGGCGCGTCGGTCTCGGTGTCGCCCTCGGTGCCGGTGATGCCCTTGATCCGGGCTTTGTACGCCCGCCAGTGCTCAGAGGGGGACAGCACCCCGTCCTTGTTGAGCATGAGCGCGATGGCTCGGGGGCTCTTGCCTTCCAGCAGTGCGGCAATGATCCGCTCAATGACGCGCACGGCGTCCGGATCGGGAACGAGCGTCCAGCCCGCCCCGCCGTGTTCCTTGGGCATGGGGGCAGGCAGGTAGCCGAACGGCGGGCGCCCGCCTCCGCGCCACCGAAGCGCCATCTTGCGCAGGGCTGCCTGTGCGCCGGTCACGCGGTCTTTGATGCTCTGTGCCTCTACCTGTGCGGCAAAGGCGAGCATCATCATCATGAGTTCGGACGTGGGGTCCATGGGGTTGCGGAAGTCGAAGACCAGCCGGCCCCCGCCGATGCCCTCGGCGAAGACGAGCATCTTGCGATGGGCTCGCGCCCACTTTGCAAGCTCGTGCATGTCGCCCATGGACCGGATGGCCCGGTCGAAGCGCCACCACACCAGCGCATCGAAAGCTTCCGGCCGGGCGAGCCATCCGCCGAGCTGCGGACGATCGAACGGGCCGACCTTGGACGCGCTCACGTCCAGGTCCACAGCTTCCCGAAGTGCATCCCCCTCTCCGAAATCGATCCCGAGCGCTGCCGCCGCTATGTCGTCGGCCTCGCGCTGCCGCTCGGGGCTGGTCGTCTCGTCCGTCCGCACCGACAGACGGATGCACCGGACCCCACGCAGGGTCTCGGCGAACACGGTTCCTACAGTCGCATCACTCTTCACGGTCCTTACGGGAGAGCGGAGGTGTCCCGCACCGGACGTGACCTGCGTAGATACCGCTGTATGTCTCTTCACCCCAGCCGTAGGGACCGAAGGCGTTCCTACTTCGTACTTCTCTCCGCTCGCCGTAGGGACCGACGGATTCCCGCCAGCAGGTGCTGTCGCGTTTCTCTCCACATTCACTGTGGAGGGCGAAGGGTTCCCGGGCCGCTTGACCTGCGCAGATGCCGCCATGGGGCGATCACTCCAGAACTATGACTCTGGAGCTTCGGGGCTGTCCCGCCGTGGGGGTTGCTGTTTGCGCCTGGCGGCGCGGGGCGTTGTCCGCTGCGCGGGGCTTGTGGGGTGCGGTGCCGGGTTGGCGGGTGGTGGGGTGCCCGGACTGCT
>NZ_JBJMAB010000090.1:0-2043 GCF_045799175.1 Streptomyces sp. VTCC 41912
GGCGGTGTCGGTGACCGCGGTGGACCCGGCAGGGGCCCCGGTCATCGCCGTCGACGCCCTCCACACCCGCACCCTCACCAACGAGGAAGCGAGCGGCACTGACATCCGGCTGCGCGATGCGCTCTTCGGCGTCCGGTGGACCGCTGCCCCTCTCGCCCCGGCGGCCCCGGCCACCAGTGTCGCGCTGCTCGGTCCCGACCGCCTGGGCCTCGCCGAGGCGCTCGTCCGCTCGCCCGGGACGACCGTGCACACCTACGCGAGCGTCACCGCGCTGACCGAGGCCGGGCCGGACGCACCGGTACCCGCGATCACGCTCGTCGCCGTCGGCGCGGACGAAGAAGCCCTCAGCGAAGGCACGACCGTCGATGCGACGCACCGACTCACCACCGAGGCACTCCTCACGATCCAGGCATGGCTGGCCGATGAACGTCTCGCGGCCGCGCGCCTGGTCTTCGTGACCCGTGGTGCGGTCGGCGGCCAGAATCCCGCAGCCGCGGCCGTTCAGGGCCTGGTCCGATCCGCCCAGACCGAGAATCCGGGCGTCTTCGGCCTGATCGACCTCGATGGCTTCGGCGGCTCCGACGGCTCCGCCGAGGCGCTCGCCCAGGCCCTCACCTCCGATGAACCGCAGCTGCTGCTGCGCGACGGGCGCCCGCACGCCGCCCGGCTGACCCGTCTCACGCCCCAGGCCGGTGCCACCGCACCGACCGTGTGGAACACCGAGGGAACGGTACTGATCACCGGTGGCACCGGCGGGCTCGGCGCGCAGGTCGCCCGCCACCTCGTCGACGAGCACGGCGTACGCAACCTGCTGCTCGTCAGCCGCAGTGGTGAACGAGCTGCGGGTGTGGCTGAGTTGGTCGCTGATCTTGAAGCGTTGGGTGCCGAGGTGGCGGTTCGGGCGTGTGATGTGTCGGATCGTGCTGCGGTGTTGGGGTTGGTGGCTGGTCATCGGGTGTCGGCTGTGGTGCATGCGGCCGGGGTGTTGGATGACGGGTTGGTTGCGGGGTTGTCGCCGGAGCGGTTGTCTGCGGTGTTGCGGCCGAAGGTGGATGCTGCGTGGCATTTGCATGAGGCGACGCGTGGGTTGGACTTGGGTGCGTTCGTGGTGTTCTCGTCGGTGGCGGGTACGTTCGGCAGTCCTGGTCAGGGCAACTATGCGGCGGCGAACGCGTTCCTGGACGCGTTGATGGTGCAGCGGCGGGCCGCGGGTCTGCCGGGTGTGTCGTTGGCGTGGGGGCCGTGGGAACAGTCCGGTGGAATGACCGGCACGTTGTCGGACGCCGAGGCCGAGCGTCTCGCCCGTTCCGGAATGCCGCCGCTCACGATCGAACAGGGCCTCGCCCTCTTCGACGCCGCACTCACCCTCGGCAGCGTTCCGACGGCTGAATCAGGACGAGCGGGCGCCGGCGCATCCGGAACCGCCCGCACGCCGGACGGCACGGATGGCGCGCTCGTCGCTCCGGTCCGGCTCGACCTCGCGGCCCTGTCCACACGGGGCGAAGTGCCCGCGATCCTGCGCGGATTGGTGCGGACCCGCACCCGCCGCACGGCGGCCGGAGGCTCCGCAACCGTTGCCGGACTGGTCGGCCGCCTCTCCGAACTCCCGGCCGACGCACGCCGGCATGAACTCCTGGACCTGGTCCGCACCCAGGCGGCCCTCGTCCTCGGGCACGCCGAACCGGCCTCCGTGGACACCACCGCACAGTTCCGGGACCTCGGCTTCGACTCCCTGACGGCCGTCGAACTCCGCAACCGCCTGAGCACCGCCACCGGCCTGCGCCTCACCGCGACACTGGTCTTCGACTACCCGAACACCGACGCCCTGGCCGATCACTTGCAGACCGAGTTGTTCGGTGCTGTCGAGGCTGAGGTGCGGGAGGTGGTTCCGGGGCTGGGGTCGTTGGCGGATGATCCGGTCGTGGTGGTGGGGATGGCCTGCCGGTATCCGGGTGGGGTGGGGTCTCCGGAGGAGCTGTGGCGTCTGGTGAGCGAGGGCGCTGATGCGATCGGTGACTTCCCGACGAATCGTGGCTGGGACGT
>NZ_JBJMAB010000092.1:0-1835 GCF_045799175.1 Streptomyces sp. VTCC 41912
TCCGCTATCCGGAAGGAGCGCCGGGACCTATGGGTTTCACGGACACGCGCTTCAACGTCAATCTGTCGATCCTGTTCACCGAGCTTCCGTTGTTGGAGCGGCCTGCGGCCGCGCGGGCGGCGGGCTTCACGGCGGTGGAGCTGTGGTGGCCGTGGGTGGATGCCCCGACCCCGGAGCGGGCCGAGCTGGATGCGTTGCGTGATGCCTTGCGTGATGCGGGGACGCAGTTGACGGGGTTGAACTTCTACGCCGGGCAGTTGCCGGGTCCGGACCGTGGTGCGTTGTCGGTGCCGGGGGCGGAGTCGGAGAGGTTCCGGGCGAACGTGCCGGTGGCGATCGAGTTCGCGTCGTCGCTGGGGTGCACGACGTTCAACGCGTTGTACGGCAATCGGGTCGAGGGGGTCGATGCGGCCGAGCAGGACGCGTTGGCGCTGGAGAACCTGGTGTTCGCGGCGCGGGCGGTGGCCGAGGTGGACGGCACGTTGTTGATCGAGGCGTTGAACGCGCCGGAGTCGCCGGCCTGTCCGATCGTGTCGGCGCCGAAGGCGATCGAGGTCGTGGACGCGGTGAATGCCGCGAGCGGTCTGGACAACGCCCGGTTCCTGATGGACCTGTACCACCTGTCGATGAACGGTGAGGACCTGGAAGAGGTCATCGACCGTTACACCGCCAAGACCGCGCACGTGCAGATCGCCGACAACCCGGGCCGTGGTGCGCCGGGCACCGGTTCGCTGGACTTCGTGGCGTTGTTGGGGCGGTTGAAGAAGAACGGTTACGACGGTTTCGTCGGCCTGGAGTACAAGCCGGGCGACGCGCCGAGTGCGTCGTCGTTCGCGTGGTTGCCGGCGCCTTTGCGTGCTGCTCGGTAGTCGGTCGCGCTGCGCTGTCCCGTTTGCGGTTCCCTTTGTTTTGAGTGTGAAAGAGGCTTTTCGATGAGCAACCTGCCGAAGATTGCGTGGGTCGGGCTGGGCATCATGGGTTCGCCCATGGCCGAGAATCTGATCAAGGCCGGCTACGCGGTGACCGGTTACACGCTGGAGGCCGACAAGCTGCAGCGGCTGGCGGATGCCGGGGGCACGGCGGCGGCGAGCATCGCCGAGGCGGTCGCCGAGGCGGACGTGATCATCACGATGGTGCCGGCGTCGCCGCAGGTGGAGGCGATCGCCTACGGTCCCGAGGGGATCTTGGAGAACGCCAGGAGCGGTGCGCTGCTGATCGACATGTCCTCGATCACGCCGCAGACCTCCATCGACCTGGCGAAGAACGCGGCGGAGAAGGGCATCCGGGTTCTGGACGCGCCGGTCTCCGGTGGTGAGGCCGGGGCGATCGAGGCGGTTCTGTCGATCATGGTCGGTGGTCAGCAGGCCGACTTCGACGCGGCGAAGCCGCTGTTCGACGCGTTGGGCAAGACCATCGTGCTGTGTGGTCCGCACGGTTCGGGTCAGACGGTGAAGGCCGCCAACCAGCTGATCGTCGCGGTGAACATCCAGGCGTGCGCCGAGGCCGTGGTGTTCCTGGAGAAGTCCGGTGTCGACCTGCCGGCCGCGCTCGACGTGCTCGGTGGCGGTCTGGCCGGCTCCACGGTGCTGGCCCGCAAGACGGCCAACTTCGTCAACCGGGACTTCAAGCCCGGCTTCCGCATCGACCTGCACCACAAGGACATGGGCATCGTCACCGACGCCGCCCGCACCGTCGGCGCCGCCCTGCCCGTCGGCTCCGTCGTCGCCTCCCTCGTCGCCTCCCTGCGCGCCCAGGGCGACGGCGGCCTGGACCACTCCGCCCTCCTGCGCGGCGTGGAACGCCTCTCCGGTTACGACCTCAAGGGCTGAGACCCG
>NZ_JBJMAB010000093.1:0-1661 GCF_045799175.1 Streptomyces sp. VTCC 41912
TACGGGAGCATCCTGGGCGGTAGGGAGTTCGAGGGGTTCCAGGGCCAGGGCAGCGCCGGCAGCGTCGCCTCCGGCCGCGTCTCCTACACCCTCGGTCTCGAAGGCCCGGCCGTCACCGTCGACACCGCATGCTCCTCCTCCCTGGTCGCCCTGCACCTCGCGGCGCAAGCCCTCCGGGCCGGCGAGTGCACCCTCGCACTGGCCGGTGGTGTGACGGTGATGTCCACCCCCGGCACGTTCGTGGAGTTCTCGCGCCAGCGCGGCCTGGCCCCCGACGGCCGATCCAAGGCGTTCGCGGAGGCGGCGGACGGTGTCGGCTGGTCCGAGGGCGTCGGCATGCTGGTGCTGGAGCGCCAGTCGGACGCCGTCCGCAACGGTCACGAGATCCTGGCGGTGGTGCGCGGTTCGGCGGTCAACCAAGACGGCGCGTCGAACGGTCTCACCGCTCCCAACGGACCGTCCCAGCAGCGAGTGATCCGCCAGGCACTGGCCAGCGGAGGCTTGTCCCCGGCCGACGTGGACGTGGTCGAGGCGCACGGCACGGGCACCACTCTCGGTGACCCGATCGAGGCCCAGGCGCTGCTTGCGACCTACGGCCGTGACCGCGATGCCGACCGGCCGCTGTGGCTCGGTTCGATCAAGTCCAACATCGGTCACACCCAGGCCGCGGCCGGTGTCGCGGGCATCATCAAGATGGTGTTGGCGATGCGGCACGGCACCCTGCCCCGGACCCTGCACGTCGACGCCCCGTCCTCGCACGTCGACTGGAGCACCGGAGCGGTCGAACTATTGACGGACGAGACGGCGTGGCCGGAGACCGGTCGGGCCCGGCGCGCCGGCGTCTCCTCGTTCGGCATCAGCGGCACCAACGCCCACGTCATCCTCGAACAGCCGACGGCCCAGCAGCACGCAGTACCGGAGAAGGCCCAGGTGCAGCTGCCCGTGGTGCCGTGGGTGCTGTCCGGCAAGTCGCCGGAGGCCCTGCGCGGCCAGGCAGCACGCCTGCGCGCCCTTCTGGCGGAGCGGCCCGGAACGCGCCCGATCGACGTCGGCCACTCGCTGGCGACGACCCGTTCGACGTTCGACCACCGTGCGGTCGTCCTCGTCGGCGACGCGATGGATCCCGTCGACGCCCTGGGCGCCCTGGACGCGCTGGCATGCGGAGCACCCGATCCGACCGTCGTCACCGACTCGGTGTCCGCAGGTGGTTCGGCCGTGTTGTTCTCGGGCCAGGGATCCCAACGCCTCGGTATGGGGCGTGGGTTGTACGGCCGGTTCCGGGTGTTCGCGGGGGCGTTGGACGAGGTCGTCGATGGTCTGGATGCTGAACTGCCCGGTCAGGTCGGGTTGCGGGAGGTGATGTGGGGTGATGACGCCGATCGGTTGAATGAGACCGGTTGGGCGCAGCCGGCGTTGTTCGCTGTGGAAGTCGCCCTGTTCCGTCTGGTGGAGAGTTGGGGTGTGCGGCCGGACTTCGTGGCCGGTCACTCGATCGGTGAGATTGCGGCGGCGCACGTCGCGGGCGTGCTGTCGTTGGCGGATGCGTGCCGTTTGGTGGCGGCTCGTGCTCGGTTGATGCAGGCGCTTCCGCAAGGCGGTGCGATGATCGCCGTCCAGGCGACGGAGGACGAGGTCGTCGCGCACCTTACGGACGACCTGGC
>NZ_JBJMAB010000094.1:0-1597 GCF_045799175.1 Streptomyces sp. VTCC 41912
TTCGTGCGGGTGCGGTGACGGCGCAGGTGGCGTTGTTGGATGCCGAGGGGACCGTCCTCGTCCGCATCAAGGACCTGCTGGTGCGGGCCGTGGCCCTGGACGGGAGCGCGGACGGCGCCCCGACCCCGGCCCTGGCCCCGACCTCGGCTCCGGCGCCGGTCCGTGACGTCGAACGGTCGGCGACCACGGCCGCGCCGGAGTCCGGGACGCCGGCACCGGATGCCGGGCCGGACGACCTGCGGGGCCGCATCGAGCGCTACCTCACCGAGGTGCTGGCCGGCACCACCAAGATGGACGCCGCGGAGATCGACCCGACCGTGCCGCTGGAGCGCTACGGCATCGACTCCCTGATGATCACCCGGCTCAACGCCGAGCTGGAGGAACGGATCGGCGAGCAGCTGTCCAAGACGCTGTTCTTCGAGTACCAGACGGTCGAAGAGCTCGTGGAGTACTTCGTCGAGGAGCACGCCGAGCGCCTCCAGGAGCTCACCGCACGCACCGGGCCGGAAGCGACCGGTCCGCACCCCGCCCCCGCTGCGACCGGCGCCCCCGACGCCCCCGGCGCCAGTGCGGCCGGGGCCGCCGCGTCACTGGCCGCGCCCGTCCGCAACGGCCGCTTCCTGGCCCCCGGTGACCTGACGGGGACGGCGGAGCCCGCCGCGCACGGGGGCGACGATCACCGCGGCGAGGCCATCGCGGTGATCGGGTTGAGTGGTCGGTATCCGATGGCGGATGACCTGGGTGAGTTCTGGGAGAACTTGGCGGAGGGGCGGGACTGCGTCACGGAGGTGCCGCGGGAGCGGTGGGATCATGAGCGGTTCTTCGACGCGGATGCTTCGCGGGCCGGTGGGACGTACGGCAAGTGGGGCGGCTTCCTGTCGGACGTCGACAAGTTCGACCCGCTCTTCTTCCCCATCATGCCGCGCGAGGCCGAGCTGATGGACCCGCAGGAGCGGCTGTTCCTCCAGACCTCGTGGCACGTCCTGGAGGACGCCGGCTACCGACGCAAGGACCTCCGCGAACGCCAGGTCGGGGTGTTCGTCGGCGTCATGTATGGCGAGTACCAGTTCCACGGCGCACTGGACGCGCTGCGCGGCGGGCGGGCGGTGACCAACTCCTCCTACGCCTCGATCGCCAACCGGGTCTCCCACCTGCTGGACCTGCACGGGCCGAGCATGGCGGTGGACACGATGTGTTCGTCGTCGTTGACCGCGCTGCACCTGGCGTGCGAGAGCCTGCGGCGCGGGGAGAGCGACCTGGCGATCGCGGGTGGCGTCAATGTCTCCGTGCACCCCTACAAGTACGTCTTCCTCAGCCAGGGCGGCTACCTGTCGACGGACGGGCGGTGCCGGTCGTTCGGGGCCGGCGGCAGCGGCTACGTGCCTGGTGAGGGGGTGGGTGCGGTGCTGCTCAAGCCGCTCGCCCGGGCCGTCGCGGACGGCGACCACATCTACGGCGTCGTCCTTGGCGAGGCGCTCAACCACGGCGGCAAGACCAACGGCTACACGGTGCCGAGTCCGCGGGCGCAGGAGCGGGTGATTGCTGCGGCGTGGGGTCGGGCGGGGGTGGAGCCGGGTTCGGTGTCGTATGTGGAGGC
>NZ_JBJMAB010000095.1:0-1282 GCF_045799175.1 Streptomyces sp. VTCC 41912
CTGAGCTTGTTCCGCTTTGACGGACACCATCGGTGTGGTGGTCAGGCTGCGAGTGCGGTCTCGTATTCGGCGGGACTGCGGTAGCCGAGGCTGCTGTGCAGTCGGTGCAAGTTGTACCAGCCCTCGATGAAGTCGAAGATCGCGGTGCGGGCGGCGGCCCGGCTGGGCCAGGGGCTCGTGTCGAGCAACTCCCTTTTGATGGTGGCGAAGAACGACTCGGCAAGTGCGTTGTCCCAGCACTGCCCCGTGCGACCGACGGACAGGCGGACACCTAACTCCGTTGCCAGAGCAGCGAATTGCTGACTGGTGTATTGACAACCCCGATCCGAGTGAAAGATCACCGGCCGGGCGGGACGACGCCGGCGGTAGGCGGACTGGAGAGCGTCCGCGACCAGTTCGGTCCGCAAATGGTCGGCGGTGGACCAGCCGACCACCCGACGGGAGGCGATGTCGATGACGGTGGCCAGATAGAGCCAGCCCTCTTCCGTGGCAACGTAGGTGATGTCACCGCACCAGCGGGTGTCGAGACCGTCCGGGTCGGGAGCGAAGTCCCGGACGACGAGGTCGGGCCTGGACGCGGCCCGCGGGTCGGGGACCGTCGTCAGCTGCCGTCGCCTGCGGTGCCGGCCCTGCAGCCCGGCATTGCGCATCAGTCTGGCGATGCGGCGGCGGCCACAGTCCTCGCCCTGTCGTTGCAGGACGGCGTGGATTCGCGGGGCTCCGTAGGTCCCGCGGGACCGCTCGTGAACTTCTGTGATCTTCTCGGTCAGCTCGGCATCGCGGACCGCCCGCGGACCGAGCATTCCACTGCGGCGGGCGTAGAAGGCGGCTCGGGAGACCTGCAGCAGTTCACACGCGCGCTTGACGTTGTGACCGGCTCGCTTCTCCGCCTCGATGAACGGGTGCACCGTCACCGGGTCTCCTTCGCGAAGAAAGCCGTGGCCCGCTTGAGGACCTCCACGTCCTCCCGCAGCCGGCGGTTTTCCCGCCGCAACGCGGCCAACTCCTCGCGCTCGCTGCTGGCCAGCCCTTCGCGCTCGCCCGCGTCGACCCCGGCCTGGCTGCCCCACAGCCGCACCGCGGTCTCGGTCAGGTCGAAGTCCTTGGCTACCTGACCGACCGAGCGGTCACCGCGCCGGCACAGCTCGACGATCTCGGCCTTGAACTCCGGCGTGAACGAGCGCCGAGGCCGCGGTTTCTTCTTCCCCATGCTCTCCATGATGGACATCCTTCCGGGGCAGAACCCCTGATCTCAGATGTCCGTCAAAGCGCATCAAGCCCA
>NZ_JBJMAB010000096.1:0-1145 GCF_045799175.1 Streptomyces sp. VTCC 41912
GCCGGGGATGTCGACGTGGTCGAGGCGCACGGTACCGGTACGACGCTCGGTGACCCGATCGAGGCCCAGGCGCTGCTGGCCACTTATGGGCAGGACCGTGCCGTTGAACGTCCGTTGCTGTTGGGTTCGGTGAAGTCCAACATCGGGCACACGCAGGCGGCTGCCGGTGTCGCGGGCGTCATCAAGATGGTGTTGGCGATGCGGCACGGCGTGGTGCCTCGGACGTTGCACGTCGATGCCCCGTCCTCGCACGTGGACTGGAGTGCGGGTGCGGTCGAGCTGCTGACGGACGAGATCGCCTGGCCGGAGACGGGCCGGGCCCGGCGCGCCGGCGTCTCCTCGTTCGGCATCAGCGGCACCAACGCCCACGTCATCCTCGAACACCCGGCACCCGTCGAGCCCGCGGACGGTGCGCCGAGCGGGTCCGAGCCCGGTGTCGTCCCGCTACCGCTGTCCGGAAAGTCGCCCGAGGCACTGCGTGACCAGGCCGAACGCCTCCTGCTCACCATGAGCGAGGGGCCCGACCTGCGCCCGCTCGACCTCGGACACTCGTTGGCCACGACGCGCTCGGCGTTCGACCACCGCGCGGTGGTGCTGGCGACCGACCATGCCGATGCGGTCCGCGCGCTGACGGCGATCGCTGCCGGTGCCCCAGACGCTGCCGCCGTCGTCGGCCGTACCCGTACGGGGCGCCACGCGATCCTCTTCTCGGGTCAGGGATCTCAACGCCTCGGTATGGGGCGTGGGTTGTACGGCCGGTTCCCGGTGTTTGCGGGGGCGTTGGACGAGGTCGTCGATGGTCTGGATGCTGAACTGCCTGGGCAGGTCGGGTTGCGGGAGGTGATGTGGGGTGGTGACGCCGATCGGTTGAATGAGACGGGTTGGGCGCAGCCGGCGTTGTTCGCTGTGGAAGTCGCTCTGTTCCGGCTGGTGGAGAGTTGGGGTGTGCGGCCGGACTTCGTCGCCGGTCACTCGATCGGTGAGATCGCCGCGGCGCACGTCGCAGGCGTGCTCTCGTTGGGCGATGCCTGCCGTTTGGTGGCGGCCCGTGCTCGGTTGATGCAGGCACTTCCGCAAGGCGGTGCGATGATCGCCGTCCAGGCGACGGAGGACGAGGTCGTCGCGCACCTTACGGACGACCTGGC
>NZ_JBJMAB010000097.1:0-1107 GCF_045799175.1 Streptomyces sp. VTCC 41912
TTGCGCAGTGGTGAGTGCGGGTTGGCGTTGGCCGGTGGGGTGACGGTGATGTCGACGCCGGCGGTGTTCGTGGACTTCGCGCGGCAGCGGGGGTTGTCGTCTGATGGGCGGTGCAAGGCGTTCGCGGATGCGGCGGATGGTGTCGGCTGGTCCGAGGGCGTGGGCATGCTGGTGTTGGAGCGTCAGTCGGACGCGGTGCGCAACGGTCACGAGATCCTGGCCGTGGTGCGCGGTTCGGCGGTCAATCAGGACGGCGCGTCCAACGGTCTGACGGCGCCCAACGGTCCGTCCCAGCAGCGGGTGATCCGCCAGGCACTCGCCAACGGCGGTCTCACCGTCGGTGACGTGGACGTCGTCGAGGCGCACGGTACGGGCACCACTCTCGGTGACCCGATCGAGGCTCAAGCGTTGCTCGCGACCTACGGCCGTGACCGTGATGCCGACCGGCCGCTGTGGCTTGGTTCGATCAAGTCCAACATCGGTCACACCCAGGCCGCGGCCGGTGTCGCGGGCATCATCAAGATGGTGTTGGCGATGCGGCACGGCATCCTGCCACGGACCCTGCACGTCGATGCACCGTCCTCGCACGTGGACTGGTCCGAGGGCGCGGTGGAACTGCTGACGGACGAGACGGCGTGGCCGGAGACGGGCCGGGCCCGGCGCGCGGGCGTCTCCTCGTTCGGCATCAGCGGCACCAACGCGCACGTGATCCTGGAACGGCCCGAAGGGCTGCGGCGTCCGGTGCAGGAATCCCCCACCGCGGATCCCACCGTGGTGCCGTGGGTGCTGTCCGCCAAGTCGCAGGATGCCTTGCGCGACCAGGCGGCGAAGTTGCGGTTGTCGATCGAGGATGACATGGACCTGCGCCTCGTGGACGTGGGCATGGCTCTTGCCACCGGCCGCTCCACCTTCGACCACCGGGCAGTGGTACTTGCTGCGGATCGTGCTGACGCGGTCCGGGCCTTGACCGCGATCGCGGCCGGCGAGGCGGACCCCGCGGCAGTCACCGACCACCTCCGTACAGGTCGCTGCGCGGTGTTGTTCTCGGGCCAGGGTTCGCAGCGGTTGGGGATGGGGCGTGAGTTGTACGGCCGTTTCCCGGTGTTC
>NZ_JBJMAB010000098.1:0-1009 GCF_045799175.1 Streptomyces sp. VTCC 41912
GTGATCTTTCCGAGCCGCTCGTCGAGCATCTTGCCGGTGAACTTCGGCCACCAGAAGTGGAAGCCGGCGAACATCGCGAAGACGACCGTGCCGAAGACGACGTAGTGGAAGTGGGCCACGACGAAGTACGAGTCGGAGATGTGGAAGTCCATCGGGGGCGACGCCAGGATGACGCCGGTCAGACCACCGAAGGTGAAGGTGATCAGGAAGCCGATCGCCCAGAGCATCGGTGTCTCGAAGGACAGTGAGCCCTTCCACATCGTGCCGATCCAGTTGAAGAACTTCACACCGGTCGGGACCGCGATGAGGAATGTCATGAAGGAGAAGAACGGCAGCAGCACACCGCCGGTCACGTACATGTGGTGCGCCCAGACCGTCACCGAAAGACCGGCGATGGAAATCGTCGCGGCGATCAGGCCGACGTAACCGAACATCGGCTTCCGGGAGAAGACCGGAATGACCTCGGAAATGATGCCGAAGAACGGTAGGGCAATGATGTACACCTCTGGATGGCCGAAGAACCAGAAGAGGTGTTGCCAGAGCAATGCGCCGCCATTGGCCGCGTCGAAGACGTGGGCACCGAATTTGCGGTCCGCCTCCAGGGCGAACAGCGCGGCGGCCAGCACCGGGAAGGCGAGCAGGACCAGCACACCGGTCAGCAGCACGTTCCAGGTGAAGATCGGCATCCGGAACATCGTCATGCCCGGGGCGCGCATGCAGATGATGGTGGTGATGAAGTTGACCGAACCGAGGATCGTGCCGAAGCCCGAGAAGGCCAGACCCATGATCCACATGTCGGCGCCGACACCCGGCGACCGCACCGCGTCCGAGAGCGGCGAGTAGGCGAACCAGCCGAAGTCCGCGGCACCCTGCGGGGTGAGGAAGCCGGCGACCGCGATCAGCGAGCCGAAGAGGTAGAGCCAGTAGGCGAACATGTTCAGCCGCGGGAACGCCACGTCCGGCGCGCCGATCTGCAGCGGCATGATCCAGTTCGCGAACCCGGCGAACA
>NZ_JBJMAB010000099.1:0-911 GCF_045799175.1 Streptomyces sp. VTCC 41912
GTGCAGCGGCGGGCCGCGGGTCTGCCGGGTGTGTCGTTGGCGTGGGGGCCGTGGGAGCGGTCCGGTGGGATGACGGGTTCGTTGTCGGATGCCGATGCGGACCGGTTGAGTCGTTCCGGTGTTCCGCCGCTTTCGGTGGCGCAGGGGCTGGCCCTCTTTGACGCGGCCCTGACCACCGGCGACGCCACCAGCGTGCCCGCCCGTCTCGACCTGCCGGCGCTGCGCGCCCAGGGAGAGGTGCCGCCGTTGCTCCGCTCGCTGATCCGTGGCCGTTCGCGCCGCGCAGCCGCCGCCGACTCGGCCGTCGCCACCGGTCTGCGGGAACGCCTCGCAAGCCTGAACCCCGTCGAACGCCAGGAGGTCCTCCTCGACCTCGTACGCGGCCAGGTGGCCTTGGTCCTCGGTCATGCCGACGCCACGGACGTCCATCCGGCTCGCGCCTTCCGCGAGTTGGGTTTCGACTCCCTCACCTCAGTGGAACTCCGGAACCGCCTCAACACCGTCACCGGCCTCCGGCTGCCGGCGACCATGGTGTTCGACTACCCGACCATCGAGGTCCTGGTCTCCTTCATTCTGGACGAGCTACTGGGCGCCGACGCCGAGGCCGCGATCGTGCGGCGGGACGACGCGGTGGCCGTCGCGGACGACCCGATCGTCATCGTCGGCATGGCCTGCCGCTACCCCGGTGGGGTCACCTCACCGGACGACCTCTGGGAGCTCGTCACCGCCGGCACCGACGCGATCTCCGCGTTCCCGACCAACCGTGGGTGGGACGTCGAGTCCCTCTACCACCCCGATCCCGACCACCTCGGGACGTCCTACACCCGCTCCGGTGGTTTCCTCCACGAGGCCGGGGAGTTCGATCCTGGTTTCTTCGGGATGAGTCCGCGGGAGGCGTTGGCGACGGATTC
>NZ_JBJMAB010000100.1:0-856 GCF_045799175.1 Streptomyces sp. VTCC 41912
TGTTGGGTTTGACGATCGTGGCGTTCGCGTTCGGTTATGCGATGGCGGGGCGGGTGTTGTCGCCGTTGGGGCGGATCACGCGGACCGCGCAGCGGGTGGCGGGGTCGGATTTGCACCGGCGGATCGAGTTGGGGGGTCCGGATGACGAGTTGAAGGAGTTGGCGGACACCTTCGACGAGATGTTGGACCGGTTGGACCGGGCGTTTGAGTCGCAGCGGCGGTTCGTGTCGAACGCGTCGCATGAGTTGCGGACGCCGTTGGCGATCAATCGGACGTTGTTGGAGGTGCAGCTGGCCGATCCGGCGGCGTCGGCGGAGGTGCAGCAGTTGGGGAAGACGTTGTTGGCGACCAATGAGCGCAGTGAGCAGTTGGTGGAGGGGTTGCTGCTGCTGGCGCGCAGTGAGAACAAGATCGTGGACAAGCGTCCGGTGGATCTGTCGGAGGTGGCGTCGCAGGCGGTGGATCAGACGCGGGAGGAGGCGCAGGCCAAGGGGGTGGAGCTGCGTGGGGTGCGTCAGCAGGTGTTCGTGCAGGGCAACGGGGTGTTGTTGGAGCGGATCGCGTTGAATCTGGTGCAGAACGCGGTGCGGTACAACGTGCCGGAGGGGGGCTGGGTGGAGGTGACCACCGAGCCGCACCCGGGGTGCGCGGTGCTGGTGGTGTCCAATACGGGTCCGGTGGTGCCGGCGTATGAGGTGGAGAACCTCTTCGAGCCGTTCCGGCGGCTGCGCACCGAGCGGACCGGCAGCGACAAGGGCGTCGGCCTGGGCCTGTCCATCGTCCGCTCCGTGGTCCGCGCCCACGACGGCACCATCACCGCCGAACCCCGCGAGGGCGGCGGCCTGGACATGCGCGT
>NZ_JBJMAB010000101.1:0-827 GCF_045799175.1 Streptomyces sp. VTCC 41912
TTGTCGGATGCCGATGCGGACCGGTTGAGTCGTTCCGGTGTTCCGCCGCTTTCGGTGGCGCAGGGGCTGGCCCTCTTCGACGCGGCCCTGGCCGGTACCGATGCGACCTGCGTTCCGGTCCGCCTGGACCTTCCCGTCCTGCGGGCTCAGGGTGAAGTGCCCTCGCTGCTGCGGTCGTTGATCCGCGTCCGGGCCCGCCGTGCCGCGGGCGCCGGATCCGCCACCGCCAACGACCTCGCCCAGCGTCTGGGCCGACTGGACGAGGAGGCTCGCCAGGAACTGGTCCTGGACCTCGTCCGCGGCCAGGTCGCGCGGGTCCTCGGCCACGCCACCGGCGACGACGTGGACGCCGGCCGCGCCTTCCGCGACCTGGGATTCGACTCCCTGACCGCGGTCGAACTCCGCAACCGCCTCAACACCGCCACCGGTCTGCGCCTGCCCGCCACCCTGGTCTTCGACTACCCGACCGTCCGCCACCTCGCCACCCACCTCCGCGACGAACTCCTGGGCACGCAGGCCGAGGTGGCGTCCGCGGCGCGGCGCGGCGCGGTCGTCGCGGACGACCCGATCGTCATCGTCGGCATGGCCTGCCGCTACCCGGGCGGCATCGGCTCGCCCGAGGACCTGTGGCAGCTCCTCACCGAAGGCACCGACGCGGTCTCCGGATTCCCGACCAACCGCGGTTGGGACGTCGAGTCCCTCTACCACCCGGACCCGGATCACCCTGGCACGACCTACACGCGTTCGGGCGGTTTCCTCCACGAGGCCGGGGAGTTCGATCCTGGTTTCTTCGGGATGAGTCCGCGGGAGGCGTTGGCGACGGATTC
>NZ_JBJMAB010000102.1:0-823 GCF_045799175.1 Streptomyces sp. VTCC 41912
GGTCAGTTGGCGATGCCGACCGGGTGGACCTGGATGCTCTCGTCGTACGAACCGCCCAGCTTCAGCGCGTCCGCGGGCCACTTGAGGTCGACGCTGTGGGTCTCGTTCGGCGGCGTCACGATGATGTCGGTCGGGCTGGCCAGGCTGTCGCCGCTGAAGTCGACCTTGTACGAGATGCTGAAGGTGGCGGTGTCACCGGGCTTCAGGTCGGTGATGCGAGGCACCTCACCACCGCGGTGCACCGGGGCGGAGGTGCCGTCGGCGTCCTTCAGGTCGACGCCCGCGAAGCCCGCCGCCGAGCAGGTGCCGCCGCCCTTGTTCGTCATCTGCACGGTGATCTCGCCCACCTTCTGGTCGGGCGAGCTGTCCGAGGCATCCATGATCAGGTCCGACGTGCGGCAGAACGGGACCTTCCCGCCGCTCTTCGCCGCGCTGTCGCCGGAGCCGGCACGGGCCGAGGTGCCGCCGGACCGGGCCGAAATGCCGTTGCCGGAACCCGCCTTGGCGTTGTCCGGCTGAGCCTCGGTGCCCTGCGACCCGGCCTGGGAATCCGCGCCACTGGAGTCCGCCGAACCCACACCGCTGGCCTCCGCGGCCACACCCGTACCCGACTGGCCCCCCGCCTTGGAACCCGCCGCGTCCGAACCGGAGCAGGCGGTCAGGGAGAACGCGGCAGCCGCCGTCAGAGCAGCGGCGGCAACCCGCAGGGTGCGGCGACGAGCGGAGCGGGTAGCGGTGCCGGCAGTCATTTCGGGTCCCCCCAGGGAAGTCGAAGTCGTTCTCTCCTCGGTACGACAACCACTCTGGCCGCCACCACTACCGC
>NZ_JBJMAB010000103.1:0-822 GCF_045799175.1 Streptomyces sp. VTCC 41912
ACCGGACTCCAGATCCAGCCGGTTGCAGGCTTCGGCGAAGCGCAGGTAGGTGTCGACGCTGGCGACGACGATGCGCGCGTCCACCTTGACCAGCTCGATACCGACCAACGACACCCGTGCGAAGACGTCGATGACCAAGCCGCGGTCGAGGATCAGGTCGAGAACGTCGTAGAGGTTGCCCGAGCCACCGCCGTTGCTCCTGGCCAGTGCTCCTTCACCCTGCGGCACCACAGTCATGGTGCCTCCTTTCAGCTGCCCGTTCGGCTCGCGGGCGGCGCGCTCGTTCGTCACGCCCTGTATGGCGCGTCCTGCCGGCCGGCTAGCGGCCCTTGTCGATCTGGCCGCGGGTGTAGCGGCGGATGCGTTCGTAGGCGACGAGTTCGCCCTCCTCGTCCAGCTTGACTCGGTAGCTGGCCATCACGCTGGTCGTCGGCGGAACCCGTTCCAGTTCCAGGACTTCCACGTCCGCCTGCCAACCGTCCGAGGTGGGAGTGACCGCCGAGACGGATTCCGGCGCCCGCCCCAACAGCTCCTGGAGTTGCTCGGCCGCGTAGTGCATCGCCCGCCGGGCCGTGACACGGTGCTTGTCTCCCGTGCCCGAACCCTTCGTGGCGCGGCGCTCCTCGCCAGATCCGTCCGCCGCCTCGGTACGTCGCCGGGGCGTACGCCGGGCCCTTTGCGGATGGTCCTCTTCGCCTGCGGCCATTGCTCTCTCCGACATCGGAGACCTCATGCGTTCCGCGCCGCGCGCACACGGCGCCCCTCCATGGTATCCACCTGCGTTCCGCCCAGGACCGTCCCGATCACCGCCGGAGATCGTCC
>NZ_JBJMAB010000104.1:0-806 GCF_045799175.1 Streptomyces sp. VTCC 41912
TCGCGATCTGCGTCAGCAGTCCCATGTCCGGCCTCCTCAGACGAAGCTGTAGGCGGGCAGCGGGCCGTGGAGGCGGACCGTGAATTCCGCTCCGAGCTCGTCGGCGAGTTGTTTCTCCGCGGCGAGGAAGTCCTCCTCGTCGTCCCGATGCACGAGGAACGAGACGTTCAGGAAGTCGTTCGCCGCCGGCTCGGAAAGGTGCTCCTGGCGCACGGCTCCGCGGAGGGCGGCCACGATGTCCGCGGCCAGGCGGCCCTGGCGCGCCTGGACTTCCTGGACGACCAGTTCGCCGAGGGCGAGGGGCAACTCGGGGTTGCTGCTGCCGCTTCTGATCTCGTCGTTCAGTGCCCGTGCCTGGTCCGATTCGCTCAGGACCCGGCGCAGCAGCGCCTCCTCGTCCTGGCCCACCTTGAGGTTGTACTCGACGCAGTTGTCCAGCGCCGCCAACTGGGCGGTGAGCACGTCCACGCGCTCTTCGAGGACCGCGCGCACCGCGTCCTCGTCGGCGGCCGTGAAACCGAACTGCAGCGGGAGGACCGCACCGTCGGCCATCAAGTGCTCCTGCACGGTGTGGTGGGCGTTGAGGTCGCGGCGTTTGGGCCGCAGGTCCTCGGGCGCATCGCTGACGACCGCGGACAGTGAGCCGTGCCGAACCGTGCGGAGTTTCGCCGGCGGGTCCCCGACACCGTCGAGTTCGTCGAGGCGTTGCGGATGGTCGGTGGAGACCACGGAGTAGACGTACACAGTCATGGCTCATTCCCTCCGGCGACGCGCCGACCGCCGCGCCGGCCGTTCCCGTCTCGACG
>NZ_JBJMAB010000105.1:0-784 GCF_045799175.1 Streptomyces sp. VTCC 41912
CGACCGATCAACCGCGTCGCCTTCAGCGAATGCCCACCCAACGCGAAGAAATTGTCGTCAGGCAGCACGCTCGGCAGACCGAGCACCTGCGCGAACAGGCCGCACAACAACTCCTCCCGCACCGACCGCGGCCCCCGCGCCGAACCGCCCTCAGTGCCCGACACCGCCGAGGCTTCGCGACGCTCCGCATCCGCACGCAGTTCGGCACGGCGCTGTTCACCGCGCCGCAACAAGGTCCGCTCCTGCTCCACGGACTCGAAGACGCCGACCGTCTCCACCCCCGCCTCAGGATCCCCCGTCACCGCGTCCACCACCCGCACGAACAGGCGGTGCAGCAGTTCGGCCGTGGCCGCGTCGAAGAGGTCGGTGGCGAAGACCAGGGCCGCCGCCATCCCCGCCGGGTTGCCCTCGGCGTCCTGCTTCTCGGTGAAGCTCCAACTGAGGTCGAACTTGGAGGGGAGGGTGTCGAGGGCGTACGGGGTGAGGGTGGTGTCGGCGAGGTGGAAGGCCGCCTCGGTGTTGTTCTGGAGCACCAGCATGGTCTGGAACAGCGGGTGCCGGCCACCGGTCCGGTCGGGGTTGAGTTCCTCCACGATCCGCTCGAACGGCAGGTCCTCGTGCCCGAACGCCGCCAGGTCCGCTTCCCGCACCCGCTGCAACAACTCCGCGAACGAGGGGTTGCCGGAGGTGTCGGTGCGCAGCACCAGCGTGTTCACGAAGAAGCCGACGAGGTCGTCCAGGGCCTGGTCGGTGCGCCCCGCGGTGGGCGTGCCGAGGGGGATGT
>NZ_JBJMAB010000106.1:0-767 GCF_045799175.1 Streptomyces sp. VTCC 41912
GTGCGGCGGACGGGTGCCTTGACCAGGCCGCGGAGGACGGGCGGGACGGTGGGCTGGTTGCGCAGCGCCGTCACATCCAGACGCACCGGCACCAGAGCCGAACCACCCGTCGCCAAAGCAGCGTCGAACAACGCCAACCCCTGCTCCACCCCCAACAACGGCATCCCCAAATCAGCAGCACGACGGACCTCACGCTCCCCCAACCCCGCCGTCATCCCCACACCCTGATCCCACGCACCCCACGCCAACGACACACCAGGCAAACCCGCACCCACCCGATACACCGCCAACGCATCCAAAAACGCATTCCCCGCCGCATAATTCGCCTGCCCCGCACCACCCAACACACCAGCAACCGAAGAAAACACAACGAACGCGCCCAAATCCAACCCACGCGTCGCCACATGCACATTCCACGCACCATCCACCTTCGGCCGCAACACCGAAGCCAACCGCTCCGACGTCAACGACCCCACCACCCCGTCATCCAACACACCAGCCGCATGCACCACAGCCGTCAACGGATAAGCATCCGAAACACCAGACACCACACCCGCCACCGCATCAGCATCAGCGACATCGCACACCACCACCGACACCCACGCACCCAACGACTCCAACTCCGCAACCAACTCCGCCACACCACCCCCAGCCCCACCAGAACGACTGGACAACAACAAACGACGCACCCCACACGACCGCACCAAATGCCGAGCCAACACACCACCCAAACCACCCGTACCACCCGTCACCCACACCGTCCCGTC
>NZ_JBJMAB010000107.1:0-735 GCF_045799175.1 Streptomyces sp. VTCC 41912
GCGATTGTGAGTGCTGCTCTGGCTCGCAGGCTGGAGCGGACGGTTCTGCTGTTTGATGTACTGGCGGACGACTGACAGTGGGGCCCCGTCGACCGATCCGGCGAAGTACGAGCCGGACCACAGTCGTTGTGCCCGCCAGTAGTGCCGGACCAGTTCCGGGTACTCCTGCAACTCGGTCTCGAAGTCCACGCAGACGCTTCGCGTGATCTCTTCCATGCGCTTCAAGTGGGTGTCGGAGAAGACGTTGTGTCGGTACTTCGTCACGAAAACCAAGTGCGCGTGCATGACGAACACGCAGTGACGTGACGACCTGTGCGGATGTTCTGATACTCGGTCATAATCCAACTTCAGTAAGATTCTGGGCGTGCAGCTCGGGTACGCCTTTCGGATGTATCCGAACGGTCCGCAGCGTTCGGCGCTGGCCAGGGCGTTCGGGTGCGCTCGGGTGGTGTTCAACGACGCGCTTCGCGTCCGCGAGACCGCCCGTGCAGCCGGGCTGCCGTTTGTCTCCTCCGCCGTACTGGGCAAGCAGCTCACCGAGGCGAAGAAGACCCCCGAGCGGGCATGGCTCGCCGAGGTGTCCGCGGTGGTCCTCCAGCAGTCCCTACGCGACTTGGACACTGCGTACCGGAATTTCTTCGACGGGCTCAAGGGAAAGCGCCCGCGGATGGGGGCGCCCAGGTTCAAGTCCCGCAAGGACAACCGGCAGGCCGTCCGGTTCACCGCGAACGCGCG
>NZ_JBJMAB010000108.1:0-729 GCF_045799175.1 Streptomyces sp. VTCC 41912
CGGGCGCGGACGCGCCCGTCCGCTTTACCCTCCCCCGCCGGAGGGCGCCGCGACAGCTCCCGGCCCCGCTTCAGTGGGGCGCATGTCACGCCGGATGTGTGCCGAGGGAGCGGAAGAGGCCGCCGGATCGCGAGAAGTTTTGAGGGCCTGACCAGCACGAACGCGCCCTACGCAGACTCGGAGTCTGCGAACCCCTAGACATGCAGACTCGGAGTCTGCATCATCTAATTACCGCAAGCAAAAAAGCCAGCGGAAATAACAGCGGGAAACCGCGAAGGAGATCAGCACCCATGACCGCAGCAGCCGTGTTCGCCGCCGTGTTTGTCGCGCTGTTCGTTGCGCACTCGGTGGGAGACCACTGGGTCCAGACCTCCCACCAGGCGGCCCACAAGGGCGAGAACGACCGGGCCCCGGGCCAATCCAGCCGGGCCGGTCGGATCGCCTGCACCTTGCACGTCATCGGATTGACGATCACCAAGGGCATCGCCCTCGCGGCGGTCGTCTGGGCCCTCGACCTCCCCGTCACGGTCACGGGCGTGGCGGCCGGCCTCGGCGTCGATGCGGCGACCCACTGGTGGGCGGACCGGCGCAGCACCCTCGCCTGGCTCGCCAAGGTCACCGGCAAGACGGAGTTCCTGTCCCTCGGCACGCCCGCTCACCCGGCGCACCCCGTGACGGCCGAGGGCGGGTACGCGCCGACCCTCGGCACCGGCGCGTACGCGCTCGACC
>NZ_JBJMAB010000110.1:0-659 GCF_045799175.1 Streptomyces sp. VTCC 41912
TGTTCCACGACCCATCGCTTGGTTCCCAGGCCGGAGCCGTGTTCGGTGCCGCGTCGGGCGATGACCGGCTTGATGCCCTTTGCCCAGACCTGGCGCCGGTAGCAGTCGTGGTCGTAGCCTCGGTCGGCGTAGACCTCCTTCGGTCGCTTGCGGGGCCGGCCGCGTTTGCCGCGGATGGGCGGGATCGCTTCCAGCAGGGGCATCAGCTGGGTGACATCGTTGCGGTTTCCTCCGGTCAGCGTCACAGCCAGCGGGATGCCTGTGGCGTCGCAGATCACGTGGTGTTTGGAGCCCGGTCGGCCTCGGTCGACCGGGCTCCGTCCGGTTTTGGGCCGCCCTTGAGCGCCCGGACGTGGGAGCTGTCGATCACCGCCCGCGACAAGTCCAGACGCTCGGTGGCCCGCAGTTCGTCCAGTAGCACCTCGTGCAGCCGCTGCCACACCCCGGCGTTGTTCCAGTCCCGCAGCCGCCGCCAGCAGGTCATCCCCGAGCCGAACCCGAGCTCGCCGGGCAGCCATTCCCACTGGATGCCGGTGTAGAGGACGAACAAGATGCCGCAGAGCACCTTGCGGTCCTCCAACACCTTCTTCCGCCCCGGCCGCCGCTGACCATCGGGTTTCGATGGCAGCAACGGCTCGATTCTCGACCACAACTCATCG
>NZ_JBJMAB010000111.1:0-647 GCF_045799175.1 Streptomyces sp. VTCC 41912
CGGGCGCAGGAGCGGGTGATTGCTGCGGCGTGGGGTCGGGCGGGGGTGGAGCCGGGTTCGGTGTCGTATGTGGAGGCGCATGGGACGGGGACGTCGTTGGGGGATCCGATTGAGATCACGGGTCTGCGGCGGGCGTTTGGTGGTGCTGAGGGTGTTGGGGCCTGTGCGATTGGGTCGGTGAAGTCGAATATCGGGCATCTGGAGTCGGCGGCGGGTATTGCCGGTTTGACGAAGGTGTTGTTGCAGTTGAAGCACGGGCGGTTGGTGCCGTCGTTGCATGCGGGGGAGTTGAATCCGCAGATTGATTTTGCTGCGTCGGGTTTTCGGGTGCAGCGGGAGTCCGGTGAGTGGCCGGTGCGGGTGGTTGAGGGTGTGGTGGTGCCGCGTCGGGCCGGGGTGAGTTCGTTCGGTGCGGGTGGTTCGAATGCGCATGTGGTGGTGGAGGAGTTCACCGGCACGGGCGCGGACACCGGTGCGGGTGTGGAGTTGGTGGCGGGGGCGCAGCGGGTCGGGGATCCGTTGGTGTTCGTGGTGTCGGCGCGGGACGAGGAGCGGTTGCGGGAGTACGCCGGCCGTCTCGGGGCGTTCCTGGAGCGTGAGCGGGTGGCGCTGGCCGACGTCGCGTACACGCTCCACACCGGACGCGA
>NZ_JBJMAB010000112.1:0-631 GCF_045799175.1 Streptomyces sp. VTCC 41912
TGCCGACGTATGCGTTCCAGCGTGAGTGGTTCTGGCCGGTGGGTCGGGCTGGCGGTGGTGGTGATGTGCGGGCTGTGGGGCTTGGTGTGACGGAGCATGCGTTGTTGGGTGCTGCGGTGGAACTCGCTGCTGGTGAGGGAGTGTTGTTCACCGGTCGTCTTTCTGTGCAGTCGCGGTCGCAGTCGTGGTTGGCGGATCATGTGGTGTTGGGTCGGGTGGTTGTTGCGGGGACTGCGTTGTTGGAGATGGTGTTGTGTGCGGGGGAGGGGGTTGGTTGTGATCGGGTGGCGGAGCTGACGTTGGCTGCTCCGTTGGTGTTGCCTGAGGTGGGCGGGGTGCGGGTGCAGGTGGCGGTGGGTGATCCGGATGAGGTGGGTCGTCGGTCCGTTGGGGTGTACTCGTGCCCGGATGCGGTCGGTGAGGGTGTTTGGTCGCTGCATGCGTCGGGTGTGTTGGCTCCGGGGGCAGCGCCGGGTGATGTGGGTTTCGATGGTGGGGTGTGGCCTCCTCGGGATGCTGTGGGGGTGGATGTTGAGGGGTGCTACGAGGAGTTCGCGGGGGCTGGGTTTGGTTATGGTCCGGTGTTCCGTGGGTTGCGTGCGGTGTGGCGTCGTGGTGAGGAGTTGTTCGC
>NZ_JBJMAB010000113.1:0-616 GCF_045799175.1 Streptomyces sp. VTCC 41912
GCGCGCACACGGCGCCCCTCCATGGTATCCACCTGCGTTCCGCCCAGGACCGTCCCGATCACCGCCGGAGATCGTCCAGACGTGGGGCACACGCGCCGTCGCCCTGCGTACACCGGGTCCTGGGGCACGGTGCGCGCACGAGCCGTCACCAAGGGCGTCCCTCGGAGCGGCGGCCTCATGCCGCCTCGTCGCCCTCGGCATCCTCCTCGTCGTCCTCGTACTCGTCGTACTCGTCGTCGAACCGCTCGTCTCCGTCTCCGTCTTCGCCTTCGTCGCCCTCTTCGCCCTCCTCGTCTTCGCCCTCCTCGTCGTCGTAGTCCCCTTCCGCTTCGTCCTCCTCCAGTCCTTCTTCATGGCTGAGGACCACTTCCCCGTCGCGGATCTCACCGCGCCAGCCCTCCGGTTCCTCTTCAGCGAGGCTGGCGTAGCGCTGGAAGTGCTTGAGGTCCAGGCGCAGCCGGCGTCCCTGTGCTCGCCATAGGTTTCCGGTCTTCTCGAAGAGCCCCATGGGGTAGTACTCGACGACGAGAACGATCCGTGTGAGGTCGGACGTGACCTCGTGGAAGCTCACCATTCCCCGCGTCGAACCCTTGGCGCCCTCGGACGTCCAGATGAT
>NZ_JBJMAB010000114.1:0-578 GCF_045799175.1 Streptomyces sp. VTCC 41912
GATGTGACGGCGCTGCGCAACCAGCCCACCGTCCCGCCCGTCCTCCGCGGCCTGGTCAAGGCACCCGTCCGCCGCACCGCAGCGACCACCGCCCTCGCCCCCGGCGCGGACACCGGACTCGCCCAACGACTCGCCCCACTCGACCACGCCCGACGACACGACGCACTGCTCGCCCTCGTCCGCAGCAGCGCCGCGCTCGTCCTCGGCCACACCGACGGCGACGCCATCGACGCCGAACGCGCCTTCCGCGACCTGGGTTTCGACTCCCTGACGGCCGTCGAACTCCGCAACCGCCTGCGCACCGCCACCGGCCTGCACCTCTCGGCCACCATGGTCTTCGACCACCCCACCCTGACCGCGCTGGCCGATCACTTGCAGACCGAGTTGTTCGGTGCTGTCGAGGCTGAGGTGCGGGAGCTGGTTCCGGGGCGGGTGTCGTTGGCGGATGATCCGGTCGTGGTGGTGGGGATGGCCTGCCGGTATCCGGGTGGGGTGGGGTCCCCGGAGGAGCTGTGGCGTCTGGTGAGCGAGGGCGCTGATGCGATCGGTGACTTCCCGACGAATCGTGGCTGGGACGT
>NZ_JBJMAB010000115.1:0-575 GCF_045799175.1 Streptomyces sp. VTCC 41912
AAGCGGCGTTCGCGCCGTTCGCGTTGGCGTCGGAGTTGCCGTTGCGGGTGACGTTGTTCTCGCCTGGTGCCGAGGCGCATGTGTTGCTGTTGACGTTGCATCACATTGCGAGTGACGGGTGGTCCGAGGCGCCGTTGTTGCGGGACCTGTCGGTGGCGTATGAGGCGCGGTTGGCGGGTGCGGCGCCGGAGTGGTGTGCGTTGCCGGTGCAGTATGCGGACTACACGTTGTGGCAGCGGGAGTTGTTGGCGGAAGTCGGTGCGGAGCAGGGGCGGTTCTGGGCGGGTACGCTCGCCGGCCTGCCGCAGGAGTTGTCCCTGCCGGCGGACCGGGCGCGTCCGGCGCAGCCGACGTACGAAGGGGGCCTGGTTCGGTTCGAGTTGTCGGCCGGGTTGCACGGGCGGCTGGCCGGGCTTGCTCGTGCGCACGGGGCGACGGTCTTCATGGCGCTCCAGGCGGCGGTGGCGACCCTGCTGACCCGGCTGGGCGCCGGCACGGACATCCCCCTCGGCACGCCCACCGCGGGGCGCACCGACCAGGCCCTGGACGACCTCGTCGGCTTCTTCGTGAACACG
>NZ_JBJMAB010000116.1:0-542 GCF_045799175.1 Streptomyces sp. VTCC 41912
CCGGCCGCATGCACCACAGCCGACACCCGATGACCAGCCACCAACCCCAACACCGCAGCACGATCCGACACATCGCAGGCAACCACCCGCACCATCGCACCGGACTCCGACAGCTCGGCAACCAACTCGGCCGCACCCGCCGCCCGTTGACCACTGCGGCTGACCAACAGCAACTCCCGCACGCCGTGCTCGACCACCAGATGACGGGCCAACACCGCACCCAAACCACCCGTACCACCAGTGATCAACACCGCACCCGCACCACCGGCGAACCCCGCACCCACACCCGCCGCCGACTCCCCCGCAGGCAACGGCCGACGGACCAGGCGCGCGGCGAGCACATCGCCCTCGGAGAGGCGTAGTTGCGGCTCTTCGCCGGTCAAGGCGGTGAGCGGGAGCGTGGTGGGATCGTTCGGGTCGGCGTTCGGATCGAGGTCGAGGAGGGCGAAGCAGCCCGGGTTCTCGGACTGGGCCGAACGCACCAGGCCCCACACCGCGGCAGCGGCCACGTCGTGCCCGGTCGTCGCGCCCCGGGTCACGAA
>NZ_JBJMAB010000117.1:0-521 GCF_045799175.1 Streptomyces sp. VTCC 41912
GGCCGTCTCGGGGCGTTCCTGGAGCGTGAGCGGGTGGCGCTGGCCGACGTCGCGTACACGCTCCACACCGGACGCGAAGCCATGGAGGAGCGACTCGTCGTCATTACCGACGACGGTGCCGAACTCGTGCGGCTGCTGGCGGAGTTCGCCCGCGGGGAGGCGTCCGTCCCCGGTGTCCGGCGTGGCCGGAGCCGGTCGGGCGCGGTGCGCGAGCACGCGGGGGCGGTGCGCACGGCCACCGCGGCCGGCGATCTGCACGCCCTGGTCGAGCTGTGGACGCGGGGCGCCGAGGTCGAGTGGTCCGACGTCCCGGGCGTGACCGGGCGCCGCATCCCGCTGCCGGGCTACCCGTTCGCCCGCGAGCGGTACTGGGTGGCGTCGGCCGACGAGTCCGGTTCCGTCGAGGACCTGCCGGCGGGGGTTTCCGGCCGGGCCGTCGGTGCGGGGTTGCATCCGTTGGTGGATGCGAATGTGTCGTCGTTGTTTGAGCAGCGGTATGTGGCCAGGCGGGATGGGGGTGA
>NZ_JBJMAB010000118.1:0-511 GCF_045799175.1 Streptomyces sp. VTCC 41912
GTGAGGTCGGACGTGACCTCGTGGAAGCTCACCATTCCCCGCGTCGAACCCTTGGCGCCCTCGGACGTCCAGATGATGCGCTCGTCGGGCACCTGCTCCAGCACGGTGGCCTTCCACGTGCGGGTTGAGGGGCCGACCTTGGCCTTCCAGTGCGTCGTCACCTCGTCGCTCGTCGAGACGTCACGCACGCCCTTGGTGAAACTGCTGAACTTCTCGAACTGCGTCCAGTGGTTGTAGACGGTGCGTACCGGCAGCCCGACGTCGATGACCTCGACGATGTTGGTGACCTTCCGGTCCCCCGAAGAGCGTTTGCCCCCGCCGAAGGTCTCCTTGACCTTCTCCAGCACATTGCCGCCGAGGCCCTTCACCGCTCCCCCGACCAGCTTCTTCACGGGCGATCCACCACCGAGGAGGGCGGCCCCCATTCCTGCGAGCGAGCCTCCGTTGTCGGCGACGTCGGAGAGTTGATCCGTGACGTCGGTCAGCTTGTCACCGGCCCGTTCGGCGAGGT